>JANOXU010000239.1:0-3756 GCA_031418595.1 Burkholderiales bacterium
ATGCGGCAGCGTCGCGCACCTGCCCCACGCGCTCCAGCAGGCGGGGCCGGCCAAGGTCTTGCAGCAGGCTGTAGAGCGAGGTGGCCAGGCCGATGGTCGCCTCGGCGTCGCCCGCGCGCTGCACGAGTTCGAGCAGGGCAAAGAGGTTGGGCAGCTCCAGCCCGGTCAGCGTGGCGGCGAGCTCGGCGTCTTGGCGCTGCTGGCGGTCGAGCAACTCCGCGTACTCGCCCATGGTTCGCACCCAATCCGCCGTCAATGCCTCGCGCTCGGCAGCGCCCAGCCGCCCGCGCAGGCAGGGGCACAGGGCCGCGTTGAGCGTGAGGTGGTGGTAGCGGTTTGGCGTCGCCAAGCCGGTGGCCACCAGCGCGCTGGCGAGCGAGGCCACATCTGCGTCCTCCCACTTCATCATGACGCGCAGCACGTCCAAACTGCAGCCGCCATGAAAGACCCCGAGCACACCCACACGTGCCTGGTTGTTCGGCGACAGGCGGCGCAGCGACAACTCCACGCTGGCGAAGACCGATTGCTCGCGGCTGCCCGGGAAGCGCTTTTCCATTTCGGCCATCAGCGTGGCCAGCGATTGCCGCGTGGCCGCAACGCCCTGGGCTAGCAGCGCAGGGCCCAGCAGGGCCAGCGTGCGGGCGTGGCCGTGCACGGCATCAACCAGCGCTTCGATCTCTTGCGCTGGCGCATTCACGCCGGTGGCGGCAGAGCTACTGCTGCCAAGGCCGCTGCTGCCAGCGTCGCTGTCGAGCGCGCGCTCCACCAGCTTGACCGCATCGTCGCGCTCCAGGCGCTGCAGTTCGCGCCGGTTGTGCGGCGCATCGAACGGCGCGGGCAGCGCCTCGCGGCTGGTGAAGACGAGGCGCGTCTTTTCGCCCACGCGCAGCAGCCGCGCGCACAGGTCGAGGATGGCGGCCAACTCCTCACGCGCCTCGGCTGACAAAGCCTCGGGGGTTTCTTCCAGCATGAAAGGCGGCAGCAGGATGCTTTCCATGTTGTCCACCACCAGCAGTGTGGCCTGCTCGCGCAAGGCGCGCTCGACCTGCAAGGTGGCAGCTTCCAGGTCGCCCGCGGCAGAGAAGCCGGTGCCTGCCAACTGCCGCCCCAGCGCATCGACCACGGCGCGGCGGTTGCCGTGGGACTCGACCGAGACAAACGCGGCGCGCTGCACCTGCTGCGAACGCACCATCCAGCGCGCGAACTCAGCCGCCAGCGCAGTCTTGCCTTCACCGCCCTGGCCGCGAACGACGGCATAAGGTTCGGTGTGCAGCAGCCGCTGCAATGCCAGCAGCTCGCGGCTGCGGCCGACGAAGCCGGTGGGCGGCTCATTCGGTGTGTCGCCCAAGCGCGCGGCCAGGCGAGCTTGGGCATCCTGCACCGTCTGCGGGGTGGGTATGGTGCGCAAGAGCTGCGGGTCGTCCTTCGCCTGGTAGAGCACGGGCACGAACCAGTCTTCCAGCCTCAACTCGCCCGCGCCGAAGACGGTGCCGCGCCCGGTGTCGTCCTTGAGCTTGCACTGGCCCGCAAGCATTGCGTCGCCCACGCGTTGGCCGGTGGCCAACGACTGGTAGAACGCGGCGACAAAACGCTTGGCGGTTTCGACCAGCACGCTGTGCGTCATGGCCACCACGCTGGCCACGCCGAGCTTCAGCAGTTCGGTGGCCACCGACTCGGAAGCTTTTTCCGCCTGCGCCGTCTGGCAAGCTTCGAGAAAGACCAGCGGCACACAGTGATTGCGCAGCAGCGATCCCAGGCCGGTGCCATGCGCCGTGCTGTCCTGCGTGAAGACGGTGGCGTGGCGGCGGTTGTCGAGCTTGCGCACATCTTCAGGGTGCTCGAAGCACAACCCGCCCAGACCCGCCTGCCGGCTGTACACGCCATGGCCGTCGAAGTGCAGCACGTGGTAAGGCTGGCCGGCAGCGCGGGCGCGATCGAGCTCTTCGCGCAGGGCCGGCAGCGTGGGCGGGTTCAGCAGTTTGAGCTTCACCAGGCCGGGCAGCGCCTCCATCGCCGCCACCAGCGGCAGCGCACTGGCGCGGTGGTCGAGGTAGCCGCAGGCATCGTCTTCGGGCCGGGCGGTGACGAGCAGGATGCGAATGGGCGGCGCGACGACCGGCACGTCGAGCACCTGCGTATTGGGCAGGCGGCGGCGCACGCGCACCGGCCGGGCACCCTGGAACAGGAAGCCCTGGCCGTCGTGCAGCAGTTCCCAGGGCAGGCGCAGCAGTTCGGTGGCGGCTTCCTGTGCCGCGGTGGTGTCGTCGTTCGACGCACCGGCTTCCACGGCCGCATCGACGTGTACCGAGAAGCGCCGCCCGGCCTGGCTGGCGACCTTCGCCCAGGCCTGCATCACGTTGGCCGTGTGGGCAACAGGCAGCGCCGCGTCGTGGATCTTGCTGCCCCAGACGACGAGGTTCTGTTCGACTCCGCTGGCCCGGTTGCGGATGACGTCGACGCCGCTTGGCCAGATGGCGTACTTCTCCAGATACCAGGTCAGGTCGGCCGCCTCGATCGGGCCGATGGGAGCCACGAGCCGCCAGGTCCGGGTGCTGGCCACCTCGCGCTGGCCCGGCGTGGCGGGCTCGTACACGAGGCGGGCGCGGGCCGTGGCGCGGCGCTTGCCGTCGGCTTCTTCAAACCTCATGTCGGTGAGCGCTAGCACCAGCTCTTCGAGCGCTTCAGCCTTGGGCTGGGCTATCGCTGGCAGGTCGGTGGGCAAGCGCTTGCCCAAGGCCACGAGAACGGCATGCACAGCGGCATCGACACCGCCGGCTGCGCTGCTGGCCGGGATGTAGATGGGCTCTTCGCCGAAGAGCGCTTCCAGAACGCCGAGCTGCGTGCCGTCGAGCGAGATCGGAATGACGGGAAACTTGGGCGTACCCGGCCGCTTTTGCAATTCAAGGGCGTGGCGCAGTTCCTTGCCAACCCATTTGGACTGCAGCGCGGCCGGGCTGACCACCACGGCAAAGGCCGCGGCCCCTTCGATCGCGCTCTTGATGGCCGGCGAGAGCCCATCCCCGCCACGCAGCTCGCGTGAGTCGATCCAGCCCTGCTGGCCGTGGTCGGCGAGCGCGACGCGAAGCGCGCCCACAAAGCTGTCGTCGACCGAACTGTGCGAGATGAAGAGATCGGCCATACGCGTTTGGGCTGTCTGGTTAACGCATGCTCGCACAGGGCACAGGTTGCGTGAAGGCCAATCGCACGCGTGGCCGCTTCAGCTTTCCAGGGCAGGCGCCTTGTGGCTGTGTCAAGGCCCGGGTTCGAACGCGGGCAGCGTGCGTGAACCCGAGCTGGTGGTGCAGACGATGGCGGCGCACCTGAACCAGGGCTTCGTCACCGCGCTGGAGGTGATGAAGGGTTCGGTGGCTTGAGGGGCGCCTGGCCTTGGCCGGCGCTTGACTTCAAGTAACCCGACGACACAGCCGGGCCCACAAGTGCGAGGGTGGGCGGGGTGGGTGTGGGCATAAAGAAGCCAGCGCCGAAGGCGCGGGCGGTTCGGGGCGGCGCGTGTACTCACGCGCTTCGTCAGCATGCTCGCCGCGCCTGTCTGAGCGTAACGAACGAAGTGAGTGCAGCGAGTTAAGCGGCGCGCCCCGAAGCGCGCGTGACTGAGGGCAGCCGGCCCGCAGGGCTGGCCGCGGCTTCAGCCCCCACCCCCCCCCAGCGCCCACCCACTTTCCCCCCCGCAAAACCCACAACAACCACCCCCCACCCAAAACGTTAACACAAAGGCGCCCACCCTCGGCCAGCAAC
>JANOXU010000240.1:0-6793 GCA_031418595.1 Burkholderiales bacterium
CCTGTCGGACTTGGGGAACGTCGGCTGCAATTTGGCCGCAGCGGTCCATTTTTCACCGGCTTTTTGTCCCATAGCTACGGCTATGGGCCTGCAAACCCGGCAAAAACTGTCCTCGCTGGGGCCAAATTTCGCTTCGACGCCACAAGTCCGACAGGCTCCTAGAATCGAACGATTGTATGAAGCACGTCAGCAAATCCGTTCTGCTGTGGTACTCGCCGCGCGAGATGTACGAGCTGGTGATCGACGTGCCCCAGTACGCCGCCTTCCTGCCCTGGTGCGCGGGCGCCGAGGTGCTTGAACGCAGTCAGCACGGCATGGTGGCCCGGCTGCAGCTGGCGTTTGCCGGCGTGCGCCATGCCTTCACCACCCGCAATGAACACACGCTCAACGAGCGGGTCGTGGTCAGCCTGGTGGATGGCCCGTTTTCGTTGCTTGACGGCACTTGGGCCTTCAAGCCGCTGGGCCGCCCCGGTGGCGAAGAACAGGCCTGCAAGATCGAGTTCGACCTGCGCTACGCTTTCGCCAGCCCAGCGTTCGAAGCCGTGCTCAGCCCAGCCTTCGACCGGGTGGCCAACAGCTTCGTCGATTCGTTCGTCAAGCGCGCCGAAGACGTCCATGGCCCGCGTTGATGTGGCCACCATAGCGGTCGAGGTTGTTTATTGCGCCGCGCCGGGCCAGGTCGACAGCACGGCGCTGCGGCTGCCTGTTGGTGCGTTGCTGGGTGACGCGCTGGTGCAAAGCGGGGTGTTGCAACGCCACGGTCTGCAAGGCGCGCCGTTGAGCTGCGGCGTATGGGGCAAGGTCAAGGAACCCGACGCCGTGCTGCGCGAACGCGACCGGGTCGAAATCTACCGTCCACTCACGGTTGACCCCAAAGAAGCCCGTCGGCTGCGCTACAAGCGCGCGGCGAAAACCAAGCCCTGAGCCCGTGGCCTCAGCGGCAATCGCTGGCGATCACCTCACGCGCACGGCGCGTTTCGTCGGCGCGGCCGGCGTCATCGAGGAAGTCGCGCTCACCCTTGTCGTTCGGGCGCGCGATGCGTTGCCCGCTTTCCAGCGTGGCCAGGTGGGCGCGGGCGCGCTTGCAGTTCTCGGCACGGCCTTGGGCCAGCTTGTCTTCGTCGGCCTTGGCCTTGGCCGCAGCCTCGGCGTCCGCGCGCTTCTTGCGCGCTTCGAGTTCAGGGTCGATGGCGGGCTTGGGCGCTGCCACGGCCAGGGGCGCTGACGCCGTGGGCGCGGGTACCGATGCGGGCGCCAGCAAGGCTTTGGACGCAAGGGAGTTCGGCCGCTGCAAGATGGATTTATCCGGCACCTCGCGCGGCGGCGGCAAGTCACTGGCGTGAACCTGGCCATTGGCGTCGCGCCACTTCCATTGCGCCTGCGCGGGGTCGGCAGCGGCCACTGCAACCCATGCCAGCACCAGCACGCGCAAACAGGGCATAACTTGAAGGTTCATCGGCGCAGTGTAGTGCGAGCGTGTTGTTTGCGGGTGGGATGTGCCGTGCAGCGCGTCACGCAAGCCTGAACCCGGCGAGCCCCTCCGTATAATTCATTTTTGCGACTGGAGACTTCCCATGCGCCTGTTAGGCAAAGCGCTCACCTTCGACGATGTGTTGTTGGTGCCGGCTTTCTCGCATGTGCTGCCACGCGACACCCGCCTGGGCACCCGACTTTCCCGCAACATCCAACTCAAGCTGCCGCTCGTTTCGGCCGCCATGGACACCGTGACCGAAGCGCGCTTGGCCATCGCCATCGCGCAAGAAGGCGGCATCGGCATCGTGCACAAAAACCTCAGCGCGCAGCAGCAGGCCGCCCAGGTGTTGCGCGTGAAGCGGTTTGAGTCCGGCGTGCTGCGCGACCCCATCACCATCTCGCCCGACATGCCGGTGCGCGAAGTCATTGCGCTGTCGCGCCAGCACGGCATTTCCGGTTTTCCGGTGCTGCTGGGCAAGCAGGTGGTGGGCATCGTCACGGGGCGCGACTTGCGCTTTGAAACGCGCATGGACGTGCCGGTTAAAGAGATCATGACGCCGCGCGAGCGGCTGGTGACGGTGGGCGAGCGCGCCACCATCGAAGACGGCAAGGCCTTGATGCACAAGCACAAGCTCGAGCGCGTGCTGGTGGTAAACGATGCCTTCGAGCTGCGCGGCCTGATGACGGTGAAAGACATCACCAAGCAGACCAACTTCCCAGACGCCGCGCGCGACGCCCAAGGCAAGCTGCGCGTGGGCGCAGCCGTGGGCGTGGGCGACGGCACCGACGAGCGCGTGGAACTGCTGGTGCGCGCGGGTGTGGATGCCATCGTGGTCGACACCGCGCACGGCCACAGCGCGGGCGTGATCGAGCGCGTGCGCTGGGTCAAGCAGCATTACCCGGGTGTGGATGTGATCGGCGGCAACGTGGCCACCGGCGAGGCCGCGTTGGCCTTGGTGGAAGCGGGCGCCGACGCGGTGAAGGTGGGCATCGGCCCGGGCTCGATCTGCACCACGCGCATCGTCACCGGCGTGGGCGTGCCGCAGATCATGGCCATCGACAGCGTGGCCACGGCACTGAAGGGCAGCGGCGTGCCGTTGATCGCCGATGGCGGCGTGCGCTTCTCGGGCGACCTGGCCAAGGCCATCGCCGCCGGCGCCGACAGCGTGATGATGGGCAGCGCCTTCGCCGGCACCGAAGAGGCGCCGGGGGAAGTGATCCTGTACCAGGGCCGCAGCTACAAGAGCTACCGCGGCATGGGCAGCATCGGCGCCATGCAACAAGGTTCCGCCGACCGTTATTTTCAAGAAGGCGGCAGCGCCCAGGGCAACTCGGCCAAGCTGGTGCCCGAAGGCATTGAAGGCCAGGTGCCCTACAAAGGCTCGGTGGTGGGCATCATCTTCCAGATGGCCGGCGGCCTGCGCGCCTCGATGCACTACTGCGGCTGCGCCAGCATCGAGGAGTTTCACAGCCGGGCACAGTTCGTTGAAATCTCATCGGCGGGCATGCACGAAAGCCATGTGCACGATGTGCAGATCACCAAGGAAGCGCCGAACTACCGCATGGAGTGAGGCGCCGCAGGCGGCTCGATTTGCTATCATTTGTCCAGAATTTTATTTCTGGACAAATAGGATGAAATCAACCGGTATCTACGAAGCCAAGCAGAACTTCTCGGAGCTGGTGGCCGCGGTTGAAGCCGGTGAAGAGGTGCGCATCACCCGCCACGGCAAAGAAGTGGTGCGCATGCTGCCGGTGCGCCGCCGCCCGGTCATCACCGAAGGCCAGATCGCACGTGAGCTGGCGGCCATTGCCGAACTCCACAGCCGGGTGCGCCCAGGGCCAGACTGGCGCAGCTTGCGCGACGACGGTCGCGCCTGATGTCTTCTGCATTGCAGACCCTGCCCGAAGCCTTTGTGCTGGATGCCTCGGTCACGGCCACGTGGCTGCTCCCCGACGAGCACGATGAAGCCTCGCGCCGGCTCTATGCGCGGCTGCGTTCGGGCACGGTAGATGCGCACGCGCCCGAGCTGTGGCTGTGGGAGTGCGGCAACATCATCGCCAATGCCGTCAAACGCAAGCGCGTTGATGCCGCTGATGCCTTGCTGCAGTGGAGCGTGCTCGACGCCCTGCGCACCCGCGTGGAACTGGCCATTTTCGAGCCGGCACAGGTGCGCGCCTGCCTGGCGCTGGGCATTGACCATGGCCTGTCGATCTACGACGCTGCCTACCTTTGGCTGGCCTTGTCGTTGAAGCTGCCCTTGCTCACGCACGACAGAACGCTGGCGGCGGCAGCGGTGGCCAGCGGCGCGACAGTGCTCAGCCTGGCTGAAGTGTCATGAAGAGCGACGGCGGGGCGAGCGCTGGGTCGCCTCAAGCCGGCCGGCGCGGGGCTGACAGGGCTGCGGCCATGCCCTTCATCCTGATCGCCGTGCTGATCGACATGATGGCCATCGGCTTGATCGTGCCGGTGTTGCCGCTGCTGGTGGGCACCTTCACCACGTCCACCACCGAGCAGACCTTCTGGTTCGGCGCCGTCGCCTTGAGCTTCGGCGTGGCGAACTTTTTTGCCTCACCCATCCTGGGTGCCTTGTCCGACAAGTACGGCCGCCGCCCCATCTTGCTGCTGGGCTTCGCTGGCCTGGCGCTGAGCTTCATCGTCACTGGTCTGGCCACGGCGCTGTGGATGCTGATCGTGGTGCGGGTGTTCAGCGGCGCCATGCAGGCCAATGCGGCGGTGGCCAACGCCTATGTGGCCGACATCACCGCACCCGCAGACCGCGCCCGCCGCTTCGGCCTGGTGGGCGCCATGTTCGGCCTGGGCTTCACGCTCGGCCCGGTGACGGGCGGCTTGCTTGGCAGCATCGACCTGCACCTGCCGTTCTTCGTGGCTGGCGGCCTGGCTGTTCTGAACTGGTTATACGGCTACTTCGTGCTGCCCGAGTCCTTGGCGGCAGACCGGCGCAAGCCCTTTGAGTGGCGCCGTGCCAACCCGTTCAGTTCGCTCAAAGGTTTGAGCGAATTGAAGGGCGTCGGCCCGCTGGTGGCGGTGATCGGCTTGGCCTCGCTGGCGCAGTTCACGCTGCACAACAGCTTCGTGCTCTACACCACGTTCAAATTCGGCTGGGGCCCGGCGCACAACGGCTGGGCGCTGTTCACCGTGGGCCTGATGTCGGTGTTGGTGCAAGGCTTCTTGCTCAAACACCTGCTGCTGCGCTTTTCGGCGCGCACGCTGGCCATCGTGGGCTTGGGTGTGTCCAGCCTCACCTACTTGTCGTTCGGCGCGGCCACTGAAGGTTGGATGATGTTCGTCATCATCATCCTGGGCAACTTGCTGGGCGGCGGTGCGGCGGCGGTCATTCAAGGCCAGGTGTCCAACGCCGCCGACACCCGCAGCCAGGGCACCACCATGGGCTCGGTGGCGGCGCTGAACAGCCTGATGGCGGTGATTGCCCCTGTGGTGAGCGCGCCGCTGCTGGGCATGGTGTCGCACCTGCAGCCGGGTGACTGGCGCATCGGCCTGCCGTTCTATTTTTGCGCTGCCTTGCAAGGCATCGGCACCGTGATTGCTGCGCGCCACTTCAAACGCGCCGCCCCTTGATCAAAGAGGCACCCAAATCATGCACGACAAGATCCTCATCCTCGACTTCGGCAGCCAGGTCACACAACTCATCGCCCGGCGTGTGCGCGAGGCGCATGTGTACTGCGAAATACACCCGAACGACGTGAGCGATGCGTTCATTCGCGAGTTCGCGCCCAAGGGCATCATCTTGTCGGGCAGCCATGCCAGCACCTACGAAGAGCATGACCTGCGCGCGCCGCAGGCGGTGTGGGACAGCGGCGTGCCGGTGCTGGGCATCTGCTACGGCATGTTCAGCATGGCGGTGCAGTTAGGCGGCCAGGTTGAAGCCTCCAACCACCGCGAGTTCGGCTATGCCGAAGTCCGTGCCCGCGGCCACACCAGGCTGTTCGACGGCATTGAAGACTTCCGTTCGCCCGAAGGCCACGGCATGCTCAAGGTGTGGATGAGCCATGGCGACAAGGTCACCGCGCTGCCGCCGGGCTTCAAGCTCATGGCCAGCACGCCGAGCTGCCCCATTGCCGGCATGGCCGATGAAGCGCGCGGTTATTACGCCGTGCAGTTCCACCCTGAAGTGACGCACACGGTGCAGGGCCGGGCGATGCTCGAGCGCTTTGTGCTGGCCATCTGCGCAGCCAAACCCGATTGGGTGATGCGCGACCACATCGCCGAAGCGGTGGCGCGCATCCGCGAGCAAGTGGGCAGCGAAGAGGTGATCCTGGGCCTTTCAGGTGGGGTCGATTCCAGCGTGGCCGCCGCACTCATCCACCGCGCGATCGGTGACCAACTCACCTGCGTGTTCGTCGACCACGGTCTCTTGCGGCTGAATGAAGGCGCGATGGTGATGGAGATGTTCGTCGGCCGCCTGCACGCCAAGGTGTTGCACGTGGACGCCAGCGAGCAGTTTCTGGGCCACTTGAAAGGCGTGAGTGACCCCGAAGCCAAGCGCAAGATCATTGGGCGCGAGTTCGTGGAGGTGTTCCAACGCGAGGCCAGCAAGCTGGCCAACGCCAAGTGGCTGGCCCAGGGCACCATCTACCCCGACGTGATTGAAAGCGGTGGCGCCAAGACCAAGAAGGCCACCAGCATCAAGAGCCATCACAATGTGGGCGGCTTGCCTGAAACGTTAGGTCTGAAGCTGTTGGAGCCGCTGCGCGACTTGTTCAAAGACGAGGTGCGTGAACTCGGCGTGGCGTTGGGCCTGCCGCTCGACATGGTCTACCGCCACCCCTTCCCCGGCCCCGGCCTGGGCGTGCGCATCCTGGGCGAGGTGAAGAAGGAGTATGCCGATCTGCTGCGCCGCGCCGACGCCATCTTCATCGAGGAGCTGCGCGCCTTCAAGGACGATGCCACCGGCAAGAACTGGTACGACCTGACGAGCCAGGCCTTTGCGGTGTTCCTGCCGGTCAAGAGCGTGGGCGTGATGGGCGACGGCCGCACCTACGACTACGTCGTGGCGCTGCGCGCCGTGCAGACCAGCGACTTCATGACCGCCGACTGGGCCGAGCTGCCCTACGCGCTGCTGAAGAAGGTCAGCAGCCGCATCATCAACGAGGTGCGCGGCATCAACCGGGTGACCTACGACGTCAGCAGCAAGCCGCCGGCGACGATCGAGTGGGAATGAATGAGAGCAAGCGATGTACCTGCCTGCGCAATTTGACTCGACTGATCGTTCGGTGGCGGCGGACCTGATGCGTGCGCATCCGCTGGCCAGCCTCGTCTCCACCGATGACGACGGCTTGC
>JANOXU010000241.1:0-8535 GCA_031418595.1 Burkholderiales bacterium
GCGCGTGTTTTTCATGTTTCCGTCCCCGAGGTTGATGCGCAGTATGGCCCGCGCACCCTAGTGCAACCAGCAATCCTTGTAGTTCATGCCCACCACCGCGAGGCTGCCCACGGTGATGGCGAAGGCATAAGGTAAACGATATGCGGAAAAGACAGTACCCGCGCCTGCGGGGGCCGAACTAGGGATGCATTGCCTGGCCGCAGCAAAGCGCAGGCGCAGCGAGAAAAAAACCAGGCCGGCGAGGGCCAGCACGCCACCTGCCAGCAAGGTGAACAGCAGCAGCCTTGGCACCTGGCCCAAGCCTGTGAAGCTGGCCACAACGGCCAGCAGCTTGGCGTCTCCGGCGCCAAAGAGCTTCAACTTCCACAGCGCAAAACCCACTAGTAGCGTGGCCGCTGCGCCAGCCAGGCTGGCTACCAGCCCACGGCCGTGGCCGGCCCCGCAGCCGGCCAGCAGGGGCGAACTTGTTGGTGCCAGCACTTGCCACACCAGCGCCACGGCCAAGCCAAATAGGAGCAAGGTGTTGGGAATACGGCGCGACTGCCAATCGTGCCAGCAAGACAGGGCCAGCAGCACACACAGCGCCACGGGCCCCAGGAGCGCAGATGCAGTCACTGTCATTTCGCAAAGGCTTTCAACACCGGGCCATAGGCACAAACAAATCGACCGAGCGCGGGCTGCTCGGTCGATGGGTCTAAGTCAGGGCACCCGGCCTCGGTCAACTGCGTAACGCCATCTCCCAACCGGTCGTCAAAGGAACCAAGTGGCTACAGGCTGGCCAAGTCGCCGGCAATACGGGTAAAGATGGCGTCAATGTTCGCGCCCAGGGCAGTGGCCCCGGCAACGATGGCCAAGGCGATGAGCGCGGCGATCAGCGCGTATTCGATCGCGGCAGCGCCATCTTCGTCTTGCAGGAATTGCTTGATGTACGCGAGCATGGTGAATTCCCCGTAAAAAGTTGAATGGATTCCAAACAAACCCGGTCCCCGTTTCTGTCCTCCCCTTTTGAAGGCCCAGCTAACCGTTTGACCGTGACAGAAGGATGCACGGTGTAAGTAGCGGTAACAACCCCCTGTCTGAGCGGAAGGGGTAGGAATTGCCCCTAATGGTAGGGGGCGGGGGTGTGAATTTGTCTCATCTTAGGCCACGCCAATCCAAACCCGCCGTGGCGGCGGCGCCGACAGGCGCATGGTTGAAATCGGCTGATCGCTCACAAGCCGCCGGTTGCAGGGTTGGGTCGGCCACGCAGAACTCGCGCAGCCGCTGCTGCACGTGCCTGGCTTGGGCAGCGTGACCTTCGCGGGCCAGTGCTGCGGCCCATGCAGCCAGAAGGTTGCGATCGATGATGTGGTGTCGTGCCTGCCTGGCCACTTCGCTGCCGGCCTGGCGCTCAGTGGCATCAACCCAGTTGGCATACGCCGCGAACAGCACCGAACTGCGCGCCTGTGCAAGCGGCAGTTGCAGGGGCAGCCCACGATCCACCGCATAGGCCAACTGGAACGCGCGCAGGAAGTCACTAACTGCCAGCACGGCCCCCAGGGCCAATACCAGGCCGGCCAGCAACACCGGCCGCAGTGCCTGCACGCGGGGCTTGCGCGCCACCCCAGTTGGCCCCGGCAAGCCCAGCGCGAACCCCCAGACAAAGGCTGTGGGCAACAGGAACTGCGGGTACCACCACGGATACTCAAGCTGGCTGTGCACGCCCACCACGGCCAAGGCTGCCAGCAGGAACGGCCTTGCCGCAGACGCAGCACCCGCTTGCGCTGCCACCTGGCGCCACGCGGCCACCGCCGCCCATAGCAGCAGGGCAGCGAGCAGCAGCGTCAACGGCCAGCCGAGTTCAACCAACCACTGCACGAACAGGTTGTGGGCATGGTCCCAGTACTTCGGGTGCCGGTTTGCAAAGGGCGTGAGCGTCCACGCGGTGTTGAACTCGCCGAACCCGGCGCCGGTGAACGGTCGCTGTTTGGCGATCTCGAACGCCTGCGCCCACACCTGGAACCGCGACGACGACAAGTCGCCCGCGCGCGCGACGGATGCCATGCCGGCATGGCCCGCCGCGCCGAGCGGCAGCTTGGCGATCAGCAATATGGCCAAGCCGTACACGAACGGCGCAGCCATCAGCACGCCACGCGCTGCCTTGGGCATGGCACGGCCCAGCACGCCCCAAATGGCCAGGCCCACCAGGCCAACCAGGCCCATGCGTGAACCGCTGAGTGCCAGGCCGCCGCACAGCACTGGCAACACGGCTATGGCCCAGGCGCTGCGCAGCCGGCGCATGGCCACCAGGGCCGCAAGCGCCACCAGTGCCCACAGCAGGTTGGTGGCCAGGTGGTTGGATTGGAAGTTGTTGCCGCCGGCCCGGCCTGGCGTGCGCGCCGCCGCAATCCAATGACTGCCCGTCCACTCTGGCAGGTAGACCTGGAGCACCCCGATCAACGAATTCAGCATGCCCGCCAGCAGCCAGCCCGCGAACAACCAGCTCAGCCAGCTCTGCGCCTGCGGTGTGCGGGCCGCCATGCCGCCGGCGCAGACGACCAATGCGGCACTGCCAAGAAAGGCCAGCGCCGCCAACTTGGGCCCGGCCACGGTTTCCAACGCCAGCCAGGTGATGCCCACGCAAGCCGCCAACAACACCAGGAGCAGCAACAACGGCCGCAAGGCCCGCCAAGGCACGCGCACGCCGGCGGCGCACACACCCACCGCCGCCACGGCTAGCCCCCACAGGAAGAAGGCGGCCAGCTCGCGCATCATGTGCACCGAAGGCGGCCGGTTCAGCGCGATCAGGTTGGGCAGCGCGGCGGCGGCCAGCAAGGCCAGGCCGGCGGCTCGAGGCAGCACGGAACCAACTGGTGTGCCGGGCGCGTTGGGCATCGGCCGATTCTAGAAAGCCCGCATCACGGCAACGCCGGCAACTGCGCTACCGTTGCACCATGCTCTACAAATTCAAATCCAAAGCCACCGGCGACGTGATCATGCTCGGCCCGAATGGCGACCAGTTGCTGCGCATCCTGGGCCGCGAGCCGGCGGCCACGGGCATCTTTGAAGTGGCGAACCTGCCCGCCATCGTGGCTGCACTGCGCGACGCCGTGGCCAGCGACGAGCAGGATCGGGCGCAAGGCGGCACCCCGGCCGGTGCTCAGGGCGGCACCGGCATCACCCTGCGCCAGCGGCTGTGGCCGGTGGTGGAGATGCTGCAACGCGCCCACGCCGCCGGCGAGCCGGTGGTATGGGGGGTTTGAACCGGGTTGACGCGAGGGGCGGTTAACGCCTCACTTCACGCCACGAATCTTTGCTCGCCCTGATGACTTCGGCCAACTTCTTCTTCGGGTCAGGGAATTCATCGTCCGTGGTCTTGGTTTGCGCCAGCAGCCGCCCGTCGGCCGAGATCGCCAGGGTGGGCGCCGCAGCGTTGCCTTTGTCGGTGATGAGGTGCGACACCGTGTCCACCCCCACCACCTTGCCACCGCTGAGCACGTTCACCCAGTAGTAGTAGGCGCTGGCCGAGCAGTCGCTGGCACCGTTCGTGTTGCTCACAAAGGCCAGCACGCCGTACGCCACCACCGGGCGCACGTTGATGTGCTCTTTCGCCGCAAGGTCAAGGAACCAGCCGCGCTGCGTGGCCCAGTCGACCGGGTTGTTGCTCATCGTGTCTGTGGCGCGGTTATAGGTCTGCTGCACCAGGCTCGTGCGCGCATTGCTCAGGCTGGCGTCGTCGCTGATGGCGTAGATGGACTGCACCTTGGCGTTGCCCCAGTCGCTGACATCAAGCGTGCGCCCGGTGCCCACCACCACCACGCGCTTGCCGCCGGCGCTGACCAGTTCGGGCGGCGTGGTCACGCCTTGCAGGTCGCCCGCCGGGCCCTTGAGCACGGCCACCAGTTTGGGCGCGTCTTTGAGCTTGAGATCGAAGCGCCACACGTTGCCCAGCAAGTCGCCGCCGTACACGTATTGCACACTGCCGTCGGCCTCGGCATAGGCCGTGATCTGCGCCAGGCCTGATTCGGCGGCAAGCGTGCCGGCGGCGACCACGAATTCCTTGATGACGGCGCCCGTTGTGGCGTTGAGCAGCCATAGCCGGCCCTTGCCGTCGGCCGTGCTGTCGTAGCCCGACGTGACCAGAACGACCTGGCCGTCCCCGGTGCCGGCGCTCTTCACCATCAACGGCTTGCCCAGGCTCAAGCCCACCTTGGCCGCCATGGCGCTGTCGCCCACGGCGGGGAATTGCCAGTGGGTCTTGGCGGCCAGCGCGCTTTCGCTCAGGCCGCGTGGCGCGCTCACGTCCAGCGCATAGAAGCTGCGGCCGCTGGGGCCCATGCCGGCCACCAGCAGTTTGCCGCCGGCGCCGTTGCTGCCCACCGTGGGCGTGCCATCGAGCCGCGTGCGGAATGACCAGCCGCGCGGCACCGTTTGCCCCAGCGTGGCCAGCACGGGCCGGGGCACGAAGGCCCAAAGCTCCTTGCCGGCGTCGGCGCCGCGGGTTTCAAAGGCGTGCAGCATGCCGTCGCCCGAAGGCACGTACAGCACGCCGTCGCTCACCACCGGCTCGGCGTTGATGATGGCGCCCAGCCGGCTGGTGCGCTGGCGGAACAGGGTGCCTTCGTTGCTGCGCTCGCCGCGCAAGTAGTTGATGACGTCGGCACTGGTGCCGTAGGTGTTGGACGGGTTGACGGTGGCGCCCACGCCGGCCGCCGTGAACGCCACGCCGCCACCGGCCGCGATGACGCGGGTGGTCCAGTCGCGCGCATCGAGCAGCGGGCCCGCCGCCCAGGTTTCACTGCCAACTGTGCCGCTGGTCTTGCTGATACCCAGCGCGCGCACATCGCCCGACCAGCCGGCCGGGTTGTACGACGCGCTGTAGACCTGGCCGTCGCCACGCCCCAGGTTGACCGTGGCCAGCGCCAACGAGCCCTGCGAGCCACGGAAATTCAACATCTCGTTGATGCCGGCGCGCAGGCTGGCGGCCGTTTCGTCGGGCGAGGTGGCCACGTACATCTTGCCCCGGCCGTTGATGGTGGCGTGCCACAGGTCGTCGATCTGCGTGCGGTCTTGCGCCGTGGGCGCGGCCCATGTGGGCGGGCTGCTGAACGGGCTGGGCGTGGCCACGCCGGTCCATTGCAGGCCCTTCAAGCCCAGCGTCAGGCCGTAGGTGTTCATGTGCAGGTTGGTGTTGCGGTCGGCGTTCTGCTTGGCGGCGTCTTCCGGCTTCAACTGGCCAGTGGCGAGGTCGGGGCGCGGATTGATCGTGTAGTAGGCCAGCGCGATGTCGGCCAGTGACTTGGCATGAATCGTCGAATACGGCGCGCCGCTGCCGTAGGTGGCCTGGGTGTAGCTGGGCACGGTGACGTTGGAAGGCGCGGCAAAGCCATCGGTCACCACGAAGGTGTTGTTGCGCTGGCAGGCGTACTGAATAACTTTCTGATCCAGCGGCAAGCCACTGTCGACGCGCTGGAACTGTGCGCCCGCATACAGCAGGGTTTCACGGGTGGGCGTGCCGGCGTTGCGCTCGGGCGTGTAGAACATGCCGGCCACGCGCAGCCGGTTGGCCGCTGCCAAGGTGGCATCGGCGTCGTACATGGTCACCGGCTGGCGGTTGTTGAAGTACACCACGCCCATGCGCAGGCCCGACAGGTTCTCCATCACCTGGCCCATGCTGGCGGCCAACATCAGCCGGCGCTTGCGGTAGTAGGTGAACCAGTTGGCGAAGTTCTTCATCTCGTTGGCATAAGTGCGGCCCGAGGGGAAGGTGTTGCCGGACTTGATTTCGTACCGCTTCACGGTCAGGTCATCGGGCCCGCGCGAACACGTGACGTTGTCTACCGTGCAGTTTTCGCGTACCCAGAAGGTGGCCGGGTAGTAGCTCATCGACGCCATGCAGGCCACCTTGCTGGTGGCCACCGTGTAGGGCAGGCTCGACGGGTTGCTGCCGTTCTCGCAGCCATGCACGGTGGCCCCGGCGGGGATGGTCATGCCCGCGGCAAACATGAAGCGCCAGTCGGTGTTGCTGTTCACCATGTTGGCGTCGAGCTTGAAGGTGGCGCTGCCGTTGACGGGGTGCGACTTGGCCGCACCCGGCGTTGAATCAACGAAGCTCTGCACAGCGCTGCCCAGGTAGGCCGGCGACCAGGGGTCGTAGGTCACCTTGGAGTCGTAGTAAAGCGGGTTGTAGGTGCTCGATCGCACCCAGCCCAGCTCGGGCGTGGGCGGCACGGCGTAGCCCAGCGTGGTGCTGGGGTCGTCATATTGCCGGCTGCCGGCGGCCACGCCGTTAGGGAAGAGGTAGAAATAGTCCCATTCGCCCGAGCCACCACCCTGCAAAGGTTTGCCGCCCGCTTTGCCTTTGCCGTTGGTCAGGTCCCACCACAGCGTGCCGCCGTTGGTGTCGATCATCATTTCGAAGTCCATCGAGCCCGAGTCGTCGGTGGCGAAAATCAGGTTGGGCTTGGCCAGCACCGATGCGCGCAGCGGCACATCGGCCACCGCGGTGGCGGCCGACGACGCTGCGCCCCCCAGCAGCGCGGCCAGCGACAGCATGCAGGCAAAGATCTGGAAAACGGTTTTCATGGGCAGGCCTTTCGGCTTCGCAAGGAAGGGGGAACGTGCACGCTGGTTTGCTGCGCTTCAGGTGCCGCGGGTCATCAGCGCCTGCACCCAGGTCAAGGTGCCTTTGGGGCCGAGCACGCGGGCGGTGAGGCGGTATTGCGTGGCGTTGGGCGGGTCCGGAGGGTCGGGGTCGGCCTTCTTCGAGCCGGGCAAGGCCTTCTGCGCCACCAGGCATTGCGCGAGCCGGTCGGTCACCGTGGCCACGCTGCACAGCCGTTCGGCCACCACCCGCACTTCGTAGGCACCCACCGCGCTGGCCGGCACGCCGGCCCAATTGATGGTGGGCACGCCGTCGGCGTCCACCGCCTGCGGGGTTGACCAATACCAGCCGCCGGTGTCCAAGCTTTCGTCGGGCAACACAGCGACTTGCGCGAAGGCGTTGTTCAGCCCCACTTCCGAGGCCTGCAGCGAGACTTCGCGGAACAGGGAGTTGCCTGCGGCCATGGTGCCGATTTCAGTCATGCGCGCCAGGGCGATGCCGCCCATCAGCATCACCGTCATCAGCACCAGCACCACCAGCATGGTGACGCCGCGTTGATTGACAGCCCCTCGCCGTATGGGCACATCCGGCGATCCCCCGACGGGACTGAGGCCGGACGTGAAGCCGTCCTGAGGACGGTTCCACGCCTGCCGAAGGCCAGCCGCGTCTCGCGGCTGGCGTGGGGCCGGCTTGCGGGCTGAGGCCGGACACAAACAGTCCCTGCGGACTGTTTGTGCCTGCGGAAGGCCATGGGCCTGTGGCCCATGGCGGCCCGGCGCTCGGCCCGCTTCGCGTCGATCGCCACCAGGACGCTCAGCCCACCGGTTCATATTGGCCTCATGCCCATCACCAAATTGCGCAGCGGCACCACCACCATGGCGGTGCGGTAGCGGTAGCACTCCCAGTCGGCCACGTCGGGTTCGACGACGTCACCGAACAAGACCGGCTTGGTGCGGGTGGATTCGCAAAAGCCCAGCGCGTCGGGTTTCTCGCGCTGCGGGCTGCGCACCAGCACGCCGATGCGCAGCGCCCGCACGCGCGGGATGTTGGCCGCGCTCAGTGCGGCCCAGCCGCCTTCGGCGTCTTCCCAGCTTTCCAGCGCGGTGCTGTTGGCCGCCGCGGCGCTGACGCCGTACTGCACCCGAAAGGCCATCACGTTGCGCGCGATCACGCCGGTGGCACCGGTCAGCGGCCGCTCGAGCACCAGGTTGCCGCCGGTCACGCGGTAGCGGCTCCAGTTCAGGGTGCCCAGCACGCCGACGCGCGCGCGTTCGGCAAAGGCCGGCGCCAAGGTGAAGGCGGCCTGGTTGTGCGTGCCGGCGTTGGCGAAGCTCAGGGTCTGCGGCGTGGTGGCGGTGGCCGCGGCCACAGCGGTGACGCTGCGCACCAGGCACGGGGTGGCGGCGGCGCCAGGCACCGGGGTCATCAACACCGCGTCGCCCACTTGCACGGGCAAAAACGAATCGAGCAAGGCGGTGTTGCCGTCCGAGGCGCCGCGCAGTTGCACCTTGGCGCCCCCTTCCACGCGGCTGCCGAACAGCACGTCGATGCGGTCATGCGGCAGTTCGCGCGTGATGCGCACCGGCACGAACGAGGTGTTGTCGGCCAGCACCGCGGCGGCGTTGCTCAACTGCAGCGCGGAACACAGGTTGACCGAATCGCCAAAGAAGCCCAGGCCACCCGAAGACAAGTCGTTTTTGATCGACGCCAGCGCCGTGGTCACGTTCACGGTGACGCCGCCCGCTCCGATGCCCTGGCGCTGCGTGGCGCTGAAGCTCAACGCCGCGCCGGTGGCGGCCAGGCCCACGAGCAGGGCCACGACCATGCCGACCATGAGTTCGATGATGGACAGGCCGCGCTGCGCGGCCTGTGTGCCCGGTGCGCTCGATTCACGGCCGCACATCGGTCACCCCCACCAGCGCGCGTTGCTCTTGCGATTCACGGCCCCACCA
>JANOXU010000242.1:0-76171 GCA_031418595.1 Burkholderiales bacterium
GAATGAGCAGCACCCGCAGCAGCGAGCCAACGCTGGCAAAGCCGCGCAGCCGCCGCACTGCTCCAAGCTCTACTGCCTTGGCTTCCCACTGCGCGGGCAACATCTGCATCACAACGTCCCAGTCTTGCCCGATGCTGGCCACCTCGCCGGCCACCGGTTCGCCCGCATCGGCATCGTCGACGTCATCGGTCTCAAACGGCTCGTCCATGACCGCCCCTTCCTCGTGACGGTTCGAAGCATAACAGCATGACTCATTTTAAGTTAGCGCGTATGCCCCCAGGGGGGCAACGCCAGCGGCCCGGCGAAGCCGGTTCCGCGGCGTTCGCTTGGTGGCCGTGGCTCGCGTTGGCGCTTGCTACGCTGGCCTTGCCTTGGGCGCTGCACCTCATCGGCGCGCCGTTCTACATCAGCCTGGCTGGGCGCATCGTGGTGCTGGCCATTGCGGCCAGCAGCCTGAACCTGGTGCTGGGCTATGGCGGCATGGTGTCGTTCGGCCATGCCGCCTTCGTCGGCCTGGGGGCTTATGTCACGGGCATCTTGATCAGCGAAGGCCAGCTTAACGGTGCAGTTCACTTGGCCGCCACGCTGGCGGTGTGTGGCGCCGCAGCCCTGCTGATCGGCGCCATTTCGCTGCGCACCCAGGGCGTGTACTTCATCATGATCACGCTGGCCATTGCCCAGATGCTGTACTACCTGGCCAATTCGATCAAAGGCTATGGCGGCGATGAAGGCCTGAGCATCAAGGCGCGTTCCCTGCTGGGCTTGGGCATTGATTTGAAGGACAGCACCCACTTCTACTACCTGGCCTTGGCCGTGCTGGCGGCGTGCTTGCTGGCGCTGCACCGCTTCGGCCCTTCGCGCCTGGGCCGCGCCGTGCAGGCGCTGCGCGACGACCCGCTGCGCGCCGAGGCCCTGGGCTTTGCCACCTACGGCTTGCGCCTGTTGATCTTCGTGGTGGCCGGCATGGTGGGCGGCCTGGCGGGTGCGTTGAGCGTGAACCAGCAGGGTTATGTCAGCCCCAACCTGCTGCACTGGACGCAATCGGGCACGCTGATGGTGATGGTCATCCTTGGTGGCGTGGGCCGCTTGTGGGGCGGCGTGGCCGGCGCGGTGGTGCTGGTGCTGCTGCAAGAAGGGCTGGCGGCCTACACGCCGCACTTCGAGTTCTTCACCGGCTGGGTGCTGCTGGCCGTGGTGCTGTTTGCGCGTGGCGGCCTGGTGGGTGGGTTGCAAGCCTTGGCCCAGCGTGTGCAGGGCCGGCCGTGACCGCGCTGCTCGACGTGCGCGGCCTGCGCAAGCGCTATGGTGGCGTGGCGGCCACCGACGGCGTGGACTTGCAGGTGCACAGCGGCGAGCTGCATGCGCTGATCGGCCCCAACGGCGCCGGCAAGACCACGCTGGTGGCGCTGCTGGCCGGGCAGGTGGCGAGTGATGCCGGCCAGATCGTTTTCGCCGGCCACGACATCACCCGCGCCAGCGCCCACCGGCGCGCGCGCCTGGGGCTGGCGCGCTCGTTCCAGATCACGCGCCTGTTCAAGAGCTTCAGCGTGGTCGAACACCTCGCGCTGGCGCTGCAAGCGGCCAGTGGCTCCAGCCTGGGGGCCTGGTCGCCGGTGGCGCGTGAGCGCGACTTGTTCGACCGCGCTCATGCCGCCCTGGCCACCCTGGGGCTGGCGGCGAAGGCCGGCGCACGTATCGAGCAGTTATCACACGGCCAGCGCCGCGCGCTCGAGGTCGGCATGGCCGTGGTGGCCCGGCCGCGCCTGGTGTTGTTGGATGAACCCTTGGCCGGCATGGGCCCGGACGAAGCCGCGCAAATGGAAGCCTTGATCGCGCAACTGCACACCCGCACCACGGTGCTGTTGATCGAGCATGACGTGGACGCCGTGTTCCGCCTGGCCAGCCGGGTCACGGTGCTGGTCAGCGGCCAGGTCATCGCCAGCGGCGCGCCGGCGGCCGTGCGCGCCGATGCGCGCGTGATCAGCGCATACCTGGGACAGGAATGACTTCAGCGCCGCTGCTGGAGGTGCAGGGCCTGCACACCGCCTACGGCAGCGCGCAGGTGTTGCAGGGCATTGACCTGACCGTGCACGCCGGTGAAGTGATCGGTTTGCTCGGCCGCAACGGCATGGGCAAGACCACGCTGGTGAATGCGCTGATGGGCATCGTGGCCTCGCAGGCGGGCAGCGTGCGCCTAGCCGGTGAGTCGATCTTGGGCCGGCCCGCGCACGCCATCGCGCGCCGCGGCCTGGCGCTGGTGCCCGAGGGGCGGCAACTGTTTGCCAGCCTCACGGTGGAAGAACACCTCACCGCCTTCATGCGCCCCGATGCCCAGGGCGTTTTCACCTGGACGGTGGCGCGCGCGTTCGAGCTCTTCCCGCGCCTGGGCGAGCGCCGCGCGCACATGGGGCACCAGCTTTCGGGCGGTGAGCAGCAAATGCTGGCCATTGCGCGCGCCCTGGTCACGCACCCGCGGCTGCTGATTCTTGATGAAGCCACCGAAGGCCTGGGCCCGTTGGTGCGCGAAGAAATCTGGCACGTGCTGGCCCAGTTGCGCCAGGCTGGCCAGGCCATCATCGTGATCGACAAGTACGTGCAACGCCTGATCCGCCTGGCCGACCGCCAGGTGATCCTGGAGCGCGGCCGCGTCGCCTGGAGCGGCACATCTGAAGCGTTAGACGCGCAGCGCGAACTGTGGCCGCGCTACCTGGGGGTGTGAGCCCGGGGCTACTTCGCAAACAGTTGCCCGATGTCGGCAAAGGCCTTGAACTCAAGCGCGTTGCCGCAGGGGTCGAGAAAAAACAGGGTGGCCTGCTCGCCCACCTGGCCCTGAAAGCGAACATGCGGCTCGATGATGAAGCGCGTGCCCGCGGCTGTAAGCTTGCTGGCCAGCGCCTGCCACTGGCTCATGGTCAACACCACGCCGAAGTGGCGCACCGGCACGGCATCGCCATCCACCGCGCTGGTGCCGCGGTGGCCGGCTTCTTCAGGCGCGAGGTGGGCCACGATCTGGTGGCCGAAGAAGTCGAAGTCCACCCACTCGGGGCTGGAGCGGCCTTCCGCGCAGCCGAGCAAGCCGCCGTAAAAGGCCCGCGCCTGCACCAGCGAGGTGACGGGAAAGGCCAGGTGGAAGGGCTGGATGGCGGGCATGGTGGGGCGTTTTCAATGAGATGTGGTGATGGCTGGGCCCAGACTATAGGCGGGCGCAGGCGGTATTGCATCAGCATGAAGTAACCATTCAGGTCACTCACAATGACCACCTCACCTTGCCGACCAGGGTTATCAAGTAGACGCTGGCCGGCTGCTGATGGATAGTCTCGCCAATCAGCCTATAGCGAGCCCGCGCCCGATGCCCAACCCTGCCGGCCCCCGCGGCCTGATCACCCAAGCGGCATGCCAGGCGCTCGACGACGCCGACCCGCTTCGCGCATGCCGCGAGCGCTTCGTCTTGCCGCCCGGCGTCACCTACCTCGACGGCAATTCCCTCGGCGCCTTGCCGCGCGCCGTGGCGCCGCGCATGCAGCGCGCCGTTGAGCAGGAATGGGGCGTGGGCCTGATCCGCAGTTGGAACGACGCCCACTGGTACCCCGCGCCGCAGCGCGTGGGCGCACGCATCGCCAAACTGGTGGGTGCACAGGACAACGAAGTCATCGTCGCCGATTCCACTTCGGTCAACCTGTTCAAGCTGTTGGTGGCGGCGTTGCGCATGCGCCCCGGGCGCAGCGTGATCCTGGGCGAAGACGACAACTTCCCCACCGACGCCTACATCGCCCAGGGCGTGGCCGAGATCACCGGCGTGCGTTGCCAGGCTGTGCCCGCGGCGGAGTTGATGGCGGCGTTGGACGAGCAGGTGGCGGTGCTGTCGCTCACGCATGTGAACTACCGCAGCGGGCGCATGCACGACATGGCCGCGCTGACGCGCCGCGCGCATGAGGTGGGTGCGCTGGTGATTTGGGACTTGGCGCACACCGCCGGCGCCATGCCCTGCGACCTGAACGGCAGCGCGGCCGATTTCGCCGTGGGCTGCGGCTATAAATACCTCAACGGCGGCCCCGGCGCGCCGGCCTTTGCCTTTGCCGCGCAACGCCACCATGCCACGCTGCGCCAGCCGCTCACCGGCTGGCACGGCCATGCGCGGCCCTTTGAATTCACGCAAACCTATGAGCCCGCGCCGGGTGTTGACAGGCTGTTGGTGGGCACCGCCCCACAGCTCAACCTGATTGCGCTGGAAGCCGCACTCACCGCGTTCGATGGCGTGGACATGCAGGCCCTGCGCACCAAAAGCCTGGCCCTCACGGATCTGTTCATTCGCTTGGTGGACGAGCGCCTGGCCGGCTTTGGCCTGGCCACGCCGCGCGACGCTGCGCAACGCGGCAGCCAGGTCTCGCTGACCCATCCCGAGGCCTGGCCGATCATGCAAGCACTCATCGCGCGCGGCGTGATCGGCGACTTTCGCGCCCCCGACATCCTGCGTTTCGGCTTCACGCCGCTGTACGTGGGCTTTGCCGATGTCTGGCATGCCGTGGCCACGCTGGCCGACATCATGACCACGCAAGCCTGGGCGCAGCCCGAATTCCGCCAACGCAAGGCCGTAACTTGAGCCCAGCTCGCAGGCAATACATGCCGCTCAATGCGACAAGTCTGCTTGAGCGCGATGCTGGGCCGGTGGCCCAGGCATCGGGCTTGCGCGGCGCTGGATGAACGCAGTGGGCTGGCGTGAACTCGATGCTGCCGCGCGCGAGCGCGAGCTTTCGCCCAGCAGTTGCATCGGCGGCCACTACCAGCCGTTCATCGCCGCGTACGCGCAGCGCAGCGCGGCAGCGCGGGCGCGTTTGGCACATCAAACCTGGCGTTATGGTGACGCCGCGGCGCAGCAGCTTGACTTGTTCCTGCCCGCGCCGGCTGCCGCCCCGGCACCGTTGCTGGTGTTCATTCACGGCGGCTACTGGCAGGAATTGAGCAAACAGGAATCAGCCTTTGCCGCCGAGCAGGCGGTAGCCCACGGCGCGGCGTTCGCAGCGCTGGGCTACACGCTGGCGCCCACGGCCAGCGTGGCGCAGATCGTGGCCGAGTGCCGCCAGGCGCTGGCCTGGCTGCAGCACCACGCCGCCCGGCTGGGCGTGAATGCGCAGCGCGTCGTGGTGGCCGGCAGCTCGGCCGGCGCCCATCTGGCCGCCATGCTTGCCTTGCCGGCTACTGGCGCGCCGGTGATGGGCGCGGTGTTGGTGTCGGGCCTGTACGAGTTGGAGCCGCTGGTGGGCACCAGCATCAACACCGCCCTGGGCCTCACGCCCGCGGCGGCGCAGGCCGTTAGCCCGGCGCTGCTTTCGCTGGCCGGCTTTCCACCCAGCGCCGTGTGCTGGGGCAACATTGAAACCGCTGAATTCAAACGCCAGGGCCAAGAATTTGCGCAGCGCTTGCAGCAGGTGAACACGCCGTGCCGGGTGTTTGAAGTGCCGCAGCGCAACCACTTCGATGTCATCCTCGACCTGACTGATGCGGCCACCGAACTCGGCCGCGCCACCCTGGCCCTGTTGCTGCAACATTGACGCCATGCCCCAGTACAAGCCCGTCACACCCTTGATCGTCGACCCCGCCGGCGTCAACCCCAGCCTGCATGCCCGGCCCATGCCCGTGACCACCGACGAGACCCGCGCCTACACCGTGCAGGCCACGGGCGGCGCGCCGTTGGTCGACTTTGCCGGCACCAGCAACCCGTATGTCGATTACCAGAGCATCGACCTGCCGCTCAGCCTGCAACACCCGCGCAGCCAGGGTTACGACGAGACCTGTTTCTTCATCATGGGCCAGGTGAAGGAGCTGTTGTTCAAGGCGCTGCACTTTGAGCTGTACAACGCCCAGGCGCAGCTGCGCGCTGATGAAGTGGGCAACGCGCTGGAAATCTTGCTGCGCGCCAAGGCGATGTGTGAATACATCGGCCGCTCGTGGGACGTGCTGTCCACCATCACCCCCGACGGCTTCAACCAGTTCCGCAACAGCCTGGGCACCGCCTCGGGGCAACTGAGCTTCATGTACCGGCACGTTGAATTCATTCTGGGCAACAAGAACGCGCGTCTGGCCAGCGCGTTTCGCAGCATGCCGCATGTGTGGCCGGCGTTGGAGCAGGCGCTGAATTCGCCGAGCTTGTATGACGAGGTGATTGCGCTGCTGGCCCGCCGGGGTTTGGCGATCGACAACGCGGCCTTGCAGCGCGATTGGGCGCAGGCTTACACCCCTAACGATTCAGTTGAGGCAGGCTGGTTTCAGGTCTACCAAGACCCGACGCCGGGCAACGAGCTGTACCGCCTGGGCGAAACGCTGGTGCAACTGGCTGATGCGATGAGCCAGTACCGCTGGCGGCACTTCGTCTCGGTGCAACGCATCATCGGCCTGAAGCCCGGCACCGGCGGCTCGGCTGGCGTGGGCTGGCTGCAGCACATTACCGAGCAGCGCTTCTTCCCGGAGCGGTGGTCGATCCGCACCAAGCTTTAGACCGGTCTTCGAGCCAGATCCAATGAACTACAGCAAGGCAGACGCCAAGGCCTACGCCAAAGCCCACTTCACCGGCGTGTGGGCGGCCACGCTCACGCCGTTCAATGCCGACGGCTCGGTCAACGAGCCGGGTTTGGGCGCCAACCTGGAGCATTGGGTGGGCACGCTCAAGCTGGGCGGCTTGTTCGTGTGCGGCAAGCAGGGCGAGTATTTCTCGATGAGCCTGGTTGAACGCAAGCGCAACTTCGAGCTTGCCGCCGAAGTGGCGCAGGGGCGTTCGCGCACGGTGATGTCGTGCTCGGACACCAACCTCGACACCGTGCTCGAACTCGGCCGCCATGCGCAAGCCGTTGGCGCCGACTGGATCGTGGTGCACAGCCCGGTGCTGCATTTCGGCGCCGACTCCGACGCCACGATCTTTGAGTACTACCGCTACCTCAGCGAACAACTCAGCATCGGCATCGCCCTGTGGAACCACCCTGATTGCGGCTATGTGATGAGCCCGCAGTTGTGCGCGCGCATCGCCGCGCTGCCCAGCGTGGTGGCCATCAAGTACAGCGTGCCGCGGCCGCTGTACGCCGAGCTGACGCGCTTGGTGGGCGAGCAGATTCAGGTCAGCACCGCGTCTGAAGAGGAATGGCTGAGCAACATTGAAGAGCTCGGCTGGCGGCTTTACCTATGCTCGACGCCGCCGTTCCTGCTGCAAACGGCGGTTGACCAGCGCATCAACGAATACACCCGCCTGGCTTTCGAGGGTGATTTCGCCGCCGCCCACCGCGTGCACGACAGCCTGGAGCCCGCGCGCCAGGCCTTCAAGGCCAGCCGGCCCAAAGACAAGCCGCAAGCGCACAGCAAATACTGGCAGGAACTGCTGGGTCAGGTGGGCGGCCCGGTGCGCCGGCCGCTGCTGGCCTTGACGGCCGAGGAAAAGACCCTCACGCGCGAACAGTTTGCGCGTGCTGGATTGCGCATGTGATTGAGGCTGAATGATGGCAAACGTTAACGCACCGCTGCGGGTGGGCCTGATCGGCCTGGGCACGATTGGCCAGGCCTTGGCGCGCGAGCTGCAAATGCGGCGCGACGAAGGCCTGCAACTGGTGGGTGTGCTGTGCCGTGGCAGTGCGGCCTGTACGCAGCTGGGTGTGCCGCCGGCGGCCACCGTGCAGGCTTTGCTGGCATTGCAGCCCGACCTGGTGGTGGAAGCCGCCGGCCACGCAGCGGTGCTGACCCACGGCGCCGCCTGCCTGCGCGCGGGCTGCGACCTGTTGCTGGCCAGCGTGGGCGCCTTGGCTGACGCCGCGCTGCAAGGCGAACTGGACGCCGCGGCCTCGGCCGGCGGCGCGCAAGTGCTGTTGCCGTCGGGCGCGCTGGGTGGCCTGGATTGGCTGCAAGCCGCCAAGCTGGCGGGCTTGCAAAGTGTTCACCTGCGCTCCATCAAACCGCCCGCGGCCTGGCGTGACACGCCGGCCGAGCTGGCGCTTGACTTGGCGGCGCTGCGGGCAGCCACCACCATCTTCAGCGGCAGCGCACGCGAGGCTGCGCGCCTGTACCCGAAGAACGCCAACGTGGCCGCCACCCTGGCCTTGGCCACCCTGGGTCTCGATGCCACCCAGGTGGAATTGGTGGCCGACCCCGCCAGCCCGGGCAACGTGCATGAAGTGCAGGCCCAAGGCGCGGCCGGCAGCTTCAGCCTGCGGCTGGACAACGCGGCCTCGCCCGGCAACCCGAAGTCATCTGCCATCACCGCCTTCAGCTTGCTGCGCAGCATCCTGGCCCGGCGAGCACGCATGGTGGTGGCGTGATGTGGGCTGATTTAAAACGTTAGTCTGGGGAACGTGATGCCGAAATACGGACCACCGCTGAACCTGGCCAGGTGGGTTGAGGCCCATGCCGAGCGGCTCAAGCCGCCGGTGGGCAACCAGCAAATCTGGCAAGACGCTGACTTCATCTGCACCGTGGTCGGCGGCCCCAATCAGCGCACCGACTTTCACGACGACCCGCACGAGGAATACTTTCACCAGTTCAAGGGCCGCGCCCATGTGCTGCTGTGGGACCGCGGCCGCTACGAGCGGGTCGATCTGAACGAGGGCGACATCTTCTTGCTGCCCGCGCACGTTCAGCATTCGCCGCAACGCCCGCAGCCGGGCAGCTTGTGCACGGTGATCGAGCGCCAGCGGGCTGCGGGCAGCGTCGACGCCTTCAACTGGTATTGCGCGCACTGCGGCACGCTGGTGCAAAGCCACAGCGTGCAGTTGGCCAGCATCGTGAACGACCTGCCGCCGCTGTTCCAGCGCTTCTACGACAGCCCACCGGCCGCTCGCCTGTGCACGGGCTGCGGCCAGGCGCACCCCGGGCGCGACTGGCAAGCCTGGCATGCGGCCCTGGCGCAGCACCATGGCCACGCGGCGCTACCGGGGCCGCCCGGATAATCAGCACATGTCTACCGGAATGCCCAAGATGCCACAGCCAGCCTTTCTGTTCGGTGCCCTGGTGGCCGCGTTGTGCGCCACCGCCGGCGCTGCCCGCGCCCAGGGCCAGGTGGTCAACGCCTTGTGCTCCACCGACCAGGCCTGGTGCGAACTGGCGGCCAAGGACTTCCAGGCCGCCACCGGCATCAAGGTCAACCAGGCGCGCAAGGCCACCGGCGAGGCGCTGGCGCAATTGCGCGCCGAAGCCGCCAACCCCAAGACCGACCTGTGGTGGGGCGGCACCGGCGACCCCTTCTTGCAAGCCGCCGAAGTGGGCCTGCTCGACGCCTACCGGCCCGACTACCTGAACGACCTGCACAGCTGGGCCGTGCGGCAATACGCCATGAGCGGCAACATGGTGGGCGGCTTCTACACCAGCGCCATCGGCTTCGGCTGGAATGAAATGGTGCTGAAGAAGAAGAACCTGCCCGCGCCGAAGTGCTGGGCCGACTTGATCGACGCGCGCTACAAGGGCGAGATCGAAACCTCGCACCCGGGGTCCAGCGGCACGGGCTACACCATCCTGGCCGGGCTGGTGCAGTTGATGGGCGAGGAGCCGGCGTTCGACTACCTGAAGAAGCTGCACCGCAACACCGTTCAGTACACGCGCAGCGGCACGGCGCAGGCCAAGAGCGTGAGCAAGGGCGAGGTGGGCATCGGCGTTAGCTTCATCTTCGGCTTCGAGGGCGAGCGGCTGCAGGGCTTCAAGCAAGTGAAGAGTGCCGCGCCCTGTGAAGGCACCGGTTATGAAGTGGGCGGCATCGCCATGGTCAAAGGCGCGCGCAACAAAGACGCGGCCAAGCGCTACTACGACTGGTTGATGAGCCCGGCCGGCCAGGGTGTGGGCGCGCGGGCTGATTCGTTGCAGGTGCCGGCCAACAAGACCTTCAAGCCCGACCCGCGCATCCCACTCACCGACAACGTGCGGCTGATCAAGTACGACTTCGAAAAGTACGGCAAGGCGGCCGAGCGCCGGCGGCTGATCGAGCGCTGGGAAAAGGAAGTCAATTCCTTGCCGCGCTGACGGCGCCGCGCTCGGCCTGCCCCTTGAAAGAGTGGCCAGCCGGCCCAAAATGCCCACCGCGCGCCCAGACTTTGGGCGCGCCCCCATTCCACACATCACTCTCGAGCCGACACCACCATGAGCAAACAGACCCATGCCTTCCAGGCCGAGGTCAAGCAGATCCTGCACCTCGTCACCCATTCGCTGTACTCGAACAAGGAAATCTTCCTGCGCGAATTGGTTTCGAACGCCAGCGATGCTTGCGACAAGCTGCGCTTCGAGGCGCTGGACAACGCGCTTTTGTTTGAAGACCAGCCCACGCTGGACATTCGCGTGTTGTTCGACGCCGCGGCGAAGACCTTGACGATCCGTGACAACGGCATCGGCATGAGCGCCGAAGAAGCCGCCGCCCACCTGGGCACCATTGCCAAGAGCGGCACGCGCGAATTCGTGGCCAAGCTCGAAGGCGAGCAGAAGAAAGACGCCAACCTGATCGGCCAGTTCGGCGTGGGCTTTTACTCGGGCTTCATCGTTGCTGACCGCATCACGGTGGAGTCGCGCCGCGCCGGCGCGCCGGCTGATGCGGGCGTGCGCTGGGCCAGTGAAGGCACGGGCGAGTTCGACCTGGAAACCATCACCCGCACTGAGCGCGGCACCGATGTGACGCTGCACCTGCGCGACGAGGAAGCCGGCGAGTTCCTGAGCAGTTGGCGTTTGAAATCCATCATCGGCAAGTACAGCGATCACATCTCGCTGCCCATTCTGATGAAGAAGGAGGAGTGGGACGCCGAGAAGAAAGAGCAGGTGGTGAAGGACGAGTGGGAGACGGTGAACAAGGCCGCTGCTCTATGGGCGCGGCCCAAGAGCGACGTGACCGACGCGCAATACACCGACTTCTACAAGCAGCTGAGCTACGACACGGAAGCGCCACTGGCCTACACCCACAACCGCGTGGAGGGCCGCACCGAATACACGCAGTTGCTCTATGTGCCGGCCAAGGCGCCGTTCGATTTGTGGAACCGCGACAAGCGCGGCGGCGTGAAGCTGTATGTGAAGCGCGTGTTCATCATGGACGACGCCGAGGCGTTGATGCCGGTGTACCTGCGCTTTGTGAAGGGCGTGGTGGATTCAGCCGACCTGCCGCTTAACGTTAGCCGTGAGCTGCTACAGGAAAGCCGCGACGTGAAGGCGATTCGTGAAGGCTGCACCAAGCGCGTGCTGGGCATGCTCGAAGGCCTGGCCGACAGCGAAGACAGCGCCGAGCGCGACAAGTACGCGGCGTTCTGGAAAGACTTCGGCGTGGTGCTGAAAGAAGGCCTGGGCGAAGACTTCGCCAACCGCGAGCGGCTGGCCAAGCTGCTGCGCTTTGCGTCGACGCAGGCTGATGCCGGCGTGTCATTGGCCGACTATGTGAAACGCATGAAGGAAGGCCAGGAGGCGATCTACGTCATCACCGCAGACAACCTGGCCACGGCGCGCAACAGCCCGCAATTGGAGATGTTCCGCAAGAAGGGCCTGGAGGTGCTGCTTTTGACCGACCGGGTGGATGAATGGATGCTCAGCCATTTGTACGAATTCGAGGGCCACACGCTGCAAAGCGTGGCCAAGGGGTCGCTCGACTTGAGCAAACTTCAGGATGAAGCGGAAAAGAAGCGCACCGAGGAAGTGGCCAAGGAACTGGAGCCTTTGCTGGCGCGCTTGAAGGTGGCGTTGAAGGACCGTGCCAAGGATGTGCGCGCCACCACTCGGCTGGTGGATTCAGCGGCCTGCATCGTGGTGGAAGAAGGCGACATGAGCGGCCACCTGGCGCGCCTGCTCAAGCAGGCCGGGCAAGATACGCCCAAGAGCCTGCCCACGCTGGAAGTGAACGCCGAGCATGCCTTGGTCAAGCGCCTGGGCGAGGATGCGCGTTTCGACGACCTGGCGCAGATTCTGTTTGACCAGGCCTTGCTGGCCGAAGGTGGCCAGTTGGAAGACCCGGCGGCTTATGTGCAGCGGGTGAACCGCTTGCTGGTGGCCTGAAGGTTAAAAGGCCAAGGCGATGGGCGCTGCGCTCATCGCCTCGATTTGCTCGCGCATTTGGGTGGTTTGCTGCGACCAATAAGCCGCCGTGCCGAACCAGGCGAAGGCTTGGCTCACGGCCGGGTCGGTCAAACGCTCGGCCAGCCAGGCGCTGTGGCGCAACATGCGCAGGGTGCGCAGCGGCTCGATCAGGGCCAGCTCACGCGGGTCGAAATCCATGAACTGGCGGTAGCCCTCAAGCAGCACACTGAGCTGGCGCGCCATGGTGCTGGCGTCGCCCGAGACAAGCATCCACAGGTCTTGCACGGCGGGGCCCATGCAGGCGTCGTCGAGGTCGACCACATGCGGGCCTTCGGGGCGCCACAACACGTTGCCCGGATGGCAGTCGCCATGCAAGCGCATGTGGTGCGGTGTGCCGGCTTGTTTGAAGCGCCGCTCGACCCAGCTCAGTGCCGTGTCGCACGCGGCCAGCCAGGCTGGCTGTTCAGCCGGCGTCACAAAGTCGCCCGCCAGGAGCAGTGCGCGAGCTTGCAAGCCGTCGCGCTGAGCGTGCATGACGCGGCGGTGCAAGAAGGGCTGGCGCGCGCCCACCGCGTGCAGCCGGCCGAGAAAACGGCCCAGCCAGCGCAGGGTGTTTTCGTCTTCGAGTTCGGGCGCGCGGCCATGTGCACAAGGGCTCACACTCAGTCGATGCTCAACTCCGAGGTCGGGGACGCACATCAAGCTGCCGCTCGCAGCGCTGGGCAGCAGGCGCAGGCCAGGTGCGGGCTGCGGCACGTGCAGGGTCAGCGGCGCGATCACCGGCACTTCGGCCTCGGCCAATTCGGTGGCGAAGGCGTGTTCTTCCAGAATCTGCGCGTCGCTCCAGCGCTGCGGCCGGTAGAACTTGGCCACTACCGTGGCGGCGTCTTCCAGATAGACCTGGAAGACACGGTTTTCGTAGGAATTGAGCTGCAGGATGCGCCCGTCGCCATGCAAACCGGCGCAGGCCAGGCTATCGAGCACCTGCTGCGGGCCTAGACCGGCATAACCGGAAGGCGTGGGATGCAGGGCGGCCTGTGGCGGATGGGGCATGGCCCATGGTACGCGCCGCCCTGGCGGGCCGCGCCGAGGTCAGTGCCGCGTGGGCGTGGGCCGTGGGTTGGTGGGGAAACCCATGCCGGGTGGCGGCGTGGTGTCGGGTGAATCGAGCGCGCTCATGTCGCGGCCCGGGCCCAAGCTGCCAAATTCGCTCAGCGGCGCTTCGCGCTGGGCTTCAGGTGCAAAGAATGAATCCTGGAAGAAGCCCGAGTCTTGCCACAGGGCCGTGCGTTCGCGCCGCCGCGACGCCACGGTGTTGGCCAGGTGGTCGCGCGCTTGGTGGATGCTGGGTGCGGGCTGGGGGCCGCGCGCGCCAGCCATGGCCTGTGGCACCAACAATTGAAGCTCGGGAATGGAAGGCAGGTGATCGACCGGGCAGCGCAGATAACGCACCCGGCAGGCGGCCAGCACCGATTGCTTGATTTGCAGAATGCGGCGGGAATTGCCGCGGTCGGTGTCCAGATCGATGGCGGCCAGCACCCGGCCATTGGCGCTGCAAATGGCGAAGGTGACGTGGATGCCGCCCAGCAGGTCGTACCAGAAGCGCACTTCCTGCGGATCGGTGGGCTGGCAAAACCGCACCAGCGGCAACTTCGACAGCACGATGTGATGCGGCAGCGCTTCACGCAACTGGCGGTACACGCGGCGCTCGTCGGTGCTGAACACCGGGCGCGCGGTCAGCGTCCACTCGTTCGGCAGCGGCTGCTGTTTGGTCTCGCGGCTGCGAAAGATCCACATCAGCGTGGCGGCGCCCAGCACGGCCACGCTGCCTATCAGGATGATCCACGGGAGTGTCGGCTGCATGTCGATAAGGTTGGAAGCGGGGAGCCGGTGTCGCCGCACAGGGGGTGCGCGAAAACGCCAACGTGCATGGTAACGCCTCGATTCAAGCGGCAACCTCGGCCTCGTTCAAAGCAGGGGGGCAGCCGGTGATCAGGTGTTACCCACGGCCCACAGCGGTCACCAGCCGTTACCTTCATGGTGTGCGGCGGGCGCCGCGCCCGTGGCCAAAGTGCCGGCGAGGTGGCCCAGGCGATGGCGCTGTACTTTCACACCGTAGTCAAGCTCGGCGGCTTGTGCTTCGACAAAGGCCTCCACATGCGAGGCCAGGTTTTCTGGTGGCAACAACAGAACGGCCTCAGATTCCGGACCGTTGCGTTCGATGTGGGCGCCCGCCTTCGAAATAATCTTGAGCATGGCGGTGTTCTCGCTGAGCGCGTGAATGACCAGTGACGACACGCCGCGGTTGCGAGCATGCAAGCTGGCATGGTCGAACAAGCGGCTGCCGTGGCCGCGGCCACGTGCTGCAGGCAGCACCGACACGCCGAACTCGGCCTGCTGCGAGTCACCTTCAGTGGTGCTCATGTAAGCCAGGTGCGCCATCGCCACGAGCCGCAGCCGGCGATTGAACACGCCGAAGATCTCGTCGCGCTCGAAGTCCAGGCTGTCCACATAGGCGGCCAGCTGCTGATCGGCGGCGGCATAGCCAAACCTCAGGTAGCGGTCGGCCGGCTCCAAGGCCATCAGGTGGGCCAGAATTCTGGGGCGGTGGCGCGGCGCTAACGAGCGCACTGGAATCCAATTGAACCGCGGCGCGCGTGGCGGCGCTGCGGGTGCACAGGCGGTGCTGGGTGTCGCTTCGGGCTGGTCTTGCATGGCAGTCGCCGTGGCGTCGAACATCGTCGTGGTGTTCAATTGCATCTCCATCTCAGTAGTAACCCTTATTATGCGAGTCCCTCCAGTCTGGTGCTGGCGTTGCCTTGCGCTGGCCGGGGTGGTTTGGGGCTGGCCCCAGGGCTGATGCGCTATACTGCTTGATTCACCCGTCAACGGCGGGGTGGATGGGGCAGTGTGCTCAACCAAGCTGGAGGCTGCAAAAACAAGCAGCGCCCTGTATGGTGCGCCGCCCGCAAGAACAGCCGTTTGATGGCGCGCCTTGCCAAGCCCATTCCGGCAGCAGGCGTGCACCCTAGTGAGACCCTCATGAAGACCTTCAGCGCCAAACCGGCCGAGGTGAAGCACGAGTGGTTTGTGATTGACGCCACCGACAAGGTGCTCGGACGTGTTGCCAGCGAAGTGGCACTCCGGTTGCGCGGCAAGCACAAAGCCATCTACACGCCTCACGTCGACACCGGCGATTTCATCGTCATCGTCAACGCCGAAAAGATCCGTGTCACCGGCAGCAAAGCCACTGACAAGATCTACTACCGCCACACCGGCTACCCCGGCGGCATTCGTGCCACGTCCTTCAAGGACATGCAGGCCAAGCACCCCGGGCGCGCCATTGAAAAGGCCGTCAAGGGCATGTTGCCCAAGGGTCCACTTGGCTACGCCATGATCAAGAAGCTGAAGGTCTATGCTGGCGCCACCCACCCGCATACCGCCCAACAGCCCAAGGCGCTCGAACTCTAAGGAATGGCGATGATCGGTAATTGGAATTACGGCACCGGCCGGCGCAAGTCTTCTGTGGCTCGGGTCTTCATGAAGAAGGGCAGTGGCCTTATCACCATCAATGGCAAGGCGATCGACAGCTATTTCGGCCGCCAGACCTCAATCATGATTGCGCGCCAGCCGCTTCTGCTGACGAACAACGACGCCGCGTTTGACATCAAAGTCAACGTACACGGCGGTGGCGAGTCGGGCCAGGCCGGCGCGGTGCGGCACGGCATCACCCGTGCCTTGATTGATTACGATACGGCTCTCAAGCCTGACTTGAGCCGCGCCGGGTTCGTCACCCGCGACGCGCGCGAAGTCGAACGCAAGAAGGTTGGCCTGCACGGCGCGCGGCGCCGCAAGCAGTTCAGCAAGCGCTAGCACATCCAGGCACGCTGGCGTGCCTGGTGTGTGCCTCGGTGAAGTCACTCGCCGGGGTCCGCCGCCAAGACCATGCGCTGGAAGCTGCTGCGCCGCCGATTTTCGGTAAGTGCCCCGCGCGTCATCGTGCGCAGCCACATGCCTTGGCCGCTGCGTTGGGCGGCCGTGGCCTTGGCGCTGGGGTTCTCGGCAGCAGCAGCGCTGTGGGCCTTTGAATTCGGCAAAGACATTGCCGGGCTGGATAGCGACTCACAGGAGGAGCTGGTTGCATTGCGCAAAGAGGTCGGTCAGTTGCGTGATGAGCGTCAGAAGGCGCAGTCAATCGCCAACACAGCCGAGAGCATGCTCAAGACCGAGCGCGTCGCGCAGGAGCGCTTGGCCCAGCAGTTGCGCAACGTGGAGTCAGACAATCTCGCATTGAAGGCGGATCTGGGCTTTTTTGAACGTCTGTTGCCGGCGGCCAGTGGCGAAGGTTTAGCTGTTCGCGCGCTGCAAGCCGAGCTCAAAGCCCCTGGGCAACTGCGCTATCAGATGCTGTTGATGCAAAGCGGCAAGACGCAGGCCGAGTTCACAGGCCGCTATGAGCTTGTCGTGACCGGTCAACTCGAAGGTCGGCCCTGGATCATGGCCGCAGCGCAGGGTGCGCAGCCGATCAAGGTGCAGCAATACGCCCGCGTCGAAGGCATGGTGGAGTACCCCGCAGCGGCCGTGGTAAAAGCTGTGCAGGTCAAGGTGCTGGACAGCAAAGGCAGCGTTCGTGCCAGCCACACGGTCAAGTTGTGACGCGACCGCCGCGCTCATAGAAACAGCGTTCGCAAAGGACTCAAGCATGTGGCCAGGTAAGAAGAAACAGGCGCCGATTCGCAGCCTGGTTTGCGAAGGAACCGTGATCGAAGGAACGTTGCGCTTCATCGACGGCCTGCGCATTGACGGTGAAATCATTGGCGATGTGATTGCCACCGAGGGTGGTCACAGCATCGTGGTGATCAGCGAAAAAGCCCGGGTACAAGGTATGGTCAAGGCCGATCATGTGATCATCAATGGCGAAGTCCAAGGCCCAATCCATTGCACGGAGTTGCTGGAGCTGCAACCCAAGGCGCGCGTCACGGGCGACGTCAAATACGAAATGCTCGAAATGCACCAGGGTGCGCTCATCGATGGTGAGATGCGCCCATTGAAATTTGCCGAAAAGCCCGCATTGAAGCTGGCAGCTTCCAACGAAACCTGAACTCCCCAGGAGCCTTGTATGAACGCCCTTGTTGAAAACCTACAGCCGGCCGCCGGCGAAATGCCCGCGCCGCTGATCTTCACCGACAGCGCGGCCGACAAGGTGCGCGACCTGGTGGCCGAAGAAGGCAACCCGGAACTGAAATTGCGCGTCTTCGTACAAGGCGGTGGGTGTTCCGGCTTTCAATACGGCTTCACGTTCGACGAAGCCGTGAACGAAGACGATACCCAGATGAACAAGAACGGCGTCACCTTGTTGATCGATGCCATGAGCCTGCAATACCTCATGGGCGCGGAAATCGACTACAAAGAAGATCTTCAGGGTGCGCAGTTCGTCATCAAGAACCCCAACGCCACCACCACCTGTGGTTGCGGCTCAAGCTTCTCGGCTTGAACCCGCCTTGGCGCGCTGGGTTCAGCGCGCTGGGTAGAGCGCGCCAAGTACGCGCGCACCGCGCGCCCCGGTCACGGCCGCCAAGTTGCCGGGGTGCCGCGTCGTAAAGGCCCACCCCAACCAGGCAAAGGCCAAGGCTTCCACCTGATCGGGTGGCACGCCCAGTGTGGCGGTGCTGGCCACTTGCACGCCGGGCAACAAGATTGCCAGGCGCTGCATCAAGTGCACATTGAACGCTCCGCCGCCACACACCAGCAGTTCCTGCGTCGCGGCGGCATGAGCATGCAGCGCTTGCACCACGCTGCGAGCCGTGAGCTCGGCAAGTGTGGCCTGTATGTCGACGGCAACCTGCGATCCATCGGCCAAGGCGGCAATCAGCCATTCGCTGTTGAACAGGTCGCGCCCGGTGCTCTTGGGTGGCTGGCGCTGGAAGTACGGCTCGGCCAGCAGTCGCCGCAGCAGCGCGGCGTCGACCAGCCCGCTGGCGGCCCAGCGGCCCGCGTCATCGAACGCCGCGCCGATGTGGCGCGAGCACCAGGCGTCCATCAAGGCATTGCCCGGGCCGCAATCAAAGCCACCCACCACGCCGCCTGCCGGCAACAGCGTCAGATTGGCCATGCCGCCGATGTTCAGCACGGCCAGCGACGCGCCGGCGCGCGCAAACATGGCCTGGTGAAACGCCGGCACCAGTGGCGCACCTTGCCCGCCGGCCGCCACGTCGCGGCGGCGGAAATCACAGATCACATCGATGTCACACAACTCGGCCAACAGCGCGCCATTCATGAGTTGAACCGTGTAGCCCAGGCCATCGAATTCACCTGGCCGGTGGCGCACGGTCTGGCCATGCGCGGCCACGGCCTGCACCGCTGAGCTGGCAATGCCGGCGTCGCGCAACACCCTGGCGATGACGCCGGCATAGGCTTGCATCAGCCCGTTGCTTGCCAGGGCGGCGCGGTGCAACTCGTTGTCTGCGGCCTGGTTCAGCGCCAGCAGGTCGCGCACCAACTCGGCGCTGAAGCTGGCATGCCGGTGCACCAGCGTCTTGGGCGAACCGTGCTGTGAAAACTCAGCAAGCACGGCATCTACGCCATCCAGCGAGGTGCCCGACATCAAGCCGATAAACAGCGTCATGGTGTGCCCCAAGTCCGCCGCTCAAGCGCAGCGGCCGACCGCGTGCCCTACTCGAGCAGCGCGCGCGCGCCGGACAGTGACGCCGCAATCTGCAACTGCGCCTTCACCTCGGGCAGTTGCTGCGCAAAGCGAGCCTTGCTGGCGTCATCAACCAGGTTGGTGTCGGCGGCCGTGGCCAGTTGCAGCGGGTCTTGGTGCACGCCGCGCACGCGGAATTCAAAGTGCAGATGAGGCCCGGTGGCATAGCCGGTGGCACCCACCGCACCGATGCGCTGACCTTGCTCGATGCGCTGGCCGGTCTTCACGTCCACAGCGCTCAGGTGCGCGTACAGCGTGCTGCGATCTTGGCTGTGCCGAACCTGCACGACATTGCCATAGCCATTTTGCCGCCCGGCAAATTCAATCACGCCATCGCCGACGGTGCGCACGGTCGTCCCCTGCGGCGCCCCGTAATCCACACCCAAGTGGGCACGCCAGTTGTTCGACAACGGGTGCTGGCGCATCGCAAAACCCGATGTCATGCGCGAAAACTCCAACGGGCTGGCCAGGAAGGCGCGGCGTCGGCTGCGGCCGTCAAAGCCAAAGTAGCTGCCGCGGGCTGGGCCGCTGGCAAACCACATCGCCTGGTGCACGCGCCCCTTGTTCACAAACTCTGCCGCCAACACCTTGCCCCCGGCATTCAGCCAGGCGGCGGGCTCATCATCGGCGGTCAGGGTTTCGTAGATGACGTTGAAGGTGTCGCCCTTGCGCAGTTCGCGGTGAAAGTCAATCTCGCTGGCGAAGATCTCGGTCAACTGGGTGGCCACGCCGTCGGGGATGCGCGCGTCATCGGTGGCCGCAAACAAGCTGCTGCGCACCGTGCCGCTGCCCAGGCGCACCGCCCGGCCCAGCGCCACGCGCTCGCTGCGGGCTTGCCATTGCTGGCCTTCGCGCACCATGCTCAGCCGGTTGAAGTGCGTGCTGGCCAGCTCGCTGCCTTCGGCCGCAAAGCGCGCCACCAGTTCAACCAGCTCGCCGCGGTCGGTGGCGCGGGCCAGCACCATCTTGCCGGCGCGGCCCTGAAGCAGGCTGCGTGCCACATCATCGTTGCGCAAGAAGGCCGCAGCCGCGGCATCTTGCACGCCCAGGCGCTTGAGCAAGCTGGCCGCAGAGTCGCCCGGGCGGGTAAGGTCGCTGCGCGAAAGCACCAAACGGTGTTCAGCCAGCGCCTCGGCCTGGGCCGGCAGGCCCACGGGTTCAAGGTCTTGCACCAACAAGGTCTGGGCGATGTTGTCGTTGCCCAGCACCGGCGCCACGGCCAGTGCCGCCGCGCCAAAGCCACCGAGCGTGAACAACATGGCCGCCATCAGCCGGCCGGGGTGAGCCTGCAAGACAAGGTTGATGCTGACCAGTGCGCGTTCGAGACGATCCAACAAATTCATGTTTGTGCGGGCAGTGAGCCCGGGGCTGCGGCAGTGCGACGGCTGGCCCCAACCGGGGCGGCGTGGCTGCGCTGGCCACTAGAATCGAAACTGCCCTGTGAGCCGGCTGCAAGCCGGCACTTTTTGCGAGCGGCGGAGTATACCTTTCGCCCCCCAGCGCCGGCCCAGCCCGCCAGACCCCGGAAAACCCCCGAAATGCCTGACACCGCCGCACCGGCACAGCCCGACTTTCCCGTGACCGACCGTGTTCGCCACGCCCTGGCCACCACGCTGCGCCATTGCGAGGAACTGCTGCCCCAGGCCGAGTGGCTGCGCAAGCTGGCGCGCTCTGAAGCCACCGGCCAGCCGCTGCGCATCAAGCTTGGGCTGGATCCGACGGCGCCCGACATCCACATCGGCCACAGCGTGGTGCTCAACAAGTTGCGCGAGTTGCAAGACTTGGGCCACACCGTCATCTTCTTGATCGGTGACTTCACGTCGATGATCGGCGACCCCTCTGGCCGCAACGCCACGCGTCCGCCGCTGACCCGTGAGCAGATCGAAGCCAATGCGGTGACCTACCGGCGCCAGGCCGACTTGATCCTGGACCCCGAAAAAACCGAGCTGCGCTACAACAGCGAATGGAGCGACCCTCTCGGCGCGCGCGGCATGATCCAACTGGCCTCGCGCTACACCGTGGCGCGCATGCTTGAGCGCGACGACTTCACCAAGCGGCTGAAGGCCAACGCGCCGATCAGCGTGCATGAATTGCTCTACCCGCTGATGCAGGGCTACGACTCGGTGGCACTGAAGAGCGACCTCGAACTCGGCGGCACCGACCAAAAATTCAATCTGCTGGTGGGCCGCGCCTTGCAGCAGGAATATGGCCAGGAGCCGCAGTGCATCTTGACCATGCCCTTGCTTGAGGGCCTGGACGGCGTCGAGAAAATGAGCAAGAGCAAGGGCAACTATGTGGCCATCACCGAGGCGCCCAACAGCATGTTTGCCAAGCTGCTGTCGATCAACGACGTGTTGATGTGGCGTTACTTCGATCTGCTGTCGCAGCGGCCCGAAGCAGACATCGCCAGCCTGAAGGCCGAAGTCGCCGGCGGGCGCAACCCCAAAGACGCCAAGGTGGCGTTGGCACGCGAGATCACTGCGCGCTTTCACGGCGCTGCCGCGGCCGAAAGCGCGGTGCTTGATTTCGAACTGCGCGCCCGCGGCGGCGTGCCCGACGACATTGCCGAAGTCGCCTTGAGCGGCGCGCCGCTCAACATCGGCAACCTGCTGCGTCAAGCCGGGCTGGCGCCTTCGGCCAGCGAGGCCTTGCGGCTGGTGGATCAAGGTGGTGTGCGCATTGACGGCGCGGCCGTCAGCGACCGCGCGTTGAAGCTGCCCAGCGGCACCTACGTGTTGCAGGTGGGCAAGCGCAAGTTCGCGCGCGTCACGCTCACGGCCTGAAGCGCCGGCACGCCGCAACACAGTCGCATTGATCGTTGCCGGGCGCGAACCACAGACTGCACCGGACAATCCGCCCGTGCAAGTCAGCTCCTACCTGAAGCTTTCAGTGGCCGTGGCCCTGGCCACCATCGCCATGAAGACGGCGGCATGGTGGGTCACCGGTTCGGTCAGCCTGGCCTCTGACGCGCTCGAATCCTTGGTCAACCTGGCCGGCGCCATCTTCGCGCTGGCCATGGTGACGGTGGCCGCCCAGCCGCCCGATGACGAGCACCCCTACGGCCACCACAAGGCCGAATACTTCAGCGCCGGCTTCGAAGGCGTGCTCATCTTGTGCGCGGCCGTGGGCATCATCTGGGCCGCGGCCATGCGCTTGCGCACGCCGCAACCCTTGGACTCGCTCGGCCTGGGGCTGGCGCTGTCGGTGGTCAGCTCCGTCCTGAACGGCGCATTGGCGTATGCCATGCTGCGCAAGGCGCGCGAGCATCGTTCGATGGCCTTGGAGGCCGATGCGCGCCACCTCTACACCGACGTGTGGACGTCGATGGGCGTGGTGGCCGGCCTGCTGGCCGTGAAGGCCACGGGCTGGTTGTGGCTCGACCCGCTGGTGGCCATGGCCGTGGCGGCCAACATCGTGCGCGAAGGCTATGGCCTGGTGCAACGCAGCGCCCAGGGGCTGATGGATCAGGCGTTGGAGCCCGGACAGCGCGCGCGCGTCGACGCCACGCTGGCCGAGTTCAGCCACCAGGCCATCCGCTTCGACCATGTCAACACCCGGCGCGCCGGCCAGCGCTGCTTTGTCGATCTGCACATGCACATGCCGGGCGGCTGGTCACTCAGCCGCGCCGCGGCGTTGCGGGTGTCGGTCGAGCAGGCTTTGATGAGCACCGTGCCGGGCTTGCGCGCAACCATTCAATTGCTGCCGATGGATATGGAAGCCCATTTCGATGACCCGAAAGACCCGCTGTGATGGCGCTGGTGCAGCGTGTGGCGCGGGCCCACGTTGAGGTGGCAGGCCAAACCGTTGGCTCCATCGGACCAGGCCTGTTGGTGCTGCTGTGCGCCCAGCCGGCCGACAGGCCTGCGCAGGCCGAGCGGCTGCTGGCCAAGCTGCTGAAGCTGCGCATCTTCAGTGACGCCGCGGGCAAGATGAACCGCAGTGTTCAAGACGTGCACGGTGGCCTGCTGATCGTCTCGCAATTCACCCTGGCGGCCGACACCTCGGCCGGCAACCGGCCCAGCTTCACCGCGGCTGCGCCGCCGGCCCTGGCGCGGCAACTTTATGACTTCACGCTGCAGCGGGCACGCGAGCTTCACCCCGACGTGGCCTGCGGCGTGTTTGGTGCCGACATGCAGGTGCACCTGGTCAATGACGGGCCGGTGACCCTCCCTTTGCACGTGGCTTGACGTGAAGAGGGGCACCTCGCGGTGGCCTTGGCGCCGGCTCAAGGCCTCAGTCGCCTTGCAGGCCGCGGCCTCGCAGAGCTCGGTCTCCTCCTGAGGCGTTCGCCCCAGCGCAGGCAGGGGCTCACGTCCTCAGTCGGCGTACTGCCCGGCGGCCTTGATGGCTGGGCCCCACTTTGCGATTTCGGCTTCGACGTACTTCTTGTGCTCGGGGCCGTTCACGCGCGCGTCGGTGATGATCACCGCGCCCGAGGCCTCTTGGTGCTTGATGAAATCGGCATCTTTCAGCGCCGCGCGCAAGGCGGCGTTGAACTTGTCGGTCACGGCCTTGGGCGTGCCCTTGGGCGCATACATGGCGTTCCAGATGCTGATGTTGAAACCCTTCAAACCGGCCTCGTCCAGCGTGGGCAGCTTGGCCAGCGCGGGTGTGGTCAAGCGCTTGAGGGTGGTCACGCCATAGCCCTTGACCTTGCCGCCTTCGATCTGCGGGCCGGTGTTGTTGGATTGGTCGCACATCAGGTCGACCTGGCCGCCCAGCAAGTCGGTCATCGCGGGCGCCGTGCCTTTGTAGGGCACCGTGGTCATGTCCACCTTTACCGCTTGCTGGAACAGCAAGCCGCACAGGTGCGACGCCGCGCCCAAGCCGGCGTTGGCCAGGTTGATCTTGCCTTTGTTGGTATCGATCCACTTCAACAACTCGGGCATGGTGTTGGCGGGCAGCGTGGGCCGGCCTACCAAAGTCATGGGCACTTCGTTCACCATGCCCAGGTACTCGAAATCTTCGAGAGTCTTGTAGGGCAGGTTGCGGTACAGCGCGGGCGAGGTGGCCATGCCGATGTGGTGCATCAGCAAGGTGTAGCCATCGGGCGCGGCGCGCGCCACCTTGGTGGCGCCCAGCGTGCCACCGGCGCCGCCCACGTTTTCGATCACCACGGTTTGCTTCAAGTGCACGCGCAGCGCCTCAGCCAGGTCGCGCGCCACTTTGTCGGTGGGCCCGCCAGCGGCGAAGGGCACGACGATGGTGACGGGCTTTTCCGGGTACTGGGCCCAGGCCGGGGTGGCCGCCACGAGGGCGAGTGCGGCAAGCAGCAGCTTGTTCATGTCGAATCCTTGAAGGTTTGCGCGGGATGACGGCATTGGCCGCGCAACGCGCGAAGGGGTCGAGATGATAGACAGCGCCCCCTCCGCGGGCATGTCGGGTAACACGTACCAACCCGTTCTGGTTGACAGCGGTCAGGCGCGGCTGGCGCCACCGCACAATGGTGCGTGCCAGCATTGAGCTGACCTTCACCACAGGAGACCCCCGCATGAGCAACCGCCGCCGCTTCATTCAACACTCTGCCGCCGCCGCCTCAACGCTGGCCTTCCCGCTGATCGGCGGGGCGCAGCCCAAGGCGGTGAAGGTGGGCATCTTGCACCCGGTCACCGGGGCGCTGGCGTACTCGGGCCAGCAGTGCCGTGAAGGCGCGCTGATGGCGATTGAAGACATCAACAAAACCGGCATCAAGGCCCTGGGCGGGGCCAAGCTCGAAGTGCTGTTGGGTGATGCGCAAAGCGCGCCGCAGGCCGGCGCGGCTGAGGTGGAAAAGATGAACGAGGCCGGCGTGTCGGCCATCGTCGGCGCCTTTGCCTCGGCCATCTGCCTGGCCACCACGCAGGCCGCAGCCAAGTACAACTTGCCGCATGTGGTGGACATTGGCGTGGCGGATCAAATCGTGCAGCGCGGCCTGAAGAACACCTTCCGCTTCGGCCCCGGTTATGCGGCGTGCGCGCAAGTGGCCATGGCCAACCTGCATGTGCTCAACACCGTGGCCGGCAAGCCGGCCAAGAGCGTGATGATCATTCACGAAGAAAGCCTGTTCGGCACCGGCACGGCCAACCTGCTGGCGCGTGAACTGCCCGGTTATGGCTTTGAGGTGAAAGAGGTGGTGAAGCACGCCAACCCGACGCGCGACTTCAACAACATCGTGCTGCGCATGAAGGCCGTGAACCCCGACATCGTCATCCCGGCCAACTACTACAACGAGTACGCGCTGCTGGTGCGCACCATGCAGCAGCAAAAGGTCATGCCCAAGGCCATCTACTCGGTGCTGGGCGGGGCGGCGTCGAGCTTCAAGTTCTTGAAGGAGTTTCCCGATGCCGCCAACGGCATCATCGACTGCAACCATTGGTTCAACCCGAAGGACAAGCGCGCCGCTGAACTGCGCAAGCGGGTCGAGGCCAAGGGCCTGTTCTTCACCTACGAGATCTTCAACACCTACACCGCGGTGCGCCTGCTGGCCGATGCGATCGAACGCGCCAAGAGCGCGGACCGCGCCGCCATCACCGACGCGCTGGCCAACAGCACGTTTGCCGACCACTTCATGCCCTACGGCACCACGCGCTTCGAGAACGGCCAGAACCTGGGCGCGCAGCCGCTGATGACGCAGGTGATCAAGGGCGACATCCGCGTCATCGTGCCGCGCGACTACCGCGAGGCTGACCCGATCTTCCCCTTGCGCGCCTGATCTCGGCGCGCCGCGCACGGCCCCGTGCTTGAACTCGGCATCCTGTTCCCGTCGGTCCTGAACGGGCTGACCACGGGCGCGGTCTATGCGCTCATCGCGCTGGGCCTGACGCTCATTTACGGCGTGCTGCACATCATCAACTTCGCGCATGGCGCGGCGCTGATGGTGGCGCTGTACGCCGTTTATGCGCTGAAAACGCAATGGGGCATCGACCCGTATTTGGCGCTGCCCTTGGTGGTGCCGGCGATGTTTGTGTTCGGCTATGTGCTGCAGCGCTTGGTGATCAACCGGGCCAGCCATGGCAAGGATGAAAACATCTTGCTGGCCACGCTGGGCATTGCCATCGTGCTCGAAAACGTGGCGCTGCTGCTGTTCAAGAGCGACACGCGCAGCATCGACACGCCCTACACCCTCACCACCGTGCAGGTGGGGCCCGATGCCTGGGGCCCGGCGCTGATTGCGTTGCCCAAACTGGTGGCCTTTGGCGGTGCGCTGCTGGCCAGCGCCGTGTTGTGGTTGATCGTCACGCGCACGGATCTGGGCCGCGCCATCCGCGCCGTGGCCAAGGAAAAGCAAGGCGCCATGCTGATGGGCATCGACGTGGAGCATGTCTACGCCATGAGCTTCGGCATCGGCATGGCCTGCCTGGGCGCGGCCGCGTGCTTTTTGCTGCCGGCGTACTACGTCAACCCGCAGGTCGGCGCCGGCTTCGTGTTGGTGGCCTTCACCATCGTGGTGCTGGGCGGCATGGGCAGCTTTGCCGGGGCGTTGGTGGGCGGCTTGTTGATCGGCGTGGTCGAATCGCTGTCGGGCCTGTTCCTGGGGGAATCGCTGGGGCAGATCGGCATCTTCGCCATCTTCATCGCCGTGTTGCTGCTGCGCCCGCAGGGCCTGTTCGGGGCCAAGGCATGAAGAATGTGCGCCGTGACCTGTTCAGCGTGTTGTTATTCGCCATGGCCGTGCTCGGGTTGATTTTTGCCACGCAGTCTGGCGTGTGGTTGAACTTCATGATGATGGCGCTGTACGCCGCGTTGCTGGCCCAGGCCTGGAACGTGTTGGGCGGTTTTGGCGGGCAGTTCTCGTTCGGCCATGCCTTGTTCTTCGGCGTGGGGGCTTACGTGCAAGTGATCTCACAGGTTAGCCATGGCGTCAACGCCTGGGCCGCGCTGGGGCTGGCCGTGGCCCTGGCCGCGGGCGTGGGCGCCGGCACGGGGGCCTTGAGTTTTCGTTATGGCTTGAAGGGCTCGTACTTCGCGCTGGTGACGCTGGCCTTTGCCGAAGTCGCGCGCATCCTGGCGGTGTCGGTGGGCTTCACCGGTGGCGGCGTGGGCATGATGTTGCCGCTGCACGAAGCTTTCGCCAACATGCAGTTCGGCTCGCGCCGCGGCAGCGCGTTGCTGGTGCTGGGCTTCGTGTTGCTGGCCTTGCTCTTCACCGTGTGGTTGCGCCATTCGCGCTTCGGCGCGCGCCTGCAAGCCGTGCGCGACAACGAAGACGCGGCGCGTGCGGTGGGCGTGGACCCGTTTCGCATCAAGCTCGCCGCCATCACGGCTTCAGCGGCCTTGATGGGTGCGGCCGGCGCCTTCTACGTGCAGGTGTTTCAGTATGTCGACCCGGGCATCGCCTTCGGCGCCGCGGTCAGCGTGGAGGCGCTGGTCGGCGCCATCGTCGGCGGCATGGGCACACTGTGGGGCCCGGTGCTCGGGGCGCTGGTGCTGCATGCGCTGGCCGACGCCACGCGCAACCTGTTTGGCCAACTGCCCGGCTTGAACATGATCATCTATGGCAGCGTGCTGGTGTTGATCGTCATCTTCGTGCCGCGCGGCCTGGCCGGCGTGGGCGTGTCGGTGCGCCACTTCTTCAAGGGCCGCCGTGGCTGAGCCGCTGCTGCGCGCACAAGGCTTGAGCGTGGCCTTCGGCGGCGTGCGCGCGGTGCAGAACGTGAGCCTCGATGTGCCCGCTGGCAGCCTGTGCGCGCTGATCGGCCCCAACGGTGCGGGCAAGACCACGCTGTTCGCGCTGCTCTCGGGTTTCGTCAAACCCGATGCTGGGCGCGTGTGGTTCCATGGGCAAGACATCACCGGCCAGGCGCCGCATGTGAATGCGCGTGCCGGCATGACGCGCACCTTCCAGATCGTGCAGCCCTTCGCAGCGCAAACTGTGCGCGAAAACATCGCCGTGGGTGCGCACCTGCACGAGCCACAACGCGCCGCCGCCTTGACGGCGGCTGAAGCCGTGGCCGCGCGCGTGGGCCTGAGCGCGCAGCTTGACAAGCCCGCCGCCGAACTCACCGTGGCCGGGCGCAAGCGGCTGGAACTGGCGCGCGCGCTGGCCACAGAGCCGAAGCTGCTGTTGCTGGATGAAGTGCTGGCCGGCTTGAACCCGCAAGAGATTGCCGAGATGCTGCCCGTGGTGCGCGGCATTGCGCAAGGCGGCGTCACGGTGTTGATGATCGAACACGTGATGCAAGCGGTGATGAACCTGGCGCAACACGTGTGGGTGTTGGCACAGGGCCAGCTCATCGCCCAAGGCACACCGGCGCAGGTGACGGCGGATGAGCGTGTGATCGAAGCCTACCTGGGCCAGGGCGCCGCCAAGCGCTTGCAGGCCCTGCAAGGCAGTACGCCATGACCGCGCTGCTGCAAGTGACCGCTGTACATGCCGGTTATGGCCGGGTGGAAGTGCTGCGCGGCGTGAGCCTGAACGTGCAGCCGGGCGAGATCGTCGCCCTGCTGGGCAGCAACGGCGCAGGAAAGACCACGCTGAACCACACCGTGTGCGGCCTGCTGCGCGCCACGTCAGGCAGCGTGGTCTTTGATGGCCAAGACATCACCCGCATGCATTACCGCGACGTGGTGGCCGCGGGCTTGATTCAAGTGCCCGAAGGCCGGCGTGTGTTCCCGAATTTGTCGGTGCGCGAAAACCTGGAACTCGGCTCGTTCCGGCGCGCGCGGGCGCACCGTGCCCGCAACCTGGAACGCGCCTTCGCGCTGTTCCCGCGTTTGCAAGAGCGCGTGGCGCAGCATGCCGGCACGCTCAGTGGTGGTGAACAGCAGATGCTGGCCATTGCGCGCGGCCTGATGGCCGAGCCGCGTTTGCTCATTCTTGATGAACCCTCGCTGGGCCTGTCGCCCCTGCTGGTGGAAGAGCTGTTCACGCTCATCGCCCGCCTGCATGCTGAAGGCCTGAGCGTGTTGCTGGTTGAGCAGAACGTGGGCCAATCGCTGGCCATTGCGCAGCGCGCGCAGGTGATGGAGAACGGCAGCATGCGCTTTACCGGCACGCCGGCCGAGCTGCTGGCCAGCCCTGAACTGAAGCGCGCCTACCTGGGTTTGTGAGCATGCAAAGACGAGTCTTGCTTCTCAGTTTGGCGGCGCTGCCCACCGCGCTGCGTGCCCAAGGTGCTGGCCCCATTCGCCTGCTCGTCGGCGCGCCACCCGGCGGCAGCACCGACACCCTGGCGCGCGAACTCGCCCCCGAAATGGGCCGCCGCCTGGGCCGCACCGTGATCGTTGAAAACAAGTCTGGCGCCGGCGGCAACCTGGCGGCTGACGCCGTGGCCAAGGCCGCGCCCGACGGCTCAACCCTGCTGCTCAGTTTCACCAGCCACACCATCAATGCCACGCTTTACGCCAAGCTGCCGTTCGACCCCGTGGCTGACTTCACACCGTTAACCATGGTGGCCACCTCGCCCTCTGTGCTGGTGGCGCACCCCGGCCTGCCGGTGGCCAGCGTGGCCGAACTCATCCAGTACGCCAAGGCCAGGCCCGGGCAATTGAACTTCGCCATCGGCGGCATCGGCTCTTCGCTGCACTTGGCGGGCGAGGCTTTCAAGCTGCGCGCCGGTGTCTTCATCGTCAACATTCCCTACCGCGGCACCGCGCCGGCCGTGGCCGATGTGGTGGCGGGCAACGTGCCGCTGATGTTCGCCGCCGTGGGCAATGCGCGCAGCCTCGTTGCCGCGGGCAAGCTCAAGGCGCTGGGCGTGACCAGCCCGCAGCGCCTGGCGCAATGGCCCGATGTGCCGGCCATCGCGGAAACCTTGCGCGGCTTTGAAAGCTCAGCCTGGTTCGGCCTGTTCGGGCCAGCGCAGATGGCGAGCGAGCTGGTGGCGCGCATCAGCGACGCTGCGCGTGCTGCGGTGCAGGGCGAAGGCATGCGCAAACGCATTGAAGGCGATGGCGGCACGCCGGTGGGCAATGCGCCTGGCGCCTTTGCCGCGTTTGTGAAAGCCGATGTGCCACGCTGGGCGCAACTGGTGCGCTACTCGGGCGCCAAGCCGGAATGACAGCGCAAACGCTCGCGCAAAAACTGGTGGGCCGCGCTGCCGGCCGCGCCCACGTGGCACCGGGTGAATTCGTCACCTGCCGCGTCGACCTGGCCATGTTCCACGACTCCAGCGGCCCGCGCCGATTGAAGCCGCTGTTAGAAGAACTGGGCGCGCAGGTGTGGGACAAGAACAAGGTCGTGCTGGTGATCGACCACTACGTGCCCGAGGCTGATGATGAGTCGCGCCGCATCGTGCGCATCGCGCGCGACTGGGCGGCGCAGCAGCAGTTGGCGCATGTCTACGACAGCCAGGGCATCTGCCATGTGGTGGTGCCGCAAGGTGGCCACATCCGCCCGGGCCTGTTTTGCGTCGGCGGGGACTCGCACTCGCCCACCGGTGGCGCGTTCGGCGCCTACATGTTCGGCATCGGTGCGACTGAAATGCTGGGCGTGGTGGTCAGCGGCGAGATTTGGCTGCAAGTGCCGCACACGCTGTTCATGAAGTGGCATGGAACGTTAACCAAGGGTGTCAGTGCCAAAGACATGATGTTGCACATGCTCGCCCGCCTGGGCATGAACGGCGGGCGCTACCAGGCGGTGGAGTTTTGCGGGCAGGCCGTGCGCGCGCTGGGCATGGCCGAGCGCATGACGCTGTGCAACATGAGCGCTGAACTCGGTGCGCAGGCCGGTCTGGTGGCGGCCGATGAGGTGACGCGCGAATGGCTGGCCCGCCACCAGGCGCCGGGTGTGGACATCGAACCCTGGCACAGCGATGACGGCGCGGCTGGCGAGGTGCATGAATTCGATGCCGGCAGCCTGGTCCCGCAAGTCGCCTTGCCGCACAGCCCGGCCAACGCGCATGCCGTGACCGATCTGGGCAAGCTAACGATTGATGTGGCCTACATCGGCGCCTGCACCGGCGCCAAGCTCGAAGACCTGCGCGCCGCGGCACAGGTGCTGCGCGGCCGCCATGTGGCCGCGGGCGTGCAGTTGCTGCTGGCCCCGGCCAGCCTGCGCGACCAAGCCGCGGCGCAAGAAGAAGGCGTGCTGCAAGCCTTGCTGGATGCCGGCGCCACGCTGCTGCCCAGTTCCTGCGGCGCCTGCGCGGGCTATGGCAGCCGCATCGCCGAAGGCGCGCGCGTGATCTCTTCCACCGCGCGCAATTTCAAGGGCCGCATGGGGGCCGATACGGCGCAGGTGATGCTCGGCTCGCCCTACACCGTGGCGGCCTCGGCCTTGATGGGCCACTTGGCGGACGCGCGGGAGTTCGTTGCATGAGGGTCTGGAAACTGCCCGCCGACGTGGACACCGACCAGCTCGCGCCGGGTGCCACCATGAAGCATGGCATCGAGGTCACGGCAGCGCATTGCCTGCACGCCGTGCGCCCCGAGTTTGCCGCCGGCGTGCAGCGCGGCGATGTCATCGTGGCCGGCGCCAATTTCGGCATCGGCTCGTCGCGCGAGCAGGCCGCCAGCGTGCTGGTGCACTTGGGCGCGGCCGCGGTGGTGGCGCCTTCGTACTCGGGCCTGTACCTGCGCAACGCCTTCAACCTGGGCTTGCTGTTGCTGACCTGCCCGCGCGCCGCCGAGATTGCCGACGCCGCCAGCATCAGCATAGATGCGCGTGCCGGCCGCATCACACTGGCCGATGGCCGTGTGCTGCCCTGCGACCCCATTCCCGGTTTCCTGCTCGACATGGTCGATGCCGGTGGCCTGTTGCCGCAACTGAAAAACCGCTTGAAGGAAAAGTCATGACCACACCGCAGTACGACCTGCTGATCAAGAACGTTAAGGTCGTGCGCCCGCATGGCAACGTGGTACACGAAGCCGACATTGCCGTGGCCGGCGGGCGCATTGCGCGCATTGCGCCGGGCATGGCTGTGGCCCAGGCCAAGGTAGTGGAAGACGGCCGCGGCCGCCTGGCGTTTCCGGGCGTGGTGGATGCACACATGCACAGCGGCATCTATTCGCCGCTGGCCGAAGACGCGGTGAGCGAAAGCAAAGCGGCGGCCATGGGCGGCGTCACCTCATCACTGAACTACTTTCGCACCGGCCAGTACTACCTGAACAAGGGCGGGCCGTATGCCAAGTTCTTCCCCGAGGTGTTGAAGCTGTCGAAGAACCGCTTTCATGTCGACTACGGCTTTCACCTGGCGCCCATGAACGCGCAGCACATCAAAGAGATTCCCATGCTGATCAGCAAGCATGGCGTGAGCAGCTTCAAGATCTTCATGTTCTACGGCTCGCACGGCCTGCATGGCGCCAGCAACACGCAGCGTGATTTCTTGATGATCGGTGAAGACGAACGCTACGACTACGCCCACTTCGAGTTCGTGATGCGCGGCGTGCAGGCCGCGCGCGAGCTGATGCCCGACAAGGCGGCGCACATATCGCTGTCGCTGCACTGCGAAACCGCCGAGGTGATGACGGCCTACACCAAGATCGTCGAGAAAGACAAAAGCCTCAAGGGCCTGCCCGCGTACCACGCCTCGCGCCCGCCGCATTCCGAAGGCCTGGCCGTGTTCATCGCCGCCTACCTGGCCAACGAAGCGGCGCTGCCCAACATCAACCTGCTGCACCTGAGTTCACGTAAGGCGGTGCAGGCGGCCATGATGATGAGCGAGGTGTTCCCGCACATCAGCTTCAAACGCGAAGTGACGATTGGGCACTTGATGCTTGACGTGACGTCCAAGGCCGCCGAGCTGGCCAAGGTGAACCCGCCGATCCGCCCGCGTGAGGATGTGGAATATCTTTGGGACGCACTGCTTGCCGGCGAGCTGGATTGGGTGGTCAGCGACCATGCCTGCTGTCGCCATGAAATGAAGATTCCGGCGCGCTACTTCGGCAACATCTGGATGGCCAAGAGCGGTTTCGGCGGCACCGAATACTTGCTGCCTTCCCTGGTGAGCGAAGGCATGAAGCGCGGCATGAGTTTCAACCACATGGCGCGTGTGACCAGTTGGAACCCGGCGCAGCGCTACGGCCTGAAGCACAAGGGCGACCTGGCCGAAGGCTTTGATGCCGACATTGCGCTGGTGGACCCGGCGCACAGTTGGGTCATCGCCGCCAAGAACTCGCCCTCGACCCAGGGCTACACGCCGTTTGAAGGGCTGGAACTCGGCGCGCGGGTGGATGCCACCTTCTTGCGCGGCATGAAGATCTACGAAAACGGCCAGGTGCTGGGCAAGCCGCGCGGGCAGTACCTGCATCGGCCCACGGCTTGATGTCGCAGCCTCGCGTCGTTCGTGCGGCGGCGATGCCCGCGGGCACGCCGCAGGTGCCGGTGGCCATCGTCGGCGCGGGCGCATGCGGCTTGACCGCGGCATTGATGTTGCGCGACGCCGGCATCGACTGTGTGCTGCTCGAACGCGATGCGCAGCCGCAAGGCTCCACAGCGCTGTCGTCGGGCTTCATACCGGCCGCGGGCACGCGGGTGCAGCGCGCCGCAGGTGTGGTTGATGACAACGCCGAGCGCTTTGCGGCAGACATCCAGGCCAAGGCGCACGGCAGCGCCGCGCCGCATTTGGCGGCGGCCTACAGCCAGGCCATTGCGCCGGCGCTCGATGCCTTGCAGGAACGCCACGGCCTGGCCTTCGAATTGCTCGACGGCTTTCTCTACCCCGGCCACAGCGCGCGGCGCATGCATGCCTTGCCGCAGCGCACCGGCGCGGCATTGATGGCCGCGCTGGAGGCCGCCGCGCTGCGCGCTGGCGCCACCGTGCTGCCGCGCGCGCTGGTGCGCGAGCTGTGGTGCGATGGCAGTCAGCGCGTGTTGGGCGTGGGTTTTGAGCGCCCCGGTGGCACCGTGGAGCATCTGGCCTGCCAGGCCTTGCTGCTGGCCTGCAACGGCTACGGCGGCAATGCCGAGCTGGTGAGCGAACACCTGCCCGAGATGCGTGCAGCCGTGTACGCCGGCCACGCCGGCAACGATGGCAGTGCCTTGCGTTGGGGCCTGGCGCTGGGTGCGGCCGTGGCTGATCTGGGTGGTTACCAAGGCCATGGTTCGTGGGCCGTGCCGCACGGCGTGCTCATCACCTGGGCCTTGATGATGGGAGGCGGCGTGCAACTCAATGCCCGCGGCGAGCGCTTTCACGATGAAACGGCGGGCTATTCGGAAGCCAGTGTGCAGGTGCTGGCGCAACCCGGCGGCGTGGCCTGGAATGTGTTTGATGAACGGCTGCTGGTGCTGGCCCGCAGCTTTCCTGATTTCGTGCAGGCCGAGCAAGCCGGCGCGGTGCGCAGCGCGGCCGATTCGCGGGCGCTGGCCGCGCTCATCGGCTGCCCGGCTGAAGCCGTGTCGCGCAGCCTGGCCGGCACGCGCTTGTTGGCGCCTTGCTTCGCCGTGCAGGTCACCGGCGCGCTGTTCCACACCCAGGGCGGCCTGGCCATCGACGCTGACGCACGTGTCTTGCGGTCAGACGGTACGGCGCTGCCCAACCTGCTGGCGGCAGGCGGCGCCGCGCGCGGCGTGTCGGGCAACGCGGTGTGGGGTTACCTCTCCGGCAATGGCCTGCTCAGCGCGGTGGCGGGCGGCGCCATCGCAGCGCAAACGCTCATCAAGGAACTGACAACATGACGCTCAAGCAACGCCTGCAAAAACCCCGCGCGCTGCTGGCGCCGGGTGTGTACGACGCGCTGTCGGCGCTGATCGCCGAGCAAGCGGGCTTCGAAGCGCTGTACCTGTCAGGCGCGTCCATCGCCTACACGCGCCTGGGCCGTTCAGACGTCGGCCTGACCACCTACACCGAGGTGCAAGACACGCTGGCGCGCATCACCGAACGAGTGAGCTTGCCGGTGATCGTGGACGCCGACACCGGCTTTGGCAACGCGCTGAACGTGCAGCGCACGGTGCTGGGCCTGGAGCGCGCCGGCGCGGCCATGATCCAGCTTGAAGACCAGGCCTTCCCCAAACGCTGCGGCCATCTCGACGGCAAAGCCGTGGTGCCGGTGGCCGAGATGCGCGGCAAGCTGCGCGCGGCGTTGGACGCGCGGCGCAGCGCGGAAACATTGATCTTGGCGCGCACCGACGCGCTGGCGGTTGAAGGCCTGGACGCCGCGTTGGAACGCGCCGAAAGCTATCTCGCCTGCGGCGTGGACGCGCTGTTCATCGAAGCCCTGCGCAGCCCCGAACACATGGACGCCGCCTGCCAGCGCTTTGCCGCACGCACGCCGCTGTTAGCCAACATGGTCGAAGGCGGCAAGACGCCGGTGCAAAGCGTGGCCGCGTTGCAAGCGCGCGGCTTTCGCATCGTCATCTTCCCCGGTGGCACGGCGCGCGCGGTGGCGCACACGCTGCAGGGCTATTACGCCAGCTTGCGTGCGCATGGCAGCACGCAGGCTTGGGCGCAGCAGATGCTGGACTTTGATGGCTTGAACGCCGTGATCGGCACGCCGGCGTTGCTGGCGCTCGGGCAGAGCTACGAATAGCCTCACTCAAACTTGCGCAAATCCTCAATCACCTTGCCGTCGTTCGGCAAGCTGCCCCGCGCCACCAGTTCCACTTCGCCGCGCAGTTTGGTGAAGTCGCGCAGGCTCTTGGCCACGGCCCCAACCAAGCCTTCGGGTGCGGCGGCCCATTCAGGGCTCAGCTCGGCTTGGAGCGTCATGCGGTCGTTGCTCATTTCGCCTTCCACCACCAGGCGCACCTTGTGCAGCTCGGCGTGGCGGCGCAGCACCTGGGCCACCTGGCTGGGGTGAACGAACATGCCGCGCACCTTGGCGGTTTGATCAGCGCGGCCGAGCCAACCCTTGATGCGCGTGTTGCTGCGCCCAGTGGGGCAGGGGCCGGCCAGCACCGCGGAAAGGTCGCCGGTGCCGAAGCGCAGCATGGGGTAGTCGGCGCCCAGCACCGTCACCACCACCTCGCCCACCTCGCCATCGGGCAGCGGGTCGCCCGTGCCGGGGCGAACGATCTCAACGATCACGCCTTCATCGAGCACCAGGCCTTGGCGGGCTGAGGTTTCATACGCGATCAGGCCGACATCGGCCGTGGCATAGGCCTGGTAGGCGGCGATGCCGCGCTCGGCCAGCCAGTCGCGCACGCTGGACGGGAAGGCTTCGCCGCTGACCAGGGCCTTGTTGATTGACGTGATGTTGTTGCCTGCCTCAGCGGCCTTTTCAACCAGGATCTTCAGGAAACTCGGCGTGCCGATGTAGCCCTGCGGCCGCAGGTCGGCCACGGCCTGCAACTGCATTTCGGTGTTGCCCACGCCGCCGGCAAACACGGTGCAGCCGATGGCCAACGCGCCGGTTTCCATCATCGAGCCGGCCGGTGTGAGGTGGAAGCTGAAGCTGCAATGCGCCAGCTCGCCGGCGCGAAAGCCGGCCGCAAAGAGCGCGCGCGCCATGCGCCAGTAATCACTCGCCTGGCCTTCGGGTTCGTAGATCGGGCCGGGCGACTGGAACACGCGGCGTGCGCCGCGCGAGGCGCCGCGCACCATGCCTTGCCAGCCGATGTTGGAGACGCCACCGAACGGGTCCCAGGCGGCGGTGGCTGCGCGCGTGGACTGCTGGCGGGCCAGCAAATCACCCTTGCGCAGCACGGGCAGCGTGGCCAGTGCGGCGCGGCTGGTGATGCCTTGGGCGTCCACGCCGGCCAGCAGTTCAGCGAAGGCGGCGGTGCGCTGCGCGGCGGCCACCTGGGCGGGCAGGGCGGCGAACTGCGCGGCCGCGCGCTCGGCGGCGCTGCGCGTTTCGAGCGCGTCGAAAAAGTCAGTCATCACGGTCGTTCCACAGCGTTAGTTGACGTTTCAGATCAGCCACAAAGTCGCGTGCCTGCGCGCTGCTGGTGAGCATCTTCTCTTGCCATTCAGGGCTGCTGCGTGAGGGCTTGCGCACGCGCGCGGCGCGGATCGCATCACCTTCGATGGCCGCTTTGGCGATGGCCGTGCCGCGGCGCTCGAAGCGGCCTTCGCGTTCGCCCAACCCCAGTTCGCGCAAGTCGCGTTTCAGGCGTTGCAGCGCTTCTTCGGGTTTGAAGGGGGGCGGTGCAAAGAAGGCATCACTCACGCCAACCATCTTTTTCTGCGCTTGTAGCTTTTGACGTCTTTGAAGCTCTTGCGGTCGCCACCGCCCATGCCGAGGTAGAACTCTTTCACGTCTTCGTTTTCGCGCAGCGAAGCGGCTTCGCCGTCCATCACGACGCGGCCGTTTTCCAGGATGTAGCCGTAGTCGCTGTAGCGCAGCGCCATGTTGGTGTTCTGCTCGGCCAGCAAGAAGGTGACCTTTTCGCGCTGGTTCAGGTCTTTGACGATCTCGAACACTTCTTCAACGATCTGCGGCGCCAGGCCCATGCTGGGTTCGTCGAGCAGCACCATCTTCGGGTTGGCCATCAGCGCCCGGCCAATGGCGCACATCTGCTGCTCGCCGCCCGAGGTGTAGGCCGCTTGGCTGGTGCGCCGCGTTTTCAGGCGCGGAAAGGAGTTGTAGACCTTCTCCAGCGTGGCGGCGATGGCCGCCTTGCCGTCCTTGCGCGTGTAGGCGCCGGTCATGAGGTTGTCTTCGATGCTCAGGTGGGCAAAGCAGTGGCGGCCTTCCATCACCTGGATGACGCCGCGGTTCACCATGTCGGCCGTGCTGAGCTTTTCAATGCGTTCGCCGCGCAGCTCGATGCTGCCCTTGGTGACCTCGCCGCGCTCGCCGGCCAGCAAGTTGCTCACCGCGCGCAGTGTGGTCGTCTTGCCCGCACCGTTGCCGCCCAGCAAGGCCACCACGCGGCCTTCGGGCACGTTCAGCGACACGCCCTTGAGCACCAGGATCACATGGTTGTAGATGACTTCGATGCCGTTGACGTTGAGAAGGATGTTAGACATGGGTGCGGCCTTTGCAGACTCATCGAAACGCCGGCACCGGCGCTTCGATGAGGGCTCCCCAGGGAGCCCACCCCGCCTGGCGGAGCTGGGGTGCATTAGGCCCCTCCCTCCTGGAGGGAGGGGAGGGGGAGGGAGCAGTACGTTATCGCTCGAAGAGCTGATCCGCAGCGCGGATCAGCTCTGGCAGTCTTCCGGCGTGCGGCGCGTCAGTTTCTTTTCAGCCGCGTACTTCTCGGCCGCGGCCTTGACCATCGGCTTGAGGATCTGGTCGTCAGACTGCATCCAGTCAGAAGTGAAGTTCCACTTCGCGCCGTCCCAGGTGTGGATGCGCGCCCAGGCCGCACCCATGTGGTCGTGGCAAGACGTGCTCACCGGCCGCATCACGCCGGCAAAGCCCAGCGCGTCGAGCTTTTTCTGGTCGAGTGCCAGGTTCTCGTAGCCCCAGCGCGCTTGCTCGCCAGACATGACCTTGCCCTTGCCGAAGCGCTCTTGCGCACGCCGCACGCCTTCAACCGACAGCATGGCCGCCGTGACGCCACGCATGTACAGCACCTGGCCGACTTCTTCCTTCGGCCCGGTGCCCTGGCCCTTGCCGTGCACCTGCGCCAGGATGTCCTTGGTGACCTTGGCGTTGGGCTCCGCGCCGTGCTGCAAGGCCAGGGCGTTGTAGCCCTTGGCGCCGTCGCCCACGTCTTTCACGTCGGGCTCGGCACCAGCCCACCACACGCCGTACATCTTGTCGCGCGGGTAGCCGGTGGCCACGGCTTCTTTCAGTGAGGTGGAGTTCATCACGCCCCAACCCCACAGGAAGATGTAGTCGGGCCGGTTCTGCCGAATCTGCAGCCAGGTGGCTTTTTGTTCCACGCCAGGGTGGGCCACCGGCAGCAGGCTCAAATCGAAGCCGTGCATCTTGGCGCGCTCTTGCAGCAGCGCGATCGGCTCCTTGCCGTACGGGCTGTCGTGGTAGACCAGCGCGATCTTCTTGCCCTTGAGTTTGTCCAGCCCGCCTTCCTTCTTGCCCACGTGCTGCACCAGGATGTCAGCGGCCACCCAGTAGGTGCCCACCAGCGGGAAGTTCCACTTGAACACGCCGCCGTCGGCGCTCTCGCTGCGGCCGTAGCCCGAGGTGAGGATGGAGACCTTGTCGCCAGGCGCCTTTTCAGTCAGCGCAAAGGTGATGCCGGTGGACAGCGGGTGAACCGAGGTGGCGCCACCGTGCTTGCCCTTCAGGCGTTCATAGCATTCCACGCCGCGGTCGGTGGCGTAGCCGGTTTCGCACTCTTCAAAGATCACCTTCACGCCGTTGATGCCGCCTTGCGCGTTCACCAGCTTCCAGTAGTCAGCCATGCCGTTGGCGAAGGGCACGCCGTTGGGTGCGTAGGCGCCGGTGCGGTACACGAGTGAGGGGAAGAACTGTTCTTTCGCTTGCGCCAGGGCGCTTGGCGCGCTGGCCAGGGTAGCCAGGGCAACCGCGGCGAACGCCGCCGTGCCGGCAAGGGACTTCAAATTCATGTGGGCCTCCAGAGGGTGAAAAGAGCACTCGTCAGTGCGTGGTGAAAGGGTGAGACGTGCTGCAAGGAACGCTGGCGCTGGGTCTTGGCGTGTAGGGGGTTTCCGCCATCAATGGATCTTCTGCAGTCAGTGAGGGAAGGGCCACAGCCGCAGTTTTTCTTTGGCAATCGACCACAGTCGCGCCAGGCCATGCGGCTCGACGATCAGGAAGAACACGATCAGCGCGCCGAAGATCATGAATTCAAGGTGCGAGGCCAAGGCCGTGGAAATTGGGATGCCCAACCAGCCGGGCGCCTGGTTCAGCAGCAGCGGCAAGATGACGATGAATGCGGCGCCAAAGAAGCTGCCCATGATGGAGCCCAGGCCGCCGATGATGACCATGAACAACAACTGGAACGAGCGGTCGATGGAGAAGGCGGCCGGCTCCCACGCCCCGAGATTGACAAAGCCCCACAGCCCACCGGCCACGCCGACGATGAACGAGCTGACCGCGAAGGCCGTCAACTTGGCGTACATCGGCCGGATGCCGATCACCGCCGCGGCCACGTCCATGTCACGAATGGCCATCCACTCGCGGCCGATGTGGCTGCGCACCAGGTTCTTGGCCAACAGGGCAAACACCAGCACGAACGACAGGCAGAACAGGTACTTCTGCACCGGCGATTCAATCGGCAGGCCCAGCACCTGCAAGTTGGATACCGATACCGAGCCCGATGAGGAGTCGTTGGTGAACCACTTGATGCGCAGGAACGCCCAATCGACGAAGAACTGCGCCGCCAGCGTGGCCACCGCCAGGTACAGGCCTTTGATGCGCAGCGACGGTATGCCGAACAGCACGCCCACCACGGTGGCACAGACCCCGCCGAGCAACAGCGATGCGATCACCGGCATGCCCGGGATGCGCACCTGGAAGTTGTAGGCGGCGTACGCGCCCACGGCCATGAAGGCGCCCGTGCCCAGCGAGATCTGGCCGCAATAGCCCACCAGGATGTTCAAGCCGATGGCCGCCAGCGACAGGATCAGGAACGGGATCAGGATGGCGCGAAAGGTGTATTCGGGCACCACCAGCGGCACGATGACGAAGGCCAGGATCAACAGCCCCGCCATCACGATGCGGTCTTGGCGGATGGGGAAAATCTGTTGGTCAGCGGCGTAGCTGACTTTGAACTGGCCGTTCTCGCGATAGATCATGGACGTTGACTTTTTAGGCTAGACGCGGTCAATGATCTTCTCGCCGAACAACCCCTGAGGCCGTGCGAGCAGGAAGAACAAGGCCAGGACATAGGCAAACCAGATCTCGATGCCGCCGCCCAGATACGGGCCGATGTAGACCTCGGACAGCTTCTCGCCCACGCCGATGATCAGCCCGCCGATGATGGCGCCCGGCACTGAAGTGAGGCCGCCCAGAATGACCACCGGCAAGGCCTTCAGCGCGATTTGCGACAGCGAAAACTGCACCCCGAGCTTGCTGCCCCAGATGACGCCGGCCACCAGCGCGGCGAAGCCGGCCACGCTCCAGACGATGACCCAGATGTGGTTCAGCGGAATGCCGATCGAGTTGGCCGCCTGGTGGTCATCAGCCACCGCACGCAGCGCGCGCCCAGTGTTGGTCTTTTGGAAGAACAGCGCCAACACGGCCACCAGCGCGGCGGAAACGCCCGCGGCCACCATGTCTTCCTGGTTGATGAGCACGCCGCCTTGGAAGACGTTTTGCAGCAAGAACACCGGCTCCTTGGGCATGCCGACATCAATCTTGTAGATGTCACTGCCAAACAGGGTTTGGCCGAAGCCGTCAAGAAAGTAGGTGATGCCCAGGGTGGCCATCAACAAGGTGATGCCTTCTTGGTTGACCAGCTTGCTCAGCACCAGGCGCTCGATCAGCCAGGCCAGGGCAATCATCACCAACATGGCCGCCATGAAGCCCAGCACGTTGCCCAGCACCTTGCTCTCTAGCCCCAAGCCTTTGGGGATCCACTCCGAAAAACGGGCCATCGCCAATGCGGCAAACAACACCATCGCACCCTGGGCGAAATTGAACACGCCCGAGGCCTTGTAGATGAGCACGAAGCCCAGCGCGATGAGCGAATACAGCATGCCGGCCATCAGGCCGCCGATGAGTACTTCGAGAAAGAATGCCATGTGGTTTGCGCTCGGGGCTCAGTGCGACGTGCCGAGATAGGCGTTGATCACATCCGGGTTGGCGCGCACTTCATCGGGCGTGCCGTCGCCGATCTTCTTGCCGTAGTCGAGCACCACCACGCGGTCTGAGATGTCCATCACCACGCCCATGTCGTGCTCGATCAGCACGATGGTGGTGCCGAACTCCTCGTTCACTTCCAGCACGAAGCGGCACATGTCCTGCTTCTCTTCCACGTTCATGCCGGCCATGGGTTCATCAAGCAGCAGCACCTGGGGCTCCATGGCTAACGCTCGGCCTAAGTCAACGCGCTTTTGCAGGCCATAGGGCAGGCGGCCGACCGCGGTTTTGCGAAAGGCCTGGATCTCCAGGAAGTCGATGATGTGTTCAACAAACTCGCGGTGCTGGGCTTCTTCGCGCGCCGCCGCGCCGAAGTGAATGGCCTGCTGGAAGATGTTGGTCTTCATCTTCAGGTTGCGCCCGGTCATCAGGTTGTCGATGACGTTCATGCCTTTGAACAGCGCCAGGTTCTGGAAGGTGCGTGCCACGCCCATGACAGCCACTTCGCGCGAATTCATGTGGTCGAATTTCTTGCCGCGAAAGGTGATGGAACCCTGCTGCGGCGTGTACACGCCGTTGATGCAGTTGAGCATGCTGCTCTTGCCCGCGCCGTTGGGCCCGATGATGGCGCGCACTTCATGTTCGAGCACATTGAAGCTGATGTCGCTCAGCGCCTTCACGCCGCCGAAGTTCAGGCTGATGTTCTTCACATCCAGCACCACCTCAGGGGCCACCTCAGGTGCAACGTTACCCACCGGTTTGGCAGCCATCTATGCCGCCTTTCTAACGCTAGGGAAGACTTTGGCGTCGTCGATTTTCAAATCAGCCGCCACCGTGCCCGAGCGGCCGTCTTCAAACTTCACCTGGATCTCGATGTACTGGTGGCCCAGCCCGCCGTACAGCGCATCGACCAACACCGCGTAACGCTCGGCAATGAAGCCGCGGCGCACCTTGCGCGTGCGCGTGAGTTCACCGTCATCGGCATCAAGCTCTTTGTGCAGCACGAGGAAGCGGCTGATCTGGCTGCCGGCCAGCATCTGGTCTTGCGCCAGGTCGGCGTTGACCTTTTCCACGCATTCGCGCAGCAGGGCGTAGACCTCGGGCTTTTGTGCCAGGTCGGCGTAGCCGGCGTAGGGCAGGTTGCGTCGCTCGGCCCAGTTGCCCACGGCGTCCATGTCGATGTTGATGATGACGCAGCACTTCTCGCGCTGGTCGCCAAAGGCCACGGCCTCTTTCACGTAGGGGAAGAACTTGAGTTTGTTCTCAACGTACTTGGGCGCGAACATGGCGCCATCGTTAATGCCGCCCTTGATGCGGCCCACGTCTTTGGCGCGGTCGATGATCTTCAGGTGCCCGCCGGCGTCGATGAAGCCGGCGTCGCCGGTGTGGTACCAACCATCAGCCGTGAGCACCTCGGCCGTGGCGGCCGGGTTCTTGTAGTAGCCCTTGAGCAGCCCGGGGCTCTTGACCAGAATTTCGCCCGCTTCGGTGAGCTTGATTTCAACGCCGGCGATGGGCACGCCCACGGTGTCGGCCTTGGCTTCGTTGTCGGGTTGCAGGCACACGAACACCGCGGTTTCGGTGGAGCCATAAAGCTGCTTCAGGTTGACGCCGATGCTGCGGTAGAACGTGAACAGATCGGGGCCGATGGCCTCGCCCGCGGTGTAGGCCACGCGCACGCGCGACAACCCCAGCGTGTTGCGCAGCGGGCCGTAAATGAGCAGGTTGCCGAGCTGATAGTTCAGCTTGTCCGCTGCACTGACCGGTTTGCCGTCCATCAGCGCCGGGCCCACGCGCCGGGCCAGATCCATGTAATGGTGGAACAGCTTGCGCTTGATGGTGCCGGCGTCTTCCATGCGGATCATCACGCTGGTGAGCAGGCCTTCAAACACGCGCGGCGGCGCGAAGTAGTACGTGGGGCCGACTTCCTTCAGGTCGATGGTCACCGTGGCCGCCGACTCCGGGCAATTCACCACGTAGCCGCAAACCAGCCACTGCGCATACGAAAAAATGTTCTGGCCGATCCAGGCCGGCGGCAGGTAGGCCAGCACTTCTTCGGCGGCGGTGAGCTTGTCGAACTGCGCGCCGGCGGCGGCGCGGTCGATCAGCGTGAAGTGGCTGTGCACCACGCCCTTGGGGTTGCCGGTGGTGCCCGAGGTGAAGAACATGGCCGCCACATCGTCGGGCGTGCCCTGCTGCACCTGTTCGTTGAAGAAACCGGGTTGCGCCGCATACCGCGCCTGGCCAGCCCTGATGAGTGTATCCACCGACGCCAGCCCGGGCGTGCTGTAGTTGCGCAGGCCGCGCGGGTCGTCGTACCAAATGTGGGCCAGTTGCGAGCACTGCGCGCGCAAGTCGACCAGCTTGTCGACCTGCTCCTGGTTTTCAACCACCGCAAAGCAGACCTCAGCGTTGTTGATGGGAAAGGCGTATTCCGCCGCCGCCGCGTCTTGGTACAGCGGCACGGGAATGGCGCCCAGCGCCTGCGCGGCCAGCATGGTGGCGTACAGGCGCGGCCGGTTCTCGCCGATCACCACGATGTGCTCGCCGCGCTTCAGGCCGGCCTGGGCCAAGCCGCAGGCCAGGTGGCGCACCAGTTCGGCCAGCGCGGCCCAACTCGTGGCCTGCCAGATGCCGTATTCCTTCTCGCGCAGCGCTGCGCTGTGCGGCCGTTTGGCAGCGTGTTCCAGCAGCAGGCGGGGAAAGGTGGTGCGCAAGCGACGATCTCCGAAAGAGCCGGCAATGTAGTCTCAAGTTTGACGCCATGTTGTCGTTACAACGACAATCTAACGGCTCATTGACCTAGCGCTTTCCCTAGCGAAACCCCATGCCCAGCGTCAGCGTCGCGTCAGCCCGCAAGTTGCTCGAACGCTCCCGTGCCTTGTCGGCACCGGAGCTGGCCGACGTGCCGTGGCTGCGCAACCTGAGCCCGCAGGAGCAGATGCGCGCCGCCAGCGACATGCGCGTGGTGCAGGTCGATGCGGGTGAATTGCTGTGCCGCGTGGGCCGCCCCGTCACCTACTGGTTCGGTGTGCTCGACGGCCTGCTGAAGATGAGCAGCGACACCGTGCTGGGCATTCCCATCACCTTCACCGGCATGCCGCCGGGCGGCTGGTTTGGCGAAGGCACGGTGATCAAGCGCGAGGCCTACCGCTACAACATCCAGGCGCTGCGCAAGAGCGTGGTGGCGGGTCTGGGTGTTGACACTTTTCATTGGTTGCTTGAACGCAGCATCCCGTTCAACCGCTTCATCACCCAGCAACTGAACGAGCGCCTGGGCCAGTTCATCGGCGCGCGCGAGATCGACCGCATGCCCAACCCCGACGGCCGCGTGGCGCGCAGCCTGGCCGCGCTGTTCCACCCCGTGCTGTACCCGCGCCTGAGCGGCGTGCTGCGCATCACGCAGCAAGAGCTGGCCTACCTGGTGGGGCTGTCGCGCCAGCGCGTGAATGAAGCCCTGAACGTGTTGCAGCGCGAAGGCCTGATCGAAGTGGCCTACGGCGGCGTGACGGTGCTCGACCTGGAACGCCTGCGGCGCTATGGAGTGAATTGATTGCCGCAGATCACTTCAAACGTTAGCCACGCCCGACAGCACCTGCCCGGCCGGCACATGTGCGGCGGCGTTGTCGACGTGGCCGGTCTGGTCGTCGAAGAAGAAGTCGGGCTCGAACTCGCGCAGGAACTCGCCCTTGGGCAAGCCACCCAGGAACATGGCTTCATCGACGTCAATCTGCCAGGCCATCAAGGTGCGGATGGCGCGCTCGTGCGCCGGCGCGCTGCGCGCCGTGACCAGCGCGGTGCGAATGCGCATGTGCGGCAACGCCTGCTGCTGCAAGCCGTGCAGCGCGGCCAGCAGCGGCTTGAACGGCCCCGGCGGCAAGGGCGTGGCCGCGCGCGTGCTTTCGTGCTGCTGGAAGGCACCCAGCCCTCCGCTGCGAAACACCTGCTCGGCTTCGTCGCTGAACAGCACGGCGTCGCCGTCGAAGGCGACCCGCACTTCGTTCGGGTGGGTGGCCGCGGCATGCGCGCTGTGCGGGGCCACGCGCGCGGCGGGCACGCCGGCGGCCAGCGCGGCGCGCACATCGGCTTCGTTGGCCGACAAAAAGAGCTGCGCGCCCAGCGGCTTGAGGTACTGCCAGGCCTGGCGCCCGCGCGTGAACACGCCGCGCTCAATGGCCAAGCCATAGTGCTTGGCCGAGCGGAACACGCGCATGCCCGAGACCGGGTCGTTGCGCGACAGGATCACCACTTCGACGCGGGCTGAGTCGGCGTTGAAGGCCAGCAGTTTCTTGACCAACGAGAACGCCACGCCGGGGCGGGCGGGTTCGTCCAGCCGCTGCAATTGCAGCTGCATGTAGGCGTGGTCGTCGGCGGCGCCGTCGAAAATGCGGTTCTCTTCTTCGAAGTCGAACAAGGCGCGCGAGGAAATGGCCACGACCAGGCGGCCGTCTAAGGTGCTGGGCATGGTTTTCATCATAGGCGCGGGCGGCCTGGCCCGTGGCCATGCGCAGCTGCGCGCAGCCGCCTACTTGACCCAGGTGTTGAGCTGGATGATGGGCAGCAACACGGCCAGCACGATGAGCATCACCACCCCGCCCATCAGCACGATCAGCAGCGGCTCCAAGATGGTGGCCACGGCCATGGCGCGGCGTTGCACTTCGCCCGACAGTTGCGTGGCCGCTCGGGCCAGCATCACGGGCAACTGGCCGGTCTGCTCGCCCAGGCGCGAGAACATGGCCAGCAGCCCCGGAAAGCGCTTCTTTGCACCCAGGGCTGAGGCAAGCGGTGCACCTTCACGCACTTGCGTAAGGGCTTCCATCGCATCGGCCCGCATGGCGCGGTTGCCCAGGGTTTCACTGGCGGCCTGCAAGGCGCGCAGGATGGGCACACCCGCGCCTGCCAGCATGGCCAGGGTGCCGGCAAAACGCGCCGCGTTGTAGCCGCGCGCCAGGCGGCCGACCAAGGGCAGGTTCAGCATCGCGGCGTCACTGCGCTGGCGAAACTCGGCGTTGCGCCGGGCAAAGACATAGACCACCGCGCCGCCAATGGAGCCCAAGGCCACCAGCCAACCCCAGTTGCGCACGAAGTCGCTGAACGCCAGCATGGCCACCGTCAGCGCTGGCAAGGCGCGCTTGGAACTGGTGAACACCGTGGCCACTTGCGGCACCACGTAGGTGAGCAAGAAGATCACGATCACCAGCGCGATCACCGACACCACCGCCGGGTACAGCATGGCCCCCATCAGCTTGGCCTTCAGCGCCTGGCGCGCTTCCAGGTCGTCGGCCAGCTTTTCCAGCACCAGGCCCAGCGCGCCGCTTTGTTCACCGGCGGCCACCACGGCGCGGTAGACCTCGTCAAATTCGCGCGGCGCCGCGCCCAAGGCCTGCGCAAACGGCGAGCCTGCGTTAACTTCGCTTTTGAGGTGCGCCACCAGCTCACGCTGCGCCGGCACCTCGGCTTCATCGGCCAGCGCGGCCAGGGCGCGTTCCAGTGGCAGCCCCGCGCTCACCAGGCCGGCCATCTGGCGCGTCCACACCGTCAGGCCGGTGGCGTTGAAGGCGCGCCGGCCAAAGCCGCGCCCGGCCTGGCGCTGCGCGCTGGTGATTTCACTCACCAACAGCGGCACGAGGCCCTGGTTGCGCAACTGGGTGCGCGCGCCGCGCGGCGTGTCGGCCTCAACGACGCCTTCGCTGGCCTTGCCTTTTGAATCGATGGCCTCGTAGCGGAACGCGGGCAAGCTGCTTACTCCCGCGTCACGCGCAGCACTTCTTCAGGCGAGGTCACGCCTTCGCTGACGAGCCGCTCGCCGTCTTCGCGCATCGAACGCAAACCGGCGGCTTCAGCGGCCACGAAGATCTGGCTTTCGGCGGCGCGGCTGTGAATGAGCGAGCGCAGCTTGTCGTCGGCCACCATCAGCTCGTACACGCCGGTGCGGCCCTTGTAGCCGGTCTGGCCGCACTGTTCGCAACCCACCGGGTGGTAGCGGCCGCGCGCATCGGGCTTCTTGCACACCACGCACAGTTTGCGCACCAGGCGCTGCGCCAGCACGCCGAGCAGCGAGCTGCTGAGCAAGAAGGGCTCCACGCCCATGTCGATCAGGCGCGTGACGGTGCTGGGCGCATCGTTCGTGTGCACCGTGGCCAGCACCAGGTGGCCGGTGAGCGAAGCCTGGATGGCGATCTGCGCGGTTTCGTAGTCGCGGATCTCGCCGATCATGATGACTTCCGGGTCTTGGCGCAGGATGGCGCGCAGGGCCTTGGCAAATGTCAGATCAATCTTGGCGTTGACTTGCGTCTGGCCAATGCCGGCCAACTCGTATTCAACCGGATCTTCGACGGTGAGCACGTTGATGCTGGTGGTGTCGATGCGGCCCAGGCTGGCATACAGCGTGGTCGTCTTGCCCGAGCCGGTGGGGCCGGTGACGAGCACGATGCCGTGCGGCTGGTGCACCAGTTTGTCGAACGCGGTGAGCACGTCGCCGCTCATGCCCAGGCCTTCGAGCGTGAATTTCGATTCGCTCTTGTCGAGCAGGCGCAGCACGGCGCGCTCGCCGTGGCCGGTGGGCAAGGTGGACACGCGCACGTCGATGGCGCGCGCGCCGATGCGCAGCGAAATGCGGCCGTCTTGCGGCAGGCGTTTTTCCGCGATGTCGAGCTCGGCCATGATCTTCAACCGCGAGATCAGTGCCGCATGCAGTGCCTTGTTAGGTTGCACCACTTCGCGCAAGCTGCCGTCAACGCGAAAACGCACCGCGCTGGAACGTTCGTACGGTTCGATGTGGATGTCGCTGGCGCCGTCTTTCGCGGCCTGCGTGAGCAGGGCGTTGAGCATGCGGATGATGGGCGCGTCGTTGCTGGCTTCGAGCAGGTCTTCAACGGCCGGAATGTCTTGCATCAGCCGGCTCAGATCGACCGCGCTTTCCACCTCACCCACCACCGACAGCGCGCTGCCCTCGCCACCGGAGTAGGACGTGGCGATGCGCTGCGACAGCGCTGCGCCGTCGTGGCTTTCGAAAATATCGACATCGAACAGCCGTTGCACTTCAGACAAGGCCGAGGGCGTTGCGTTCTCGCCCACCCACAGCACCATCTGTTCGCCGTCGTCTTCGAGCAGCAGGTTGTGCGCCTTGGCGAAGGCGTAGGGCAGGGGGTGGCGCGAACGCATCAGGGCCCCCGAGCTACTTGCTGGCCGGTGCGCTGGCCGCGGCCGGGGCGCGCATGGGCGGCAACACCGGCGCTTCACCAATGGGCAGCAGCACATTGGGCGTGGGTTGCTTGTCCTTTTGCTGTGAGCGGATGGTGTCGTAGCGATCCATGCTCAGGCTGTCGGAGGCTTCCTGCGAGCGGATCACCACTGGGCGCAAAAACACCATCAGGTTGCTCTTCACGCGCCGGCGTTGTTCGCCTTTGAACAGCCAACCGAGCACGGGCACATCGGCCAGGCCAGGCACGCGGCCTTCGTTGTCGGTGTACTCGTCTTTGAGCAGGCCACCCAGCACCATGGTCTGGCCGTCGTCAATGACCACCGTGGTTTCGATCGCGCTCTTGTCGGTGGTGGGGCCGTTGGCGGAATTGGCCGAGACCGAGGAGTTCTCTTGGTAGATCGTCATGCGGATGGTGCCGCCTTCGCCGATCTGCGGCTTCACGCGCAGCGTCAGGCCCACATCTTTGCGCTCGATGGTCTGGAACGGGTTGGTCGCGCCCGTGCCGGTGCCGGTGTTGGTGAAGGTGCCGGTGACGAAGGGCACGTTGGAGCCGATCACGATCTTGGCTTCTTCGTTGTCCAAGGTCATGAGCGTGGGCGTTGAAAGCACGTTGGCGCCAACGTTGGTTTCCATGAAACGCGCCAGCGCGCCCAGGGTGTAGAAGTCGCCGATCTTCTTCAACACGCCAATGTTCAGGCCGGCCGGGATGCCCGCGGAAAGTGCCGCGCCCGCGGTGGTGCGCCCACCGGCCACGGCCGCGCTGAGGTTGACGATGTTGGCGTTGCCGGTGCCGAAGTTGGTGCCGCCGCCGACGATGGAGCCGTCGCCCTTGTTGCCGAACAGGTTTTGCCACTGGAAGCCCAGCTCGGCCGCCTTTTCAGCATCGACCTTGACGATCATCGACTCCACAAAAATCTGCGCGCGCCGCGAATCGAGCTGTTCGATCACGTTGCGCAACTGGCGGTACAGCGGCTCGGCGGCAGTGATGATCAAGGAATTGGTCGACGGGTCGGCCTGGATAAAGCCGCCCGTTGATGGCCCTTGCGATGCCTGCACGGGCGCGGTGGACGGCGTGGCCCCGCCGGCGGCGGTGATGGTCTGCTGAGCCGGGGCGCCGGTGCTGGCGCCCACGCCGCCGCCGCCCGAGCCGGCGCTGAAGGCTGCGCGCAGCACCGAGGCCAGTTTGGTAGCGTCAGCGTTCTTCAGGTGCACGACCCAGATGTTGCCGCCCGGCCCGCCGCCGGCGCGGTTGTTGGCATGGTCGAGCTTTTCGATGATGCCCTTGATGCTGCTCATGCGCGCCGGGTTGGGCGCACGCACGATGAGCGAGTTGCTGCGCACATCGGCCATCACGCTGGTGGCGCCGCCGCCGGCCGCGCCGGGCAGGCCGGGCGTGCCCGGCGCGCCGCTGCTTTCAGCCAGGCGCTGCACCAGGCCGACGATGTCGCTGGCCACAGCATGCTTCAAGGGCACGATTTCCAGGTCGGTGGCGGCGGGCTGGTCGAGCGCGGCAATGATCTTGGCAATGCGTTGCAGGTTGTCAGCGTAATCGGTGATGACCAGTGAGTTGTTGCCCGGGCTCGCATTGATCGTGTTGTTGGCGCTGATCAGCGGGCGCAGCACAGCCACCAGGTTGTTCGGGTTCTCGTGGCGCAGCGTGAATACTTGCGTCAGCACCTGGTCACCGCGTGCCGTGGCTTCACCCACCACCACGCTGCCGGTTTGCAGCTTGGCATCGGCCTCGGGCACCAGCTTGAGCAGGCCGCCCACTTCAACCATGGTGAAGCCCATGCCGCGCAGCGCGGCCAGGTAGTTCAGGTAGGCCTCGCGCACGGTGAGGGGTTGCTCGCTGTAGACGGTGATGGTGCCCTTAACACGCGGGTCCACGGCAATCTGGCGTTGGATCATGGCGCCCATGGCGCGGGTCACGGCTTCGATGTCGGCGTTGACGAAGTTCACGGTCACGGGTGTGCGCGAACGAAACGCTGGGCTGACGGGCGTGCTGGCACTGCCACCGGACAAGTTCTGCGCCGGCAAGGGCGGGCTCATGGCGAGCACGGCCGCAGCCGCCAGGGCGGCGGGCCAGGGCCGCGTCAGGTTGCGCGCACGCAGTTTCATGGTCATCCGATCGAAATGACGGACAGCGCCCCCTGGCGCCGCCCGATGATGTTCAGCAAGTTGTTCAGCGCCTCTTCGGCGCCTTCGTCAGCCCGCGCTTCGCCGCGAAAGCGCATTTTGGCGCCGGCCCATTGGCCGCTGCCCGACAGCAGCAAGGCGCCATCCAGCGTTTCCAGTTGAATCGCCGCTTCCTCGGACTTCTCGGCATTGCCGTGCACAGTGAGCCGGTAGCTGCCCAGCACGTCAAGCGGCGAGATGCGTGAGGCCACGTCGCGCAGTTCAATATCAGCATGGCCGCTGATGCGCCAACGGCCTTGCACCACTTCGATCGTCAAACCTGGGCTGGCCAACGCGATCTGCCCGCCCAATTGCAGCGTGTTCCACGGCGTACCCAGCCCGGCCAGCCAGGCCGCCGGCCACTGTGCCGTGTTCTCGCGCACCGGGCGCAGCTCCACGGCCAGCCGCCCCAGGCCCGGGCGCAGATGCACCACCAGCGCTTCTTGCAAGCAGCAGGCCTGGGTGGCGCGCAGCTCGAACCCCAAACCCTTGGGCCGCATGCGCCAGTGCATGCGCTCGGGCAAGGCGGTGGCGTCGCGGCTGCCCGCGCCGCCGGTGAGCAGGGGCAGCGCGCTGCCATTCCAGATGGTGCCGCGTGCGTCGGCCAACAGCACGCGCCCGTCGCTGGCACGGGCCACGGCGCCGGCCAGCCAGGCAGCGGGCGCAAAGGCCAGCAGCCCAGCGAGCGCGCCCAGCACGGCGCCCACCCAACCCCAGCGTGCCGCGGCGCGCCGCGTGCGATCCCACGCCGCCTGGGCAAACGTGGTTTCCAAGAAGGTGGTGCGCACCCGCCGAGCGCCTTTTTGCAGCGCCAACCAGCCGGGCAACATCGACGTGATCAAGGTGCGCCTCCGAGGGCCACCACCACGGTGCCGGTGTAGCCGTTCGGGCCGCGGCTGAGCTGGGCTTCCAGCGGGCGCGCACGAGCACCGGAGCGCGCCTCGGCGAGCCACTGGCGCAAGGCGCCGCTGGCTACACCGTTGACGATGAGCACCGCACGGTCGCCCTGCAAATTGAGCTTGGCCGCCGCGCCCAGGCGTTCGCTGGCGGCCTTCAGCGCCTGGGCCGATTGCTCGGCCGAGATTGGAGCCGTGGCACGCAACTGGGTCGTTTCACTGGCCAGGCGCTGCATCGATTGCAATTGGGTGTCGAGTGCGTCGAGTTGTGCCGGCGCTTCGCGCAAGGTGCGCAGCGCCGGTTGGATGGCCAGCAGCCAGAGCACGAACAGGCCCAACACGATGCCAATGGCCAACAGGCCGCGCCGGTCGCGCGTGGCCAGGCCGTGCCAGCGCTGCAGCCATTGCTGCATGGGGCCGTTGGTGGGTTGATTCATGAGCCCGCCTTTGCCGGCACGGCGGCGCGGCTCAAGGTGACACGGCCTTCGGCGGCGTCGACCGCCAACCCGGCCAGACGCAGGCGGTCGCGAAAGCCGCCGATCTGCTCGTTGCTCCAACCGGCCGCGCCCAGCGTGAGGCGGCCGCTTTCGTAGCGCAGCGTGGTGGTGGCGCCTTGGCCTTCAGGCCAGGCCGCGGCGGCGGCGGCCAACAGGCTGTCCAGGTCGGTTTCACCCGGGCGGCCGGCGGCGGCACGCAGCGTGTCGACCTCGCGCTGCATTTGCAGCGGCGCATCGAGCACGGCGCGCACTTGCGGGAAGGTTTCGCGCAGCACGCCGCCCACGGCAGCGCGCTTGCTGTCAACGGTTTGGCGCTGCTGCCAGGCCCAGGCATTCAGGCCGATCAACTGCACGGCCAACAGGGCGCCCAGGCCCAGGCGCACCGGGCGCCAACTGGGCCGCATGAACTGCTTGCCCAAGGCACTGAGCGCACGCACGCCGCGCCGGCGTGGTGCGAGGTCGAACTGGCGCAGGTTCCAGCTTGACTGCGAGGCTTGAACGGCGCGTTCGAGATCGGTGAGCACCGACAGCGACGCCCCCAGCCAGCGTTCAGCCGGCGCGGCCACGGCCGGCGTGGCTGTCCAGCGTGCCGGACGTTCCAGCATGCCGGGCAGCCAGGTCTTGGCCAGGCTGCCGGCCAGGCGGATGTTGGCCAGGCCTTCGCCATCGGCATAGCACAGCATGGTTTGCGCGCTGCCTGCGGCTTCGGGGGCATCTTCGTAGAAGTGGCCGTGTGCCTGGTCGCCGGGCCAACTAATGGGCACCACGCTGTCGATGCTCACGCCGGCAGATTCGAAGCGCGCCAACTCGCTGGCCAGCCAGGGCCTGTGCACCACGGCCACCCAGGCCAGTTGCCCGCCCATGGAGCGCGGTGCGATGGCAAAGTGCGCGTGGGCTTCTTCATCGAGCAACTGGTCTTCCAGCACGCTGGCCAGCGCAGCGCGCAGCTTGGGCGCCGGTGCTTTGGGCAGTGTGACGCGGTGCCATGCCACATCGGCATCGGCCAGCACCAGCACCATGGTGTCGGCCTTGGGCAACAACGGCGCGGGCGCGCGGCCCTGGCTGTCAATGTGACTGCCGTCGTTGCTGAGTGCGAATGGCAAACCTTCGGTGGCCACGGCGCTGCTGGGCGCAGTGCCGTGTGCGGTGCGCGCCGACAGACGCGAGCGCGCAGGCATCAGGATGACGAGGACGGACATGGGCTGGGAGGCTAGCGGTTCGGCGACAGGGTGGCAAATTGCTTACTTTTGTAAATCAAAGACTTACCACAGGTTGCGCAGGTTGGGTGGGGGATTCTGGCGGCAATTCCTGCTGCCGCCGTGGGCTCTGGAACACCGCCTTCACTTCAGCTCTGTGTGCGTGCTGCGCCGTTCGCGGCGAATGGCGACCATGTCGTCGGGCGAGCGCCGCTCGATGATTGAAGTTTCCTCCAGCGCGCGTTGATCAAGCCGGAAGCGCCCGCCGACCTCGAAGTACCTGGAGGTCACGCCGACGCGGCGCGGATCCAGTGTCAGGCTTGATGGTAGTTGGCTGCGGGCCTCGACCAGCGACTGAAATGGGCTGCGCTGGCGGGTCTGAATCAAACGGTCGGCGCTGGCCAGATCCAAGCCTTCCACGACCGCGGCGATGACTTCGCGCGGCGCGGTGTTCAAGTTCACCGGCGTGGCCACCGGCAGGATCTGCAGCCGCGTGGCCAGCCGCGCCACCGTGGCCGGCTCGAAGCCCAGCCAGGCCAACTGCGCCATGCTTTGCGCCGCCACCGGGCGGGTGGCCGATTCGGGCCCAACCCAAGCTGCCAACAAGCTGCTGGCCAGGGTGTCACCCATGCTGGCGCCCAAGCCGAGCGACTCGCAGATTAGCTTCAAGCTTTTCAGCTCGGTGGCCGCCAGCTTGGCGTCTTGTTGTTGCAGGTTGCGCAGGTTGTAGCGTGACTGCGCATCGACGATGTAGCCCGACAAAAACGCTTCCGGGCCGCTGTCGGCGGTGTTGTCCCGGTCAGCGGCCAGGAAGGTGGACAGGCGGGCTTCGGCCAAGGGCACGGCCCAGGGTTCGCCCAGATGATCCGGGCCGCCGTTGCGCGCGTCTTCGCGCAAGATCAGGCGCGCCCAGTCGAGTGCGCCGTTGAGGATCCACGCCGCCTGGGTGCGCGCCCGTTCGGCGCTCTCCACCTGCACCGCGCGCCACTGTTGCCACACCATGTTGGCCGCCAGGGTGGCCACGAGGGTGAGCACCAGCATGGCCAGCAGCAACGCGGCGCCGCGCTGCCGGCCGCGGCCCGGTGCGCGGATGGCGCAGGTCATGGCGGCCAGGCGGCGACGATGATGTCGCGCGTGAGCACCTGCTCGCCCTGATTCACCACGAGGCGAACGCCGGTGGGCAGTTGCACGCGATTGGTGGTGGTCGTGTTGGTACTAGTGGTCGTGTTGGTACTAGTGGTGGTGTTGGTACTAGTGGTGGTGTTGCTACCAGTGGTGGTGCTGGTGCCAGTGGTAGTGGTGGTGCCGGTAGGGCCGGTGGGGTTTGGAGCCAGATCACCGCTGCTTTGCGCATTGGTCCAACTGTTGCCGCGATAGAAGTAAATCTGCCAGGCGCTCACGCCTTCCAGGGCGAGGGTGGCTGGGCGATCCAGGCTGTCGAGCTGGTGGCTGCGCATCCAGCTGTCTTGCAGGTCAGCTTGAAGGGTGGTGACGGGCCCAGCCCAGCGCACGAGGCGCTGGCCTTGCAACGACCAGGCGACCAGTTGCATGCCTTGAGGGGTGCGCCGGGTCAGGCGCAGGGTGGCGCCGTCAAACGCCAGCGGGTTGACGGCCGGTGTTTCCTGCACCGCGCCCAGGTCGTGCTCGAACTGCGCCACGACGGTGTTCAGGCGCAAGGTGCGCTCCATCGCCGCGCGCGTGCCTTGCTGGCCGCGGCTGATGGCGTCGATGCCCTGCCAGGCCATGCCGGCCAGCACAGCCATCACCACCATGGCGACCATCACCTCGACCAAGGTGAACCCGCGCGGCTTTGCAGTCACTGTGCCCGGCCCTCAGTACTTCGGCAGCACGGTAGAAAGCGTAAGCAGCGGCACGCCGGTGTCGGTGCCCACCACAGCGTCCACACGCCGAAAGTTCGGGTTAGGCGTGCCGCGCACCACCACCTGACCCTTGTAGTCGCGCCCGAGCTGGGTGCAGGTGAAATCGGCTTCGCCCAGATCGGGGAACTGGCGCGCCAGCTTCAGGTTGGCGAGCTGGTTGTCGGCGCACCATTGCGCGCTGATCACGTCACCCAGGCGCTGGGCATTGTCGGTCAGCGCGCCGGCTGCGCGCAGGCCCGCGCCCAAGGCCACGGCCACGATGGCCATGGCCACCATCACCTCGATGAGCGTGAAGCCACGCTGGCGCGGCTGGCGCCCGAACACGATTCGCGTCACCGTGTTGTACCTTCAGCCACAGCCTCGAACGGCCCCAGGCCGTCGCTGGCCAGCACCAAACGCTCGTTGCCCAGACGCAGCACGATGCGTTGCGGGCCGATCATGGCCTCTGGCCCCAGCACCACGCCACGCGCACCCACCACCTCGGCCAGGGTGTTTTCGTCAAGCCAGCGTTGCGGCAGGGCCAGCACCTTGGGCAGGCCTTGGAATTGGAAGTCGGAGCCGTCGTTGCCGCGCACCGGCAGCCACGCCGCCACCAGGCCCGAAGCGCGGGCCTCGGCGCGGGCCGATTCGAGCAAGGCCGCCAGGCGCTGGCCTTCATGCTCAAGCTTGTTGGCGGTGCCGTCGCGCAAGGACAGGCTGGCCACGCCGCTGGCGATAGCGATCAACGCCACCACCACCAGCAATTCGATCAGCGTGAAACCACGCTGGCGCATGGTCGGGCGAGCCGCACGGGCGAGGGCTGGCACGTGGCGGCCGTAGAGGATCAAAGGCTGTCGCTGCGATTCACTGCCAAGAGCCGACGTCAGCGTTCTTGCCTTCACCACCCGCAGCGCCGTCGGCACCGAAACTGAAGATGTCGATCTCGGCCTTCACGCCCGGGTTGAGGTACTGGTAGGCACGGCCCCAGGGGTCGGCCGGCAGCTTGTCGAGGTAGGGCTTCCAGGTCGGCGGCACCACGCCGGCGGTGGGCTTGCGCACCAGGGCTTCCAGGCCTTGCTCGGCACTCGGGAAGCGCTGGTTGTCGAGCTTGTACAGCTTCAGCGCCTGCATCAGGTTGTTGACATCGGTGCGCGCGGCGGTAACACGCGCGTCGTCAGCGCGATCCAGCACGTTGGGCACGATCAGTGCGGCCAGCACGCCAATGATGACCAGCACCACCATCAGCTCGATCAGGGTGAAACCGCGCAGGCGATCACGCGAAAGGGCGGGTTTCAAAGGCATGTGCAGCATCCTTGCGTGGGTTGGCTTCCATCATAATCGTCGGATGACTCCGCGCCTGATTGCGTTCGTGGTGTGGGCCGCGTTTGCGGCTTGCGCCGCGTTTTGGGGCCTGCGCCTGTTCGCCAGCGCGCCCCAGGCACCCGCCCACGCCACGGCGGTGGGTGGCATCAACGTGGCGCGCGGTGACCTGGCGCGCGTGCTCGGCGCTGACGCTGTGGTGGCCAGCGGGCCGGCAGCCGTGGCCACGGCGCAAAGCACGCGCATGCAATTGGTGGGCGTGGTGGCGCCGCGTTCCGGCAGCGTGGCGGTGGCCAGCAGCGAAGGCCTGGCACTGATCAGCCTGGACGGCAAGCCGCCCAAAGCGTATCGGGTGGGCAGCGTGGTGGATGGCGACCAGGTGCTGCAAGGCGTGCAGCACCGCAGCGCCAAGCTCGGCCCGCGCGGCCAGCCCGCCAGCATGACACTCGATCTACCGCCCTTGCCCGCACCCACCACCGGCACTTTGCCGGCGGCTGGCGCAAACGCTGGCGCAGCGCCTGTGCTGGGCGGCGCGCCTGCTTCGCTGCCGTTGGCTACCGGGCTGCCACCGCGGCTTCCGGGTGGGCGCTTTGTCATGCCCAACGCCGCGCCCAATCAGCTGCCAGCCACCCCGAACTCCGAGGCATCTGAACAGCAACCCAGTGCCGGCCCGCCAACGCGGTAGCGGGTACGGGCTGCGCCGCCTCAGGGCGTGGCGGCGCCAGGTGCGGCTGCCAGCGGCACGGGCATCGATGGGCCGGGATCCGCGCCGTCAGCCACTTCGGTGAGCAAGGCGGCTGAGCTGCGCACCAGTGGCCAGGCCAGCACGGCGCCGGTGCCGTCTGTGCTGTCCAGCCCGAGTTCGAGCAAGGCGGTGGCACGGAACATCTGCATGGCGTGATCCAGCCCCTGGTGCAGGCGGCTGCGGCAGAACACGCTGTAATCCACACAGGCCGGCGCGATGCGCTGGGCCACCATGAGCGCAGCGCAGGCCGGCATGCCGTCCACCATCACCAAATGGCGCTTGCTGGCGGCCACCAGGATCACGCCGACCATCACCGCCATCTCGAAGCCACCAAACGCGGCCATCACTTCAACCGGGTCGTTGGCCTCCTTGTGCCGCGCCTGCGCACCATGGGCCAGGCCGAGTTGATGCGCCAGCTCTTCGGCCGGCATGTGCGGGCCGGAAAAAAGCAGCTCACGCACGATGTTCTCGCCCAACCGGGCCAGCACCAGCGCCGCGCTTTGGTGCGAGCCCACGCCGACGCCGGCGCACATGAGTACGTTGCCACGCAGCGTGTCGCCAATTTCCATGCCGGCGCGAATGGCCGCGTGGGCCTGGTCGAGCGACATCGCCGCACTGACGCGCGTGTTGCGCGTGCCGTGCGCGATCTTGCGCGTGAGCAAACGCTCGTGCGGCACCACGGCGGCGGCAATGCCACAGTCGATCACCGTCATGTCGATTTGCTGGCTGCGTGCAAAGGCACTCAGCGGCAGCACGCCGCGCAACAACTGGCTCACCAGGTCTTGCGTGGGCTGTTGCGTGGCCGGCGTGACGCCATCGACTGCCAGGCCGTGGTCGCTGGCAAAAATGGCTAACTGCGGCTCTCGAAAGCGCGGTTTGAGCGTGTTCTGCATCAGCCCCAGGCGTATGGCCAGCGGCTCCAGTTCGCCCAGGCTACCTGCCGCCTCGCTGCGCTGGTGCAGCTTGTCTTGCAACGCGCGCTCGAGCACAGCGTTGGAGGTGGGGGTGATGAGCGCGCGTTCGATCGTCATGAACCGCTCAGTGTAGTGGGGCGCTTTCAGCGCAGGAACAGCCGGTACACGGGGTTGCCGGTCTCTTCGACGTAGGGGTAGGCCAAGGTCGCCAAGAAGGCCTGCAGCGCCGCCTCGTCATGCGCCGGCACTTGCAGGCCCACCAGAATGCGCCCGTGGTCTGCACCTTGGTTTCGGTAGTGAAACAGACTGATGTTCCAGCCCGGGTGCATGGCCGACAAAAAGCGCATCAGCGCGCCCGGCCGCTCCGGGAAGACGAACCGGAACAGCCGCTCGTCTCGCGCCAGCTCGGCCCGGCCACCCACCATGTGGCGCACATGTTCCTTGGCCAATTCGTCGTCAGTGAGGTCTACCGTTGCAAAGCCGTGGCGTTGGAAATTGCGCGCGATGCGTGCGGCCTCGTCACGACGCTGGATGGCCAGGCCAACGAAGACATGCGCCTGGTTCGCATCGGAAATGCGGTAGTTGAACTCGGTCACCTGGCGCGGCTGCGTCGGCGTGCCGATCAGGCCGCACAGGCGCTTGAACGAGCCCTGCTGCTCGGGAATGGTCACCGCAAACAGGGCTTCGCGCTGCTCGCCGAGTTCCGCGCGCTCGGCCACGAAGCGCAAGCGGTCAAAGTTCATGTTGGCGCCGGTGGTCAGCGCCACCAGCGTCTTGCCCTTGAGCTTGCGCTCGTGCGCGTACTGCTTCATGCCGGCCACGCTCAGGGCGCCTGATGGCTCCAGGATGCTGCGTGTGTCTTGGAACACATCCTTGATGGCCGCGCAGGCGGCGTCGGTGTCGACCAGCACGAAATCATCGACCAGCGCGCGCACGATGCGAAAGGTCTCCGCACCCACCATCTTCACCGCCGTGCCGTCGGCAAACAGGCCCACGTCAGCGAGCTGCACGCGCTTGCCGGCCAGCACCGAGCGGCGCATGGCGTCGGAGTCGGCAGACTGCACGCCGATGATCTTGATCTCCGGTCGCACGGCCTTGATGTACGCGGCCACACCGGCGATCAGCCCACCGCCGCCAATGGGCACGAACACCGCTTCGATCGGCCCTTGGTGCTGGCGCAGGATCTCCATGCCGATGGTGCCCTGACCGGCAATCACATCGGGGTCGTCGAAGGGGTGCACGAAGATCAGGCCGCGCTGTTGCTCCAGGCCCAGCGCATGCTGGTAGGCGTCGGAGTAACTGTCGCCATGCAGCACGACCTCGCCGCCCAGCGCCTGCACGGCGTCAACCTTTACCTGCGGCGTGGTGTGCGGCATCACGATCAGCGCCTTGCAGCCCAGCCGCTTCGCGCTCAAGGCCAGGCCTTGGGCGTGGTTGCCGGCCGAGGCGCAAATCACGCCGCGCGCCAGCTCGGCCGCGCTCAGGTGCGCCATCTTGTTGTAAGCACCACGCAGCTTGAAGCTGAAGACGGCCTGCTGGTCTTCGCGCTTGAGCAGCACATGGTTGCCCAGGCGGCGCGACAGCCCGCGCGCGGGCTCCAGAGCGCTTTCGCGGGCCACGTCGTACACCCGCGCGGTGAGTATGCGATTCAGGTAGGCCCCCCGGTCGCGCGCGCCATAGCGGGCCGAGGGTTTGGTCGTCTTCGTAGTTGTGGCTCGGGGCATGGCGACCGGCGATGATACGAGCCGAAGAAAAAAGGCCCGAAGCCGTGAAGCTTCGGGCCCAATCCACCCTGGAGGCGGTGGAGGAGACAAGGGGGAAGGGTAAACCCGTTGATGGGATCGAGTCTAGCACCGCAATGTTGCGCCGCAATATGATCGTTGCATTCAGTCACTCTCAGGCGCGCAAACCATGGAATGCACGGTCAATTGGATACCCGCCAGCGGCATGGGGTTTGTGGCCGAAACCGGCAGCGGCCACCTCTTGACCATGGACGGCGCACCCGACGGCGGTGGCCGCAACCTGGCGCCCAGGCCGATGGAAACCTTGCTGTCCGGCGCGGCGGCGTGCAGCGCTTATGACGTGGTGTTGATCCTCAAGCGTGGCCGCCATGAGGTCACCGACTGCCAGGTGAAAGTGAATGCCGAGCGCGCTGATACCGACCCGAAAGTCTTCACCCGCATCCACCTGCACTTTGTGGTGACGGGCAAGAACCTGGCGGATGCGGCGGTGGCCCGCGCGATCAACCTGTCGCATGAGAAGTACTGTTCGGCCACCAGCATGTTGGCCAAGACCGCTGAAGTCACCAGCGGCTACGAAGTGCGCGCGGCTTGACGCTGTTGTGAGCGCGTCACAAGTGATGCGCGGTGGTCGTCATCACCTTCGCTGCCGCGCGCATGGCCAAGCGCACCGGCAGCGGCAATTCAGCCGCGCCGGCGTGCACCGCGTTGTCGGCATGCTGTCGTTCTTCAAGTTTCATCTGCTCGACGATGGCGCGCGACGGCGCGTCGTCAACCGGCAAACGTTCCAGATGACTGGCCAGGTGCTGTTCCACCTGGCGTTCGGTTTCAGCCACGAAGCCCAGGCTGTGGGCGTCGCCCATGCGCCCAGCCACCAGGCCCATGGCAAACGCGCCGGCATACCAAAGCGGGTTAAGCAGGCTGGGCCGGCTGCCCAGTTCGACCAGGCGTTGTGCCGTCCAGGCCAGGTGGTCGGTTTCTTCCCGGGCAGCCTGGGCCAATTGCTCGCGCAATGCTGGGTTGCGCGTGCTCAGGGCCTGGGCCTGGTACAGCGCCTGTGCACATACTTCGCCAACGTGGTTTACCCGCATCAGGGCGCCGGACAGGCGGCGTTGGGCATCAGTCAATTCGGTGCTGGGCGCGCTGGTCGTTGCTGTTGGGCAAGGCCGCGCGGCAATGGCTGCGCCGCCCAGTGTTCGCAGGGCCATGTCGAAGGCCTGGATGGTCTGGTCGATCGAGTTCATGATGATGAGCATACGCCGCGACCTTTGCCTCTGAGCCGCTCGTGAGCCTGTCTGCATGCGCCGCCGCTCGTTGTTCTCAGACCACATTCAAGGCTGATTTCGAGGCCAAGTCTTTGCATGCGGCAGAGCGCTCTGGTGCAATAGCGCCAGCTTCCGATGAGGAGGTTGGTCAGATCAACCCCACCTTCCCTGGGGACCCGGGTGAACCCACCGATCGGGCCCTCTTGTTCAACTTAGGAGATAGTCGCAATGAAGAAATCAATGCTCGCTCTGGCGGTGCTCGGCTCGTTCGCCAGCGTCGCAGCGGCCCAATCGTCGGTGACCCTGTTTGGTGTTGTTGACCTGTCCTTGCTCAGCGTGAAGAACTCAGGTGGTTCGCAAAAGCTGATGCAGAACAACAGCTACAACAGCAACCGTCTGGGCTTCCGTGGCACGGAAGATCTGGGCGGTGGCCTGAAGGCCAACTTCTGGCTGGAAGCTGGTATGGCCAATGACATCGGCAACGCCGGCAACCTGCAATCGACTTCGATCTCGTGCACCAGCACCAGCACGACCACCCCGATTACCTTGGTCACCACCACGACCACCGCCTGCGCCCAGCCCAACACCACGGCCACCCAGGGCACGGCCAGCAGCACCAAGTTCTTTGGCCGCCGCTCGTACGTCAGCCTGGAAGGCGCATTCGGTGAAGTTCGCCTGGGCCGTGAGTACACGCCCCAGTTCTGGACCACCACGATCTTTGACTCGTTCGGCACCAACGGCCCGGGCAGCTCGCTGAACATCTCGGCCGCAGCGGCCAACGGCCTGGGTACCTTTGCCGGTACCTTCGTGCGCGCTGACAACTCGATCGAATACAACCTGCCCACCAACCTGGGTGGTCTGTACGGCCAGGTCATGGTCTCGGCTGGTGAGAACACCACACTGACCAACGGCTTCAACAAGCACACCAGCTTCCGCTTCGGCTGGGCTGCCGGCCCGGTGAACGTGGCTGTGGCCGCTGGCAGCACCAAGGTGGCCGCTGGTCAGACCTTCAAGATGAGCAACATCGGTGGTTCGTTCAACGCCGGTTTCGCCACCTTCAAGGGCTACTACAACGTCAGCAAGGCCAGCGTCAACGGCCGCAAGGAAAACCTGCTGCACCTTGGCATGAACATGCCGCTGGGTCAGTCTGAAGTCCGCGTGGGCTTCACTCGCAGCGACGAAAAGGGCACCGGCTTCGACACCATCGACGCCAACCAGTTCGCCGTGGGTTACATCTACAACCTGTCCAAGCGTACCGCGCTGTACACCGACTACTCGCGCGTTTCAAACAAGGCCGGTGCCAACTTCACCATCGGTGCTGGTGCCCCGAACGCCCTGGGCAAGTCGTCGCGCGGCATCGACTTCGGCGTCCGTCACGCTTTCTGATCTCGGCTGACGGGCCGCACACGGGCCCGCCATCACCGAACCAAAAGGCCACCGCAAGGTGGCCTTTTTTTGTTTCATCAACGTGAGCACCTGTTACTCAGGTGACACCCTGACCCCACGTTTTCCCGTTCCTGCCGCGCCCGCTGGCGCGCCATCATCACGCCGCGCCCGAGCTTGGGCGCTGCCACCGCCGACCTCCCTGCTGCATGCTGGTTTTCATTCTTCGTCGTCTTGCGCAAGCCCTGGTGGTGATGCTCACCGTGGCGTTCATCGCGTTCATGTTGTTCCAGCATGTCGGCGACCCGGTGTCCAACATGCTGGGCCAGGACGCCACGCAGGACCAGCGCGAGCAACTGCGCAAAGACCTGGGGTTGGACGAACCCTTCCCCGTTCAATTTGCGCGCTTCGTGGGCAATGCCGTTCGAGGTGACTTTGGCTTGAGCCTGCGCCAGGGGCGCAAGGTGTCGTCACTGATCGTCGAGCGCCTGCCGGCCACGCTGGAGTTGGCCTTCAGTGCCGCCGTCATCGCCTTGGTGGTAGGCATTCCGTTGGGTGTTTACGCCGCGCTGCGGCGTGGCCGGTTTTCGTCGCAGGTGGTGATGACGGTGTCATTGCTCGGCGTGTCCTTGCCGGTCTTTTTGATCGGCATCCTGTTGATCCTGCTGTTTTCGGTGGTGCTGAAATGGTTGCCCAGCTTTGGCCGTGGCGATGTGGTGGCGCTGGGCGGTTGGCACACCGGGCTGCTCACCGTCGATGGCTTGAAGCACCTGATCCTGCCCGCGCTCACGCTGTCGATCTTTCAGCTCGCGCTGATCCTGCGCCTGGTGCGCTCTGAAATGCTCGAAGTGCTGCGCACCGACTACATCAAGTTCGCCCGCGCCCGCGGCTTGAGCGACCGCGCGGTGTATTTCAGCCACGCCCTGCGCAACACCCTGGTGCCGGTGCTCACCATCACCGGCTTGCAGCTCGGTGGCTTGATCGCCTTCGCCATCATCACCGAAACCGTCTTCCAGTGGCCCGGCATGGGCCTGCTGTTCATCCAGGCCGTGCAGTTTGCCGACGTGCCGGTGATGGCCGCCTACCTGTGCCTGGTGGCGCTGATCTTCGTGGTCATCAACCTGGTGGTCGACCTGCTGTACTTTGCCGTGGACCCGCGCCTGCGCGTGGAGTCCAGCGCACCGGCGCATTGAGCCGCCCATGGACGCTGAAGCCCGCACCGTGAACGCCGCCGCCGCGCCCAGCGCCCTGGCGCGCTTTCTCGACGGCGACGTCTGGCACAGCTACAAGCACTCGCCGATGGCCATCGTGGCCTCGGTCATCGCCTTCATCTGCGTGTTCTGTGCCGTCTTTGCGGGCTGGATCGCGCCGCACAACCCGTTTGATCTGGCCACGGTGGAACTCAACGATTCACGTCTGCCGCCCGCTTGGCTCGAAGGTGGCAAGACGACTTACTTGCTCGGCACGGATGACCAAGGCCGAGACATGCTCTCTGCCCTGATGTACGGCGCACGCATCTCGCTGTTTGTCGGCCTGGCCTCGGTGATCGTGTCGATGTTCGTCGGCGTCGGCCTGGGCCTGCTCTCCGGCTTCGTGGGTGGGCGCACCGACACCTTCATCATGCGCGTGTGCGACGTGATGCTGTCGTTCCCCTCGATCCTCATCGCCCTGCTCATCTTCGGCGTGGCGCGCGCCATGTTCCCGAATGCCGACACCACGCTGGCCTTCGGTGTGTTGATCGTGGCCATTTCGCTCAGCGGCTGGGTGCCTTATGCGCGCACGGTGCGCGGCTCCACGCTGGTGGAACGGAACAAGGAATACGTGCAGGCCGCGCGCGTGATCGGCGTGCCGCCGCATCGCATCATGGCCCACCATGTGTTGCCCAATGTGCTGGGGCCGGTGTTGGTGCTGGCCACCATTCAAGTGGCCGCGGCGATCATCACCGAGGCCACGTTGTCGTTCCTGGGCGTGGGCGTGCCGCCCACATCGCCGTCGCTCGGCACCTTGATCCGCATCGGCAACGACTTCCTGTTTTCCGGTGAATGGTGGATTGCCATCTTCCCCGGGATCATGCTGATCCTGATTGCCCTGAGCGTGAACCTGCTGGGCGACTGGTTGCGTGACGCACTCAACCCCAGGTTAAGGTGAGATGGCCACGCCGCTGCTCGAAGTGAAGAACCTGCGGGTGGAGTTCCCCACCCGGCGCGGCACGCTGCTGGCGATCGACGATGTCTCGTTCGACATCGCTGCCGGTGAAGTGCTCGGCGTGGTGGGTGAATCGGGCGCCGGCAAGTCGCTCACCGGCGCGGCCATCATCGGCCTGTTGGAGCCGCCTGGGCGTATTGCCGGCGGTGAAATCTGGCTCGAAGGCCAACGCATCGACAACCTGCCGCCTGCGGCCATGCGAGCCATCCGCGGCCGGCGCATCGGCGCCATCTTCCAAGACCCGCTCACTTCCCTGAACCCGCTGCACACCGTGGGCCGGCAGTTGATTGAAACCATTCAAACCCACCTGGGCCTGAGCAATGCGCAAGCCCGCGCGCGCGCGGCCATGCTGTTGCAGGAAACCGGCATCCCCGCCGCCGAGCAGCGGCTCGACCAGTACCCGCACCAGTTTTCAGGCGGCATGCGCCAGCGCGTGGTCATCGCCCTGGCGCTGGCCGCCGAACCCAAGTTGATCGTGGCCGACGAGCCCACCACGGCGCTGGATGTGTCGATCCAGGCGCAGATCATTGCCCTGCTCAAGCGCCTGTGCAAAGACCATGGCGCGGCGGTGATGCTGGTCACGCACGACATGGGCGTGATCGCCGAAACCTGCGACCGCGTGGCAGTGATGTACGCCGGGCGCATTGTTGAAGTCGGCCCGGTGCGCGATGTCATCCACCAGGCCGCACACCCCTACACGCGCGGCCTGATGGGCTCGATACCGGCGATGGACGATGACCGTGAACGCCTGGCGCAAATCAGCGGCAGCATGCCGCGGCTGAACGCCATCCCCGCTGGTTGCGCGTTCAACCCGCGTTGCCAACAGGTGTTCGAGCGCTGTCGCGTGGAACGGCCCGATCTGCGAGCGGCCACGGCCACCCGGGCGGCCTGCTGGTTGCATCAAGGCGGGGCGGCAGCATGACGCCGCTGGTGCAGGTGCAAGACCTGGCCAAGACCTTTGATGTCTCGGCGCCCTGGCTGAACCGCGTGGTCGAACGCAAGGCGCGCCAGTTCGTGCATGCGGTAGACGGCGTGAGCTTCAGCATCGAGCGTGGCAAGACCTTGGCGCTGGTGGGCGAGTCGGGCTGCGGCAAGAGCACCGTGGCGCGCCTGCTGGTGGGTCTGCACGCGCCCACGCGCGGCAGCGTTCACTTTGATGGCCAGGACACGGCGGTGTTGAAGAGCAGCGCGGCCGATTTGCGCAAGCTGCGCCGGCGCATGCAGATGATTTTCCAAGACCCGTATGCCAGCCTGAACCCACGCTGGAAGGTGCTGGCCATCGTGGGCGAGCCGCTGCGCGAGCACGGTTTGACTGATGCCGCGGTGCTGCGCGACAAGGTGGCCGCCTTGCTGCATGCGGTGGGCCTGGGTGCGGTGGACATGGACAAGTTCCCGCACCAGTTTTCCGGCGGCCAGCGCCAGCGCATCTCGATTGCCCGCGCCCTGGCCACGCAGCCCGAGTTCCTGGTCTGCGACGAACCCACCTCGGCGCTCGATGTGTCCGTTCAAGCCCAGGTGCTGAACCTGATGAAAGACCTGCAGCGCCAACAGGGCCTGACTTATCTCTTCATCTCACACAACCTGGCCGTGGTGCGCCACGTGAGCGACCAGGTGGGCGTGATGTACCTCGGCCGCCTGGTCGAACTGGCCGACAAGGCGGTGCTGTTCAAGGCGCCGCAACACCCGTACACGCGCATGCTGCTGGATGCGATACCCGATGTGCACATGTCGGGCCGCTCGCGCACACCCGTGCAAGGCGAGGTGCCGAACCCGCTGAACCCGCCCACGGGTTGCAGCTTCCACCCGCGCTGCCCGCTGGCCAATGAACGCTGCAAGACCGAACGGCCGCAACTGCTGGCCATCAACGGTGTGCAGATTGCCTGCCACGCTGTGCAGGAAGGGCGCCAGCCGGTGTGACCGGCTCGATTCATGGTCAGCCGGCGTCGAAGCTGCGTTCGCCCAGGAACAACGACTCCAGCGTTTCGCGCGCGCGAATCAGTTGCACCCGGTTCACATCGACCATCACCTCGGCGGCGCGGGCGCGGCTGTTGTAGTTGCTGGCCATGGCCATGGCGTAGGCGCCGGCTGAAAGTATCGCCAGCACATCGCCTTCACGCAGCGCCAGCGCGCGCTCGCGGCCCAGCCAGTCGCCTGATTCGCACACCGGGCCGACAACGTCCCACGTCAGCGCCGCGTCGGTGCGCGGCTGGCACGGCACGATGGCCATCCAGGCGTTGTACAGCGCCGGGCGCAGCAGGTCGTTCATCGCGGCATCAACGATGCAGAAATTCTTCTGCGCCCCGGGCTTGAGCACCTGCACCTCGGTCAGCAGCACGCCGGCATTGCCCACCAGCGAGCGGCCCGGCTCCAACAGCAACTTGCGCTGGCCATGGCCGCGCGCATCCAGGCGCTGCAGCACCTGTTGCATCAACACATCGGCCGGCGGTGGCGCTTCATCGGCGTAGGCGATGCCCAGGCCGCCGCCGATATCGACATGCTCGATGGGGATGCCGGCGGCCTCAACGGCCTCGACCAAGTCAAGCAGCCGATCCACCGCATCCAGATAGGGTTCAAGCTGAGTGATCTGCGAGCCAATGTGGCAGTCGATGCCCACCACCCGCAGCCCGGGCAGGCCGGCCGCGCGCCGGTAGGCGGCCACGGCTTCATCGTGCGCGATGCCGAACTTGTTGCCCTTCAGCCCGGTGGAAATGTAGGGATGCGTGCGGGCATCCACGTCGGGGTTGACGCGCAGGCTGATGGCCGCCGTGAGGCCGCAGGCCACCGCCACGGCCGACAGCCGTTCAAGCTCGCTCGTGCTTTCCACGTTGAAGCAGCCCACGCCGGCTTGCAGCGCCAGGCGCATTTCAGCGGCGGTCTTGCCCACGCCGGAAAACACCACCTTGGCCGGGTCGGCGCCGATGGCCAGCGCGCGCTTGAGTTCGCCTGCGGAGACGATGTCAAAGCCGCAGCCGGCGTCGGCAAACACCTTCAACACCGCCAGGCTCGGATTGGCCTTCATGGCGTAGCAGATCAGATGATCTCGGCCTTTCAATGCCTTTTGGTAGGCGGCCAGCGCCGCGAGCATGGCGCCGCGCGAGTAGACGAAACACGGCGTGCCGAACTGCAGCGCCAAGGCATGCAAGGGGTGGCCCTGAAGGCACAACTCACCCTTCTCATAGGCCAGGAACGGGGCACCGGGCAATGCCGTCGGCAACGGCGTCGATGGCGTGCTCATCGCGTTGCGCCGGATGCTGTTGCCGCGGCGGGTTGCGGCGCCGCCGGCAGCGTCAACGCCCCCTTCTGGCCACAGCCAGCAAGGGCCCATTGCAAGGCGACCACCAGGGCCGCCGCTACACTCGTTCGCAAGGCGTGATTCATGCCTGGAATAGTAAACGATCATGACTTCAGCCATCACCGCCACACCGCTCACCGATGCCGAATACCACCAGCTAACCGCTGCGGTGCTGGCCCAGATCGAGACTCATCTGGATCGTTGGCTGCAAGCCGATGTGGTGGACATCGACGGCCAGCGCACCGGCGGCATGCTGGAAATGCGCTTCCCCAACCGCACGCACATCGTGGTGAACACCCAGCCACCGCTGCACGAGCTGTGGCTGGCGGCCAAGGCCGGCGGCTACCACTACAAGTACCAGGCCGGCCGTTGGCTTGACACGCGCGACGGCAGCGAGTTCTTTGAATCGTTGTCGCGCCACGCCAGCGCACAAAGCGGTGTGGCGCTGGTTATCTCAGCGCCTGAATAAGTCAAGGATGCTGCTGCGCTCTTCGGGCGTGGCCGGCTGCGGCATCTTGTCTTCCAGGCCCAGGCTGCGCACGCCCTCGCCGCGGCTGTATTCCTCGAACATCCAGTCGCCTTCGATATTCACCACGCCCGCAGGCACCGGCAGTTCGCGCTGCGGCACGCCTTTGAGGGCGTGGGCCATGTAGTCGATCCACACCGGCAAGGCCAGGCCGCCGCCGGTTTCCTTGTCGCCCAATTTGCGCGGGTTGTCATAGCCGATCCAGGCCACCGCCACCACGCTGGGGTGGTAGCCGGCAAACCAGGCGTCGATCGAATCATTGGTGGTGCCGGTTTTGCCGTAAATGTCACTGCGGCCCAGCGCCTTCTGTGCCTGCGCGGCCGTGCCCGCGCCGCGTGTCACGTCTTGCAGCAGGTTGGTCATGACAAAGGCGTTGCGGGCGTCGATGGCACGCATGGTTTCGTCCAGCGCGACGGGCTTGCTTTGCACCAGCACGCGGCCCTTGGCGTCGGTCACGTGGGTGACCAACACCGGCGCAACGCGGTAGCCGCCGTTGGCGAACACACCAAAGGCGCTGGCCATTTGCAACGGCGTGACCGCGCCCGCGCCCAGGGCAATGGTCAGGTACGGTGGGTGCTTGTCAGCGTCGAAACCGAAACGGGTGGCCCACTCCTGCGCATACGATGGCGTGATGTGCTGCAGCACGCGAATCGACACCATGTTCTTCGACTTGGCCAGGCCGCGTTTCAGCGCCATCGGCCCCTCGAACTTGCCGTCGTAGTTCTTCGGCTCCCAGGGCTGGCTGCCGGTGGCGCCAGCGTCAAAGAACAGTGGCGCGTCGTTAATCACCGTGGTGGCCGTGAAACCACGCTCCAGCGCGGCGGAGTAAATGAAAGGCTTGAAGCTGGAACCCGGTTGGCGCCAGGCCTGGGTCACGTGGTTGAACTTGCTGCTGCTGAAGTCAAAGCCGCCCACCATGGCGCGGATGGCGCCCGTGCTCGGGTTCAGGGCCACAAAAGCACCTTCCACGTCGGGCATTTGCGTCAGCAGCCAATCGCCCTTGGGGCCTTGCAAGGCGCGCACCACCGCGCCACGGCGAATCTGCACCTTGGGCGCGGCGTTGGCGGCCAGGCCAGACGCCACCGGCCGCAGCCCTTCGCCGGTGATGGTGATGGACTGGCCCGATTCGAACATCGCCACCACCTTGCGCGGCGTGGCTTCCAGCACCACGGCCACGCGCAGCTCGTCGCTGTCGGCATGGTCGGCCAGGGCCTCGGCCACCCGGGCATCAAGCTGGGCGGCGTCGGCCGGTAAGTCAACATAGGCCTCCGGTCCGCGGTATAGCTGGCGCCGCTCGTAGCCCAACAACGCCCGACGCAACGCCTTGTAGGCCGCCGCCTGGTCTGTGGACACGATGCTTGTATAGACATTCAAACCGCGCGTGTAGGCGTCAGCCCCGTATTGGGCAAACATCAACTGCCGCGCGGCTTCGGCCGCGTATTCGGCGTGCACCGGCACGTCGGCCTGCAAGCGCAGGCGCAGCGGCTCGCCGCGAGCGGCCTCGAACTCAGCAGCCGTGATGTGGCCATGCTCGAACATGCGCCCCAGCACGAAGCGCTGGCGCTGGGCCGCGCGCTGCGGGTTGACCACGGGGTTGTAGGCTGAAGGTGCCACGGGCAGCCCGGCCAGCATGGCGGCCTCGGCCACACTGATCTCTTTAAGGGGCTTGCCGAAGTAGATTTCGCTGGCCGCGGCAAAACCGAAGGCGCGCTGGCCGAGGTAGATCTGGTTCATGTACAGCTCGAGGATCTGCTGCTTGCTCAGCAAGGCCTCGATCTTCATGGTCAGCAGCAGCTCGTAAATCTTGCGCGTGTAGGTGCGCTCGGTGGACAAGTAGAAGTTCTTCGCCACCTGCATGGTGATGGTTGAAGCGCCCTGCGTGTTGCGCACATCGCGCAGGTTTTCGAGCGCGGCGCGCGCCACGCCTCTGAAATCGACCCCACCGTGCTGATAGAAGCGTGAATCTTCGGCCGAGAGGATGGCGTTCTTCATCACCGCCGGAATTTGTGCGATCGGCATGAAGTTGCGCCGCTCCTCGCCAAACTCGCCCAGCAGCACGCCGTCGGCCGCGTACACCCGCATCGGCAGCTTGGGGCGGTAGTCGGTCAGGCCGCTGATTTCGGGCACGTTGGGGTAAGCCACCGCCAGCGCCACCGCAAGCACCAGCAGCAGGGCCACCACCACGGCCGTCACCCCAGTGAGCAACCAGCCCAGCACGCCGCCAACCGCTTTGAGCGGGGCCAAGACACGTGGGGCGGGTGGTGGTGCGGGGGCGGGGGTGTCGGTGGGGGGCATACCGTTGCCGCAGCGGGAGGGGCTCGATTATAGAAACCAGCCTCAGCCCGTCGTTTCCAGCCTGCTCACGCCAGGCTGTATAGCCAAGTCGCAACGCCGGTGTCGCGCATGTCACCGGACGCAAGAAGGCGGGTCTTTTGGGTGCTGATCAACCCTTCCGCAAAGGCCAGTCAGGCCAGACTGAGGGCGCCGGTTTTGCTATGGACAGCAATAGCTTTACTGCTAGCATTGAAGTAACTTCTTAAGTAAGTAACTTTCATTAACTATGCCGCACCCACGCCGGGTGCGCATGGGGAGCGCCTTCTCGTGAGCCTTTCAGACCTGTTACGAGGTCGCAAACATCCTGCGGTGATTGGGCTGGACATCAGCTCCTCCAGCGTCAAGTTGGTGGAGTTGGGCCAAACCCCTGCTGGTGAGTTTGTGCTCGAACGCTTTGCCCACGAGCCCTTTGAAAAGGGCTGGATCACCGATGGCCAAATCGAGAAGTTCGACGAGGTCGCCGAGGCCGTACGCCGCGTGGTGGGCAAGAGCGGCACCAAGACCAAACAGGTGGTGATGGCGATGCCGCAGTCGGCGGTCATCACCAAGAAGATCATGCTGCCGGCCGGGCTGCGCGAAGAAGAGATGGAAATTCAGGTCGAGTCGGAAGCGAATCAATACATCCCGTTCTCTTTAGACGAAGTGAGCCTGGACTTCTGCGTCATCGGCCCCAGTCCGAATTCACCGGGCGACGTGGAAGTGCTGATCGCCGCCTCGCGCAAAGACAAAGTGCAAGACCGCCAGGCCCTGGCCGAAGCGGCTGGCTTGAAACCCATCGTGCTGGACATCGAAAGCCACGCCTCGCGCCTGGCCATGAGCCGCATCGCTGCGGCGCTGCCCAATGAGGGCAAGGACGCCCTGGTGGCGCTGTTCGAGATCGGCGCCGACACCACCAGCCTGAAAGTGCTGCGCGACGACGAAATGCTGTACGACCGCGACCAGGCCTTTGGCGGCTCGCAGCTCAGCCAGCTCATTTCACGCCAGTACGGTTTCTCGTTCGAAGAGGCCGAGCAAAAGAAGCTGGCCAACGACCTGCCTGAAGACTATGAGAGCACCATCCTGGCGCCCTTTGTTGACAGCCTGTCGCAAGAAATCGGCCGCGCCTTGCAGTACTTCTTCACCAGCACGCCGCACCACAAGGTGCACTACGTGATGCTGGCCGGCGGCACCGCCACCCTGCCGGGGCTGAAGGATCGTGTCACCGAACTCACCGGCTTTGCGTCGCAGGTGGTGAACCCGTTTGAAAACATGAAGCTCGGCTCGGCCGTGCGTGAAGCCCGCGTACGCCGTGAAGCGCCTTCGTACCTCACGGCCTGCGGCTTGGCCATGCGGAGGTTCGTGCAGTGATCCTCATCAACCTGCTGCCCCACCGCGAAGAAAAGCGCCAGCAGCGCAAGCGTGCCTTCTTTGTGATGCTGGGCCTGTGCGCCGTGATGGGGCTGCTCATTGCCGGCGCCTGGTTCACCGTGCTCAAGCAATTCACGGCGGCGCAGCAGTCGCGCAATGAATTCCTCAAGGCCGAAATCACCCGGCTGGAGGCGCAGATCAAAGACATCGCCACTTTGCGCGCCGAGATCGAGGCGTTGAAGGCGCGGCAAAAGGCCGTTGAAGGCCTGCAGATCGACCGCAACACGCCGGTGTACCTGCTCGATGAGCTGGTCAAGCAAACCCCCGAAGGGGTGTACCTCACCAGCATCAAGCAAACCGGCCAGCAGGTGTTGGTCACCGGTATGGCGCAGACCAACGAGCGCGTGTCCGAATTTCTGCGCAACACCTTGTACAACTCGCCGTGGCTCGAAAAGCCCGAGCTGGTGGAGATCAAGGCCGCACTCGTCAACCCGGCTACCCGCGACCAGCGCCGCCTGTCTGACTTTCAGGTGCGCGTTTCGCTCAAACGCCCTGTGTCGGCGGCCACCCCGGCATCCGGTGCCTCGGGCGCTGCGGGCGCGGCGGCCGCGCCGGCCAAGAAAGCCCTGTGACATGAGCGCAAAGAACGCCTCCTCGAAGGTCGACATTGCCGGCTCGCTGGCCTCGGCCCAGGCCCAGTTTCGCAACCTCAACTTCAAGCAACCCGGGCAATGGCCGCTCCTGCCCAAGCTGGTGGCCTGGCTGCTCGCCACCGCCGCGGTGGTGGGTGCGTGCTACTTCGCATTCGTTTCCGCTGCCGACGACGAACTTGAAGCCGAACGCAACCGCGAACCCACGCTGAAGCAAGATTTGCGCAGCAAGCTGGGCCAGGCGGTGAACCTTGAAGAGCTGCGCCGGCAAAAACTGCAGGTGCTGGAATACGTGACCCAGCTTGAAAAGCAACTCCCCGGCAAGGCCGAGATGGACGCGCTGCTGTCAGACATCAACCAAGCCGGTCTCGGCCGCGGCCTGCAGTTCGAGCTGTTCCGCCCGGGCAACGTTGAGGTCAAGGACTACTACGCCGAATTGCCCATCGCGCTGCGCGTGAGCGGCAAGTACCACGACTTCGGCGCGTTTGCCGCCGACGTGGCAAACCTGTCGCGCATCGTCACCCTGCACAACCTGGCCATCACCCGGCAAGACCTGAAAGAAACCAACGGCCTGCTGGCCATGGAAGCCACCGCGCGCACCTATCGCTACCTTGACCCGGCCGAAGTGGCCGAGCAGCAGCGCAAGGTGGCCGCCGCCAAAGCCGCCGAAGCGGGGGCCAAGAAGCCATGAACCTGCGCATGAACCTCACCTGGCTGGCTGTGCTGGTGTTGTCTTTGCTGGGCGCGTGCAGCACCGAGCAAGGCCAGTTGAAAGAGTGGCTTGAGCAGCAGCGCCGCGAAGTCAAACCCAGCGTGCAGCCCTTGCTGCCGCCGAAAAAGTTTGACCCGCAGCCCTATGCCCAGGCGCAAGCGGTGGAACCTTTCAGCACACAAAAGCTGGCGGTGGCCCTCAAGGCCGAGGCGCAACAGCCGAATTCATTGCTGTCAAACGAAATGAACCGGCGCAAGGAGCCGCTTGAAGCCTACCCGCTGGACAGCATGACCATGGTGGGCAGCGTGTCCAAGGCCAACCAACCCTATGCCTTGCTGCGTGCCGACAACTTGCTTTACCAGGTGAAGGTGGGCGACCACCTCGGCCAGAACTACGGCCGCATCCTCACGATCACCGAAACCCAAATCTCGCTGCGCGAGATCGTGCAGGACGCCGCAGGCGAGTGGATCGAACGTTCCACCACGCTGCAGCTGCAGGAGAAGGCGCGATGAGCCCCGAGCGGGTCTCAGCCCGCAGGGCCTCGCAGCACGAAGGTACCCCCATGAGCCAATCCCAGGAGAAACGCAACATGCACAACTGGCGTGCCGGCATCGCCGCCTTGGTGTTGGCCGTGGGCCTGCCCGCGGTGGCCTGGGCGCAAAACGCCATCCAGTCCATCACGGGCACGCAACAGTCGGGCTCCGAGGTCGTGCGCATCGAGTTGAGTGAAGCCCTGACCGAGGTGCCCAAGGGCTTTGCCGTGCAGGCTCCGCCACGCATCGCGATCGACCTGCCTGGTGTGGCCAACGCACTGGGCAAGAACAGCGTCGAGCTGAACCAAGGCAACTTGCGCAACGTCACGGTGGCGCAAGCCGGCGAGCGCACGCGCCTGGTGTTGAGCCTGAAGCAGCCTGCCAACTACCGTGCCCAGCTGCAAGGCAAGGCGCTGATCATCATCATCGACTCTGCCGGAACCGCCATGCCCGTGGCCGCCGGTGCGCCCGCCACCAACTTTGCGCCGGTGCAGACCGCGCAAACACAAGGCCTGAAAGACGTCGACTTCCGCCGCGGCCAAGACGGCGCCGGCCGCGTGGTGGTGAGCCTGCCCAGCACGCAAGTGGGTGTGGACATCCGCCAGCAAGGCCAGACCCTGGTGGTGGAATTCCTGCGCTCCACGCTGCCTGACCAACTGCGCCGGCGCCTGGATGTTTCAGACTTCGGCACCCCGGTGCAAACCGTGTCCACCTACCAAAACGGGGATCGCGTGCGCATGGTGGTGGAGCCGCGCGGCTCGTGGGAACACAGCGCTTATCAAAGCGACAACCAGTTCGTGCTGGAAGTGCGCCCGCTCAAGGTCGACCCGAACAAGCTCACCCAGGGTGCCGGCTTCCAGGGCGAGAAGCTGTCGCTGAATTTCCAAAACATCGAAGTGCGTGCGCTGCTGCAGGTGATTGCCGACTTCACCAACTTCAACGTGGTGACGAGCGACACCGTCACTGGCACCGTCACGCTGCGCCTGAAAGACGTACCGTGGGACCAGGCGCTGGACATCATCATGCAAAGCAAGGGCCTGGGTGTGCGCAAGAACGGCAACGTGCTGTGGATCGCACCGAAAGACGAGCTGTCGGCCAAGGAACAGCTTGAACTCGAATCGAAGAAGAAGATCGCCGACCTGGAGCCGCTGCGCACGCAATCGTTCCAGCTCAACTACACCAAGGCCGAAGAAGTGGCCAAGGGCCTGACCGGGCAGAACGTGGGCCAGGGTTCGTCCAGTTCAGGTTCGGGCGCCGGCGGCAGCGGCACGGCCAGCCGCATCCTGTCGCCGCGCGGCAGCGTCATCTACGAGTCGCGCACCAACCAGCTCTTCGTTTCAGACATCCCGTCCAAGCTCGAAGAGATCCAGGGCCTGATCAACAAGATCGACATCCCGGTGCGCCAGGTGTTGATCGAAGCGCGCATCGTTGAAGCCAACGACACCTTCGGCCGTTCGCTGGGCGTGAAGCTCGGCGGCAGCGACATGCGCGGGCTTCGTGGTGGCGTGCCAGGTTACGGTGTGGCAGGCAACGACCGTGTGGCCGTGGGCGGCAACTATGTGGCCATCGGCAGCACCACGGGCCAGACCGGCAGCACTGACTTTTCCAACACCCAGTTCATCAACCTGCCGGCCAACACCAGCAGCATGGGCGGTTCTTCGGCGGCGACCTTTGCCTTGTCGCTGTTCAGCGCTTCAGCCAACCGATTCCTGAACCTGGAACTCTCAGCGCTGGAAGCTGAAGGCAACGGCAAGATCATCTCCAGCCCGCGCGTCATCACCGCTGACCAAGTGAAGGCCTTGATCGAACAAGGTGAAGAGCTGCCGTACCAAACCGCCACTTCCAGCGGCGCCACGGCGATTCAATTCCGCAAGGCCAACCTGAAGCTCGAAGTGCTGCCGCAGATCACGCCAGAAGGCCATGTGATCCTCGACCTGGATGTCAACAAAGACAGCGTGGGCCGGCAAACCGCGGCCGGCTTTGCCATCGACACCAAGCATGTGAAGACCCAGGTGCTGGTGGAAAACGGCGGCACGGTGGTGATTGGCGGCATCTTCACCCAGACCGAAACGAACGATGTGAACAAGGTGCCGCTGCTGGGCGACATCCCCTACCTGGGCAACCTGTTCAAGAGCCGCACCAAGTATTCCAGGCGCACCGAACTGCTGGTGTTCATCACGCCCAAGATCGT
>JANOXU010000243.1:0-23304 GCA_031418595.1 Burkholderiales bacterium
CGGCGTATTTCGTGGGCGGTGAGTTGAAGCACTTGGTTGATCTCCAAGACGCCTAACGTTCGAATTGAGCCGCACCCAACGGCTTGGCGCGCCGCCAGGCCAGGGCAAAATGGGCGAAGCCCGCCCTGGGCTGGTGGCGCGCCAAGCCGTTGGGGGTCGGCTCGAATGAGGTGTTAGGCAGCACTTTTCTTCGGGGACAAGGTTGTGGCCGAGGCGGCATTCATTGTTTGCTGACTCTCCTTACTCTGGCTATGAGGGAGAACCACGGTCTTTGCACTGCCCTTCCCTTCGCAGCGCTCGCCGGGGCGCGCCCTTCACAAGCACTTCGATGTCTTGTGGCTCAATTGCTCGGGCTTGCCGTCAGGGACTTCTGATTTCGGCTTCCCAGGCCACTTGACCGGCGCGCCAAGACCGCATTTGACCGCTGATTCCTTTGCACGCCCAGCTCGTAAGCTACGAGGCTGATGTGCCTCCCACTCTGGACACGAACTCGCATAACAAATCAAGGCGGTACAGGATGCAGCTTGCGCATTTGCATTGGCATTCGTATTCACGAACTGGCTAGTGGAACGACTGCGGCTACCGTGCTGCCTAACGTTCGAATTGAGCCGCACCCGACGGCTTGGCGCGCCGCTAGGCCAGGGCAAAATGGGCGAAGCCCGCCCTGGGCTAGCGGCGTGCCAAGCCGTTGGGTGTCGGCTCGAATGAGTGGTTAGGCAGCGCCATAGGGAAGGCGTGGTTGGCTCAGTGACAAAGATGTATTCTGCTGACCAAGCATAGACGAACTTCTCGGGGCGGCACAAGGTGAAACTGAAACTTGGATTTCGCCCGTAGCCAACAACCTTCTGGCTCTTGGAGCTTCGCCGGACACAAGGCTGGAATGAGCACTTGATTCCTTTCGCTCACATTCCGTTGCCGACGCTAGCTGTGGCAACTGCATTGACTGCTGTGTCTGTCTCTTTCAGCCGGCTACGAGACTGAAACTCTGGCACCCCTTACGCGCCGAAGCGTTCGATGGCTCTCAAGGATTGGCACCACTGCACCACCGCAGGCACAGATAGCTGGCCTGCGCTGCCTAACGTTTGAGTTAAGCTGCGCCCAAGGGCTGAGGGCCGGCCGACCGGTGGCGAAAATGCGCAGTCTCGCTGCCGGGCGGCCGGCCCTCAGCCCTTGGGTGTCCGCTTGAACGAAGGGTTGGGCCTAGGGGCACAGGCCGTGCAGGGGGTGTATTTGGGCGGGCAGCCGGGCGGGCAGGTGGGCGGGCGGTTGATGGGTAGGTAGATAGATAGGAAATTTGATCGCAGCGCCCCGTGTACGAGACAAAACTGCGCTGCAGCGGCTTGCCGCAGGTTGGGCAAACCAGTCTGACCAGAGGGCTGGGCGCGGGCTTCGCGGGGTGTTCATTCAAGGGCCTCAGCGCGGTGGGCGGTGTTGGTGATGTTGGCGGTATGGCTGTAGCAAGTTGTGCGGGCTGCGCCGTGCTCAGCGCCAGCAGCGCCTGACCATGTTGCACCCGCGCGGCCGTGGCGTAAAGCCCCGCGTGCCGGGTCGTGTGCACCCCCTTGGGAGGGGCGTGCCACAGGATGCGTGCGATGAACTCGTGGGCGCTTAAGTGCAGCCGCTTGCGCCGCCCGTCGCGATGGTCCGTGTACTCAAAACTCACCTGCCCGTCGTGCAGTTGTAGTTCCCGATCCTTGGGCAAGGGGCCGCCCTTGGCGTAGCGCGCCAGGTACACGGCCACAAAGCGCCCATGGGCATAGGGTGCGTTGATCTGGATGTTCCAGTGCTTGCGGTACAGCTTGTTGATCACGCCGCGCCAGTGTGCCTCGGGCAGCTCGCTGGGCAGGCTCAGTGCATGGGCCTTAAGCAGCTCGCTCAAGCCGCCCAGCAGCTTGCCGGCAAACATCTTGCGCAGCACCGGCAGTGCCACCAAGTACCCTTCCCGGCTGGCCTTCCAGCTGCCGTCGGCTTGGACGCCCCCGGCGCTGACCAGCGCGTGCACGTGGGGGTGGTGCGACAGGTTGCGCCCCCACGTGTGCAGCGACAGCAGCAGCCCTGGCGTGGCACCCAGGTGGCGAGGGTCGCCCAGCAGCGTGAGCAAGCTTGCGCGCACGCTGTCCATGAGCAGCGCGATCATCTCTTCGCGGTTGTACTGCCACAGCGCCAGCAGCTCGTGCGGCAGTGTGAAGATGGTGTGAAAGTGCGCGCACGGCAGCAGCCGCCCCATCTCGGCTTGCAGCCACTGCTGCCTGGGTCGATCCGCGCAGCGCGGACAACTGCGGTGGCGGCAGGCGTGATACGTCAGCTGCATGTAGTGCAGCTCCGGGCAATAGTCCACGTGGGCACCCGCCTGCGCCGTGTAGCACTTCAAAATGCAGCGCGCGGCTTGCCGTTCACGCGGGTGCAGCTTGTGCTGCGCCTCGTAAGCAGGGAAATACTGCGCGAAGATGCTCTGCAGCGATGCGCTCATGACGCTTGCCCCACAAAGAACGCCCCCCGCACGCGCAGGCTTCGGTACCCCGATGCCTGCGCGTGCGCCCGAAAGGTCAGGCTACACCGGGCTCGTTGTACGGCGCAAGCGATAGTGCCGTACTCGGCACTGTCGCGCTGCCTGTGCGTGAACCGCACTGGGGGGCGTTACGGGGGGCTTGCCCCCCGTCTTCATAAACCAATTCACCACTCGCCACCACCACAGCCCACAAGCGAGTATCGGCATTTGGTATTCCGTATTCCTGTCTTATGCAGGGGGTACGGGGGCAGACATGCCCCCGCAATGCCTCGAGTCTGCGGCGCTAGCCGCCTAGGCCCAACGTGATATAGACCACACCCCCACCACCAACACCTGGGCGCATGTGGTAAGTGGTGGGCATCGATCATGCCTATGCATGATCATGTTTCTTGCTGGCTGTTGCGGATTTTGTGGATACATGTTTCCCTTTTCTGGCCGGTCTGCGTAGCCTGCTTTCGAGACCGAGTGCCTTGACCGCTGCGGTGGTGAGACGCCAAAGTTTGGACTCTTCGTCCCATTCTGCACCGTGCTGAATGGCTTTCGCGCGCAGCGTTGATTCGGTGTGTGCGAGGTGGATGCTTTGCGTTCCCTGGCGCGCAAACACCTTTGGTAAAGGCGCTTGGTCTACGACCACTTCAATCGTTGTGTAGCGCACCTGGCCCGTTGCATCGTGCCGGTATCGCACGCAGACCAAGGCTTCACCATAACGCCGGCTGAGCTTGATGCTGCCCGCCTGCCCCGGCCACAGGGTCTTGACCACCCAAGTTTGCCGAAAGTCGTCTCGCTTGCCTGCGTACCGCTCCATGACGCGCTCGCTCCCTGTTGTGTGCTTCCGAGGAATGGGGACTCACCTTGCACCACCTGCGCGCCGCGCGGCGCATGGCTTGCTGTGGGATTGAAATCCTGATACTGTATGAATATACAGTTTTTTGCAACAGGGCAGGCCCATGAAAACCAGTGCCATCTCTTCGCTTCATGCGGCGGCGCCAAACGCTCCACACACGCAAGAGCCCGCGCCGCCGCCGCGGCTGTTGGATCAATTGCGCCAGCAGATCCGCTACTTGCACTACAGCATTCGCACCGAGCAGGCCTACGTGTATTGGGTGCGCGCGTTCATTCGTTTCCATGGCTTGCGTCATCCGGCCGATCTGTCGCAGGCCCAGGTCGAGGCTTTTCTCACTTGGCTGGCCGACGAAAGGCAAGTCTCACCTTCCACGCACAAGCAGGCCTTGTCTGCGCTGCTGTTCCTTTACCAGAAGGTGCTGCGCCAAAACATGCCGTGGATGCAGGAGATCGGCCGTCCCAAGCACGAGCGCCGCCTGCCGGTGGTGTTGTCACATGACGAGATCAGCCGCTTGATGTCCAGGCTCGATCGGCCGGCCCCGCCGCCCGTACCACAGCAAAGTGCTGCGCCTCATGGTCTGTTGGCGCGGCTGCTCTATGGCACGGGCATGCGGCTGTTGGAAGGCCTGCGGCTGCGCGTGAAAGACATTGAGTTTGAGCGTCGCGCGGTTGTCGTGCGTCACGGCAAAGGCGGTAAAGACCGCGTGGTGATGTTGCCGGCGTCGCTTGAAGCGCCCTTGCGTGCCCAGCTCGCTGCAGCGCATGCCCTGTGGGCGGCTGACCGCGCCTGCGGGCTGCCCGGGGTTCAAGTGCCGCATGCGCTGGCGCGCAAGTACCAGCGGGCGAATGTTTCGTGGGCCTGGTTCTGGGTCTTCCCGCAGGCGCAGCCGTCGGTCGATCCGCGCGGTGCGGGCGCTCGCCGCCATCATCTGCAAGACGGCGCGTTCCAGCGTGCCTTCAAGCGCGCGCTGGATGCCGCCGAAATCAGCAAGCTCGCCAGCCCGCACACCTTGCGCCATTCCTTCGCCACGCATTTGTTGTTGGCGGGGTACGACATCCGCACCGTGCAAGAGCTGCTTGGCCATGCCGACGTCACCACCACCATGATCTACACGCATGTGCTCAACCTTGGCGGCGGTGCCGTGCGCAGCCCGCTTGATGCGCTCGATGGCATGGGCTTGATCGTGCCGCCCGCCCCCGCCACCACCGCCCAACCCGGCGCGCCCGGCATGGCGCCGCCGTACCCCGGCCACCCCCGTTTTGCCCGTGAGCCCGAGCCGTGCTACCGCGTCTGCCCCACTACGCCGAGCTTCACTGCGCCAGCAATTTCAGCTTTCTGAGCGGCGCCTCGCACCCGCACGAGCTCGTTATGCAGGCGCACGCACGCGGCTACAGCGCGCTGGCGCTGACTGACGAATGTTCCCTGGCCGGCGTGGTGCGCGCGCACGAAGCGGCGCGCCAGGCCGGGTTACGGCTGATCGTGGGGGCACAGATGCGCCTGTCGGCGCCAGCATCGGGCAAAGCCGCCGCCACGGCCCCAATACCTGCGGCCACACAAACTGACGCCCGCAACGGCGCACGCACGCGCGCACGTTCCGGCACCAACCCAGGCACCCGGGCCGCCACCGTTGCCGCAGCCAGCCCCCTCAACACCGCCCCAAGCTGCACCCCCACCGGCGCTGGCGCCCACCTGTTGCTGCTGGCCCAGTCGCGCCGCGGCTACGGCAACCTGTCGCAGTGGGTCACCGTGGCGCGTCGGCGTGCGGCCAAAGGCAGCTACGAGGCCTTGGCGGGTGATGTTGAAGGGCGCGTGCCCCACGCCCCCTACCTGGCCGGGCTGCCGGGCTGTTTTGCCGTGCTGGTGCCCGAGCCCGAGCAACCCTTCGAGACGGTGTTTGCCCACGCCATGTGGCTGAAAACCTGGTTCGGCAGCGGCGGCGGCCAAGGCAGCGAGCCGCGCTGCGCCATCGCCGTGCAAGTGCTGCGCCGCCCGCATGAAGCGCGCATGCTGGCCACGCTGGAACGGGTGGCCGCTTTCACCGGCTTGCCGCTGGTGGCAAGTGGTGCCGTGCGCATGCATGCGCGCTCGCGCAAGCCGCTACTCGATGTGCTCACCGCCACGCGCTTGAAGACCACCGTGGCTGAAGCCGGCCATGCCCTGGCGGCCAACGCCGAAGCGCATTTGCGGTCGCGCGCGCGCCTGGCTCAGTTGTACCGGCCCGAATGGTTGCAGGCCACGTTAACCATTGCATCGAGCTGCGTCTTTTCGCTCAGCGAGTTGCGCTACGAATACCCCGAAGAAATCGTCCCGCCCGGCCACACGCCGGTGAGCTGGCTGCGCACGCTCACTGAAGAAGGCGCGGCGCGGCGCTTTGCGCTCGGCGTGCCAGCGGCCGTGCGCGCCACCCTCGAACATGAACTGGCTTTGATCGGTCAACTCAAGTTCGAGCCCTACTTCCTCACCGTGGCCGACATCGTTCACTGGGCTCGTGCCCAGGGCATCTTGTGCCAGGGCCGTGGCAGTGCGGCCAACTCAGCCGTGTGTTATTGCCTTGGCATCACTGAAGTCGACCCGGCGCGCATGAGCCTGCTGTTCGAACGCTTCATCAGCGCCGAGCGCAACGAGCCGCCCGACATCGATGTCGACTTTGAACACCAGCGCCGCGAAGAAGTCATCCAGTACATCTACCGCAAGTACGGCCGCCACCGCGCCGCGCTCACCGGCGTGGTCATCAGCTACCGGCCGCGCTCGGCCTTGCGCGACGTGGGCCGGGCGTTGGGGTTCGATTTGCAGCGCATCGACGCCGTGGCCAAGGCCGCGCACGGCCATTCGCGCAGCGTCAGCGCCGAAGTCTTGAGCGACAACGGCTTCGATGCCGCCGAGCGCAGCTGCCGCCTGTGGCTGGCGTTAACGGAACTGATGATCGGCTTTCCGCGCCACTTGAGCCAGCACCCGGGCGGCTTCGTCATCGCGCGCGAGGACCTGTCGCGCCTGGTGCCGGTGGAAAACGCCGCCATGCCCGGGCGCAGCGTCATTCAATGGGACAAAGACGATCTCGATGCCCTGGGCTTGATCAAGGTCGACATCCTGGCCCTGGGCATGCTCTCGGCCATTCGCCGCGCGCTGGCCTTTGTCGCCTTCAAGCAGGGGTTAGAAACGTTCAGCATGCAGCAGGTGCCGGCCGAAGACGCCGCCGTGTACGACATGCTCTGCAAAGGCGACAGCGTGGGCACCTTCCAGGTTGAAAGCCGAGCGCAGATGAGCATGTTGCCGCGCTTGCAGCCGCGCAGTTTCTACGACCTGGTGATCGAAGTCGCCATCGTTCGCCCCGGCCCCATTCAGGGCGGCATGGTTCACCCTTACCTGCGTCGCCGCTCGGGCGAAGAACCAGTGGTCTACCCGAGCGAAGAAGTGCGCCAGGCGTTGGCGCGCACCTTGGGTGTGCCGATCTTTCAAGAGCAGGTGATGCAGCTGGCCATCCTGGCGGCTGACTTCACCCCCGGCGAGGCCGACGCCCTGCGCCGCGCCATGGCGGCCTGGAAGCGCAAGGGCGGCCTGGGGCCGTTTTACGACAGGCTGGTGGGCCGCATGGTTGAAAAGGGCTATGCGCTGGAATACGCGCAGGCCATCTTCAAGCAAATAGAAGGCTTCGGTGAATACGGTTTTCCTGAAAGCCACGCCGCCAGTTTTGCCCTGCTGGTGTACGTGAGCGCCTGGCTCAAGCGCCATCACCCCGATGCGTTTTTGGCCGCTTTGCTCAACAGCCAGCCGATGGGTTTTTACGCCCCGGCGCAACTGGTGCGCGATGCGCGCGAGCACGACGTGGCGGTGCTGGCGGTAGACGTGTTGTGCAGCGAATGGGACACCGTGTTGCAAGCCGGTGCAGATGACTGTTATGCCGTTCGCATGGGCTTGAGCCGCATCAGCGGTTTCCCGCAGAGCGCCGCGCAGCGCCTGCTGGCCGCGCGCGCGCAAGCGCCGTTTGCGAACGCCGAAGACCTGGCCCGCCGCGCCGAGCTTGATGCGCTGGCGTTGCGCCAGTTGGCTGAATCCGGCGCGCTGCAAGGCCTGGCCGGCCACCGCCATCAGGCAGCCTGGGGCGTGGCCGGCATCGATGCGCGCGCCACGCCGCTGCTCAAGACCACGCGCACGCAAGAGGCCGCCGCGCAACTGCCCGCGCCGCTGCCGGCACAAGAGATGCTGGCCGATTACCGCGCCACCGGCTTGTCTTTGAACACGCACCCGCTGGCCTTGCTGCGGGCGCAGATGGTTAACTTCAAAGTGCAGCAGGCAGCGCAGTTGCGCCAAGCGCGCAACGGCCAGGTGGCGCGCGCCAGCGGCCTGGTCACGCACCGGCAACGGCCCGAAACCGCCAAGGGCGTGGTGTTCGTGACGCTGGAAGACGAAACCGGTAGCGTCAACATCATCGTTTGGCCGGCCGTGGCGCTGGCCTACCGGCGCGCGCTCATGGGCAGCCGGCTGCTCACGGTGTATGGCACCTGGCAAAGCCAAGGTGAAGTACGCCACCTGGTGGCGCGCAGGTTGGTTGACCACACCGAGCTGCTGCACGGGCTGGTCACGCACAGCCGCGACTTCAGGTGATGCAGCGCCGCAGCATCAGGCTTGATCGTCCCCAGCCGGCGCCCGCTTGCGGCCGTGCACCATGGCCGCGGCCAGGTTTTCCCGGTGCCGCCATGAAGCCAGCAGCACGCCGCCCACATGCAGCGGCACGAGAACGTAAAACAGCTCGCCGCTGCCTTCATGCAACTCACCCAGCCACTCCAGGCCCCAGAACGCATCGGTCAGGTACAGCGCGCCGCTGGCTCCGGCCAGCAAGCTCAAGCCCAGCAGCGCCACGATCATCCAGCCGCCCAGCGGGTTGTGGTTCAAGTGCCGGCGTTCGCGGGCCTGCAGCGCAGCGCGCGCATAGGCCCAAGCCACATTCGGCGCGCGCACAAAGACGGCAAACCGCATGCTGCGTGGGCCAACCAGGCCCAACACCGTGCGCAGCGCCGCCAGCGCCAGCGCGCCATAGCCAATCCAATCATGAATACGCCCGGCCTCGTGGGTGGCCAGGGCAAGCAACACCGCCAACGCCAGCGCCCAATGCAACACGCGCACCGCCAGGCTCCACGCCACCACCGGGCCCTGCGGCAGCGTCATGGCGTTCAGCGCGCCCGGGTGGGCACGGCGGCCAGCGTCACCGGGTGGAAGTAGGCCTCGACGCGCTCGCCCTTGTCGTTCAGCGCGTACACCTCGTAGCAGCCACCGTCTTCCTTGATGCGCCGCACCTTCCAGCCCTGCGCCGTAAGCATTTCTTCGAGCTTGGCCTGCGCCTGCCAGCCGCTCTTTGGGCCGGAATCACAAGTCGCCAAACCGGTGGCCTGGGCATGCGCCGCAGCCAAGAACGCGGCGCCCAGCAGAATCCGGCGCAGCGCCAGCGATGACAATCTGACCATGGGAATAACCTCCTGTTGAATTGGCCAAAGCAGCCAGCATTGTTGCGCCATCACGTTTCGCCTTTGTGACCCCCCTGTACGTTGCCGTTCAAGCCCCATGTTGATCTTGCTCTCACCCGCCAAAACACTGGACACAGACACGCCCGTGCCCGATGCACTGCGCCAGGCCACCACCGAGCCGCTGTTCAGCGCCCAGGCGCAGCGCCTGGTCAACACCCTGAAGCGCAAGGGCGCGCGCGCCATGGCCCGGTTGATGGACTTGTCGCCTGCGCTGGCGCAGCTCAACGTGCAGCGCTACCGCGCCTTCAGCCTGCCGGCCACACCGGCCAACAGCCGGCCCGCCGTGCTCACCTTTGCCGGCGATGTGTACACCGGGCTGGACGCACCCAGCCTGGGCACGGCCGACCTGCTCTGGGCACAGGAACACCTGGTCATCCTGTCGGGCCTGTACGGCGCGCTGCGCCCGCTCGATGCGCTGCAGCCCTACCGCCTTGAAATGGGCACTGCGCTGCCGCTGGGCCGAGCCAAGAATCTCTACGCCTACTGGGGCGGAGTGCTCACCGAACACCTCAACAAACGGCTGGAACAAATTCAGCCCCAGGGCGGGCAGGCCGTGTTGGTGAACCTGGCTTCGCAGGAATACTTCAAGGCCGTGAAGCCAGCGGCGCTGCGTGGCCGGCTCATCGAATGTGTGTTTGAAGATCAGGCCCCCGGCGCGGCCGGCTACAAGGTGGTGGGCTTCTTCGCCAAACGGGCGCGCGGCATGATGGCGCGTTACGCGGTGCAGCACCGTCTGTCCCAACCCGAAGGCCTGCTCGAGTTCAGCGCTGGCGGCTATGCCTACGCCGCAGCCGTGTCCAGCGCCAACCGCTGGGTCTTTCGGCGTCAGCAGGCTTGAGCACCAGATCGCAGGCGCGGCAGAATTTCGCCATGAAGACCAAGACCGACCCCGCTGCGTCCAGCCAAGCCATCACCAATGAGCTGCGGCAATGGATCCTGGAGCAAGTGGCCAAGGGCTGCCAGCCGCAAGACCTGCTGCGCACCATGCTGGCCGGTGGCTGGGTTGAGGCCACCGCGCGCCATGCCCTGCAAACCACGCTGCCCATGGGCGTGGCCCTGTTGCCAGCCCAAGCTGCCGCACCAGATGCACCGGCCGCGCAGCGCCAGAACGTGCCGCTGCCCGAGCCGGAACTGGCCGGGGCGCACAGCGTCATCGTGGTGCAGGGCCACCCGGTGGCCGTGGTGATGAACTTGCAGCACCCGCGCGTCCTGGTTTTTGGCGGGCTGCTCACGGCGGATGAATGCGATGAACTCATCGGCCAAGCCCGGCCGCGGCTGGAGCGCTCGCAAACCGTGGTCAACGCCACCGGGGGCAGCGAAGTCAATGTCGCCCGCACCAGCGACGGCATGTTCTTCCAACGCGGTCAGTCGCCCCTCATTCAGCGCATCGAATCACGCATCGCCGCCTTGCTGAACTGGCCGCTTGAACGCGGCGAAGGCCTGCAGATCCTGCACTACCGGCCGGGCGCCGAGTACCGGCCGCACTTCGACTATTTCGACCCTGCCCACAGCGGCACGCCCACCATCTTGCAGCGCGGTGGCCAGCGCGTGGGCACCTTGGTGATGTACCTGAACACGCCGGCGCGCGGCGGCGCCACCACCTTCCCCGACGCTGCGCTGGAAGTGGCCGCGATCAAGGGCAACGCCGTGTTCTTCAGCTACGACCGCCCCGACCCCGCCACCCACACCCTGCACGGCGGCGCGCCGGTGCTGGAAGGGGAAAAATGGGTCGCCACCAAGTGGCTGCGTGAGGGCACTTTCGTCTGAGTAATTTTGCTGCGGCGCGTCAACCACCTGCAAACCATTGCGTTGAGCCCATGAGCAATTTTTAGCTCGGTACCCCAAAACGTTTTAGGACTCAACCATGAACAAGCTCATCCTCGCCCTGACCGCCGCCCTGTTTGCCAGCGGCGCCTTCGCCCAGAACGCCCCGGCCGCCCCGGCTGCTGCCGCCATCAAGCCGGCCGTGACCGCCGCTGCCCCGGCCGCTGCCCAAGCTGCCACGCCGGCTGTTGCCGACAAGGCCGCCCCCAAAAAGATGGCCAAGAAGGCCAAGAAGTCGAAGAAGATGGCCAAGAAGGCCTGAATTCAGGTCTGATGGTCACCCACCTGGTTCACGCCGGGCGGGTGCAACAAAAAGCCCGGTTCGCTACCGGGCTTTTTGTCGTCTGCGCGACGCTTTCACATGCTGACCCGCGAGCCGTGCTGCGGCACCCGCACGGCCCAGCCCAGTTCGTCCTGAATGCGCGTGCGCAAGGTGTCCGCCGCTGCGGGCTCGCCGTGCACCACAAAGGTCTGGCGCGGTGGCTGCGGCAAGCGGCGCAGCCAGGCCAGCAGCTCGTTGGCATCAGCATGGCCCGAAAAGCCCTGCATCTGGCTAACTTGCGCCCGCACAGGCACATTTTCGCCGTGGATTTTGACTTCCACCGCCCCGTCCACCAGCTTGGCGCCGCGGCTGCCGGCCACCTGAAAGCCGGCAAACACCACGTGGTGGCGCTCGTCGGGAGCCATCGCCTTGAGGTGGTGCAGCACGCGCCCGCCGGTGGCCATGCCGCTGGCTGAAATGATGATGCTGGGGTTGCGCGAACGCGCCAGGCGCGCCGACTGCTGCGCCGTGCTGATGACGCGCACGCCGTCGCACAACTGCTGCGCTTCGCGTGGCGCGATGCGCAGCAGCTTGGCGTGCTTGCGGTACAGCGCGGTGGCTTGCGTGGCCATGGGGCTGTCCAGGAACACGGGCACCTGCTCAGCGATCAGGCCGCTGCGCTTGAGCCGCTGCAAGGTGAGCAGCAAGGCCTGCGCGCGGCCCACGGCAAACGCCGGCAGCAGCACCGAGCCGCCGCGCTGGGTGGTCTGGTTGATGATCTCGGCCAGGCGCGCCGGCGCTTCCTCGCTGGGGTGCAGGCGGTCGCCGTAGGTTGATTCCACCAGCAGCACATCGGCCGCTGGTGGCGCCTCGGGCGCAGGCATCAACAAATCGGTCTGGCGGCCCAGGTCGCCAGAAAACAGCAAGCGGCCGTCCTCGGCATGCACCAGGCTCACAGCGCTGGCGCCCAGCAAGTGGCCCACCGGTGTGAAGGCCACGCTCACTGTGCCCACTTTCAGGCTGCGCCCTACCGGCACCGCCACGATCTTGGCCAGCGCCTTCTTGGCGTCGCGCGTGGTGTACAGGGGCAAGGCCTTTTCGTGTTTGCTGGTGTGATACCGGTTGGCGCGGCGTGCGTCTTCTTCCTGCAAGTGGGCGCTGTCCAGCAGCATCACCTCGGCCAGGTCGCGCGTGGCTGGGGTGGCGTAGACGGGGCCTTTGAAGCCATCGCGCACCAGCGCCGGCAGCCAGCCGCAATGGTCGAGGTGGGCATGGCTGAGCACTACCGCATCGGCCGCCAGCAGGCTTGAGCTGGCCGGCACCCAGTTGCGTTCACGATAGACCTTGAAGCCCTGGAACAGCCCGCAGTCGAGCAAGATGCTGCGCCCGCCGATGTGCACCAGGTGGCGCGAGCCGGTCACCGTGTCGGCCGCGCCGAGGAAGTCAATGCCTATCGTCATGAGTGGTCATGCCTTGCCCAGGGTTTGCAACTCGGCTGATTCGATGCGCCACACGCCCGGGCGCGCTTGGGCCACAGCGTGCACCAGGGCACGCGAAACCGTGGCCGCGGCGATCGGGCGCAAGGCCTGTGGCAGCAAGGGGTGCAGTGGCGCGCTGAGCCACTGCCCCAGGCGCTCGCCCACGCGCAGCGGCTGACCCAGGGCGCCGCGGTCGCCCACCAGCAGCGACGGGCGGGCGATGACCACGCTGGCAAAGCCCAGCGCCGCCACGGCGGTTTCCATCTCGCCCTTGACGCGGTTGTAGAAGACGCGCGAGCGTGCATCCGCACCCAGCGCGGAAACCACCGCGAAACACGATGCACCGGCCTGGCGCGCGGCTTGGGCGAAGGCCAACACAGCGTCGAAGTCCACCGCGCGGAATGCCGCCTGCGAGCCGGCCACCTTGATGGTGGTGCCCAGGGCGCAATAGGCCGCCGCGGGTGGCGGCAGCGCACTGCCATCGAGCTGGGCAAAGTTCACCACATGCTGGTGCACGCCGGCCACTTGCAATGCCGCGGCGGGCGTTCTAACCAGGGCGTGCACGGCATGGCCCTGCAACAGCGGCACCAACGCGCGCCCCACCAGGCCGGTGGCACCGGCAATCCAGACACAGGGCGCTGCGATGGTCACAGCGCGCAGTCTATGCCTGCGCGCTGCGCCGTCAGCCGTTCAGCGCTTGGGGCCTTGCGGGCCGCGCGCGGGCGGGCGTGAGCCGGGGCGCGCCGGCGCTGCGCCCGGGCGTGACGGCGCCGCAGCGCGTGCTGGCGCATGGCCACCACTGCGCGACGGTGCATGCCCGCCGCTGCGTGAAGGGGCCTGGCCGCTGCGCTCGCGCTGAGGGCCGGGCGACGAACGCCCGCCACGGCCACCGCCGCCGCCGCCACCACCACCTGAAGCGCGCCGGGTGCCGCCCACACCAATCGTCATGCGGCCCAGCACGATTGGCTCAGCTCGTTCGTTAAGCGGCGGCTCGAAGCCCGGCACCATCACGCTGGGAATGCTGCGCTTGATGAGCTTTTCAATGTCGCGCAAGAAGATGTCTTCATCCACGCACACCAGCGAAATCGCCTCGCCCGTGGCGCCGGCGCGGCCGGTGCGGCCGATGCGGTGCACATAGTCTTCGGCGATGTTGGGCAGCTCGAAGTTCACCACATGGGGCAACTGGTCGATGTCGATGCCGCGCGCGGCGATGTCGGTGGCCACCAGCACTTGCAGGTCGCCGGTCTTGAATTCGGCCAAGGCCTTGGTGCGCGCACTTTGGCTCTTATTGCCGTGAATGGCCATGGCGGTGATGCCATGCTCGTTCAAGTAGTCAGTCAGCCGGTTGGCACCATGCTTCATGCGCGTGAACACCAGCACCTGGTGCCAGTTGCCGCTCTTGATCAAATGCGCCAGCAGCTCCTTCTTGCGCTCGCGGCCCACCGGGTGCACCTTTTGCTCGATGGCTTCCACCGTTGAATTGCGCCGCGCCACTTCGATCAGCACCGGCGCATTCAGCAGCTTGTCGGCCAGGGCCTTGATCTCGTCGCTGAAGGTGGCGCTGAACAGCAGGCTTTGCTTTTTCGCCGGCAGCAGGGCCAGCACTTTCTTGATGTCGTGCACGAAGCCCATGTCGAGCATGCGGTCGGCTTCGTCGAGCACGAAGATTTCAACGTTCTTCAAGTCCAGCGTGCCCTGGCCGGCGTGGTCGAGCAAGCGGCCCGGCGTGGCCACCAGGATGTCAACGCCCTTGCGCAAGGCGTTGATCTGCGGCTGCATGCCCACGCCGCCGAACATGACCATGCTGGTCAGCGACAGATACTTGGCATAGGTGCGAACGCTCTCTTCCACCTGCGCCGCCAGCTCGCGCGTGGGGGTGAGGATCAAGGCGCGAATGGCGATGCGGCCGCGGGCGTCGCGCTTGCTTGGCACGGCCGACAGGCGCTGCAGCATGGGCAGGGTGAAGCCGGCGGTTTTGCCGGTGCCGGTTTGCGCGCCACCCATCAAATCGCCGCCCTGAAGCACGGCGGGAATGGCTTGCGCCTGGATCGGAGTGGGGGTGTCGTAGCCCTGGTCGCGGATGGCGCGCAGGAGCGGCTCGGCCAGGCCGAGGTCAGTAAAGTTCATTCAGATTGGAGCCCCGTGTTAAGGGTGCGGGGCTGTGATTCGCTGCCTGCTGTCACCCGTTGCGGGTGCACCAGTCGGTAGGCGCGAGAGCTTGTGAGCGTCGGGAGTCGACCGCGCTGCGATGACTGGAGGCCGCGGCGCTGGGCGCATTGTAGGGCACCCCACTCGGGGTAAGCCCTGAACTGTGCGATCTTCAAGCGACAATACCGGGTTAACCGCGGCGCGCGCACCCACCGCTGCGGGCGGCAATCCTCACGAACTGGAATGGCACAGGCAATGGCTCAATACGTTTTCACCATGAACCGGGTCGGCAAGATCGTGCCGCCCAAGCGGCAGATCCTGAAGAACGTGTCACTGTCGTTCTTCCCCGGCGCCAAGATCGGCGTGCTGGGCATGAACGGCTCGGGCAAGAGCACCTTGCTCAAGATCATGGCCGGGCTGGATCACGACATCGAAGGCGAAGCCCTGCCCATGCCGGGCCTGAAGATCGGCTACCTGCCGCAAGAACCCTTGCTCGACCCAACGCAAACCGTGCGCCAGGCGGTGGAAGAAGGCATTGGCGGCGTGCTGGCCGCCAAGAAGCGGCTCGACGAGGTGTATGCCGAATACGCCGACGAAAACGCCGACTTCGACAAGCTCGCTTCAGAACAGGCCGAGCTGGAAGCGGTGATCGCCGCAGCCGGTTCCGAGAACACCGACCTGCAACTCGAACTCGCCGCCGACGCCCTGCGCCTGCCGCCCTGGGAAGCCAACATCGGCGTGCTATCGGGTGGCGAAAAGCGCCGTGTCGCACTGTGCCGGCTGTTATTGAGCAAGCCTGACATGCTGCTGCTTGACGAGCCCACCAACCACCTGGATGCCGAAAGCGTCGATTGGTTGGAGCAGTTTTTGCAGCGCTTCCCGGGCACGGTGGTGGCCATCACCCACGACCGCTACTTCCTCGACAACGCGGCCGAATGGATTCTCGAACTCGACCGCGGCCAGGGCATCCCCTGGAAGGGCAATTACTCCGATTGGCTGGAACAGAAAGAAGCGCGCCTGGAGCAGGAACAGAAGACCGAAGACGCGCGCATGAAGGCGATGAAGGAAGAGCTGAAATGGGTGCGCTCCAACGCCAAGGGCCGGCAGACCAAGAGCAAGGCGCGCCTGGCACGCTTTGAAGAACTGAGTGATGTCGACTACCAGAAGCGCAACGAGACGAACGAGATCTTCATTCCCGTGGCCGAGCGCCTGGGCAACGAGGTGATCGAATTCAAGGGCGTGAGCAAGAGCTTTGGCGACCGTTTGCTGTTGGATAACCTGAGCTTCAAGGTGCCGCCCGGCGCCATCGTGGGCATCATCGGGCCTAACGGTGCTGGTAAGTCAACCCTGTTCCGCCTGATCCAGGGCAAGGAAAAGGCCGATGCGGGCGAAGTGGTGATCGGCAAGACCGCGCAACTCGCGTTCGTCGACCAGAGCCGCGAGAGCCTGGCCGACGAAAAAACCGTTTGGCAAGACGTGTCGGGCGGGCTGGACAACATCGTCGTGGGCAAGTTCGTGATGCCCAGCCGCGCGTACCTGGGCCGCTTCAACTTCAAGGGCAACGACCAGCAAAAGCTGATTGGCAACCTGTCAGGTGGCGAGCGCGGGCGGCTGCACCTGGCCAAGACTCTGGCGCAAGGCGGCAACGTGTTGATGCTCGACGAGCCGAGCAACGACCTCGACGTGGAAACCCTGCGCGCGCTGGAAGAAGCGCTGCTCGAATTTGCCGGCTCGGCCATGGTGATCAGCCACGACCGCTGGTTCCTCGACCGCATCTGCACCCACATCCTGGCCGCCGAGGGCGACTCGCAGTGGTTCTTTTATGCCGGCAACTACCAAGAGTACGAGGCCGACAAGAAGCAGCGCCTGGGTGAAGAAGGCGCCAAGCCACACCGGCTGCGCTTCAAAGCGTTGAAGTGAAGGCCGCACGGGGTGCGCGGCAATTGCCGCGCCCTGTGACCATCACGCTCAGACGCGCGGCTCGCCCTGGCGATTGACCAGAATCGTGCGCCCCGGGCGCGTGGTCATCTGCACCCGGTGGTCGACACCGCGAAAGTTGTAGGCCACATCCCAGTGGTCGACCCGGTTCTGGCCGCGCACCTCAGCACAGCGCTGCACATCTTGCGTGCCGCCTTGCTGGCTGCCCTGTTGTCGGTTGCGCGAAACGTTCGAACCCACCACCGCGCCGGCCACCACGCCGCCGGCCGTGGCCAGATCGCGGCCGCTGCCGCCACCCACCTGGTGGCCCAGGATGCCGCCGATCACCGCGCCCAGCACCGCGCCGGGCGCATTGCTGCGGCCGTCGCTACTGACCTGCTCTTGCTCGACCCAGCAACGTTGCTCCGGCGTGCCCATCACGGCGCGCACCGACGACACCTCCACTTCGAACAGCCGCTCGTCGCGGCGCCGGCGCCAGTCTTGCGCCACCGCGGGCTGCGGGGCGTAGCGATCCTGTTCGATGCGAGAGTTGCCGTTGAGCATGCGCATCGATGAGATACGGTCGTTCAGCCCCATTGACCCCAACGAGGGGTACTGGCCCTGGCGCAACACAACACAACGGCCAGCAAAGCGGGCCTCCTCGCAGACTTCCCAGCGGTCGCCCCGCGTCACCACCACCGAAGAGGCGAGGTCATTGAAACCGAAGTTCTCCAGGTTGCGCACGTTGCGGTCAGCGGTAACGCTGCGGCCCTGAAAGTTGTCATGCTCATAAAACGTCACCTGTGCGACAGCGGGCGCAGCCAACGACAGCGCAGCCAACGCCAGCGCGGCAACGGACAAAGGGCTTTTGAAAAGAGTTGTCATGGTTCAACCTCGTGAGACACGGCTTGAAGCGGAACGCCTGGCCGGCAGTTGAATGTGCGGCAGGCACCACACCGCTGCCAGCAGACGGTGCCGCCAAGCTGCGTAGTAGGTGTCCTACGGGTGGGTGGAGGTAGGCGTTGTCTGACACGCATTGCAGCCAACACCCATGGCGCGAAGAGGGCTTCGCGTGCACACTGGGTCGCCAGATCGACCCAGCGGCGCGCCAGATCGAACCCAAGCTGGGCGCCGCTACCCAGCCCTCGTGGCGCCAAGGAAACCGCCTGTTCATGCACCGGCTCAAGACTTACCTCGTCGAAGACAGCCCGGTGATCCGCGAAAACCTCATCGCGACGCTGGAGGAACTGGCGCCGGTTGAAGTGGTGGGCACCGCGGAAAGCGAAAGTGTCGCCGTGCAATGGCTGCAGCAGGCCGGCAACCTGTGCGAACTGGTGATCATCGACATCTTTCTCAAGGGCGGTTCCGGACTGGGCGTGCTGCGCGCAGCCAGTGGGCACCAGCCGAGGCGCGCGCTGGTGGTGTTGAGCAACTACGCCACCGCCGACATGCGCCGCAAGTGCATTGAGCTGGGTGCGCACCGGGTGTTCGACAAGTCCAACGACATCGACGCGCTGCTCAGCTACTGCGCCCACCTGGCCACCGGCGAAGCGGGCTTCGCGGCGCCCGGCGCGCTCAATGCGTGATCACTGGATCAGCCCGTTCTTCAGCGCGTAGTAGGTCAGGTCGCTGTTTGATTCGAGCTTCATCTTTTCCATTACCCGGGTGCGGTAGGTGCTGACCGTCTTGACGCTCAGCGACATGCTCAGTGCCATGTGGCCGATGGTTTCGCCTTTGGCCAAACGCAGAAAGACTTGCAATTCGCGTTCTGAGAGCAGCTCGTGAAGCGGCTTGTCGCCCCCGCCGCTCAAACCGTCGGCCAGCCGCTCGGCCACACCGGCGGTGATGTACTTGCGCCCGCGCACAACGGTGCGGATGGCGCGCACGATCTCTTCGGGGTCGCAATCCTTGCTCAGGTAGCCGCTGGCGCCCTGGCGCAACAAGGCCGTGGCGTAATGTTCTTCGGCGAAACCACTCAGTATGAGCACCGGCAAATCGGGCGCACGCGCCTTGATGGCGGCCAGCGCATCCACGCCGCCATGCTCGGGCATGTTGATGTCCATCACGATCACATCGACCTCACCGCGGCGCACGATGTCCAGCGCCTCGCGGCCATTGGCGGCTTCGGCCACCACGCTGAAGTCGGCCTGGTCAGCGAAGAACTGGCGCAGCCCGGCGCGCACCATGGCATGGTCATCAACAATGGCAATTCGGATCATGGCGGTACGCGTGGGTGGCTGATGGATGATCCTACGCTTTGGGAGCAAGCCTGACCGTGGAAATGCTGAGCGTTGTGAAACGCAACCCCTTCGTCTTCCCGCTGGTGTGCGTGGCCGTGGCGGCCATGATCTTCATCAGCGAAGGCTCGTACTGGCGTTCAGTGGCCACGCTCGACGAACTGGGCGCCATGGCCGTGGCGCGCAGCACCATCCGCCGCCTGGAGCGCAACGTGATCGACGCCGAAACCGGCCAGCGCGGCTACATGCTGACCGGGCGCAAGGAATACCTGCAGCCCTATGCCGACGCGCTGCAATCCATTGAGACCGAGTTCGCATCGCTGACCCGGCAATATGAAGACGACCCGCCAGCGCGCGCCCTGTTGTTGCAGCTGCAGGCCGCAACAAAAACCAGGTTGTCGGAGCTGGCGCTGACGGTCCGCCTGTATGACGAAGGGCGCAGCGCCGCCGCCATGGAAATTGTGCTCAGCGACATCGGCCGGGAAAAGATGCAGGCCATTCGCATGCTGTCTGACGAGCTGCTGCGGCTGGAATCGGCCAGCGTGGCGCAGGGCCGGCAAGACGTCTATCACACGCTGCTGCTCAGCCGCATCGGCATCGCTGCGCTCAGTGCCTTGAGCCTGTTGGCGTTGGTGCTGTTCCTGCGCTCCAGCGCCGCGCTTGAAGAGCAACAGCGCGAGCAACAGCGCGGTGTGCGCGCCGAACGCGACCGGCTGGAGAGTGAAGTGGCCTTGCGCACGGCCCAGCTCACCGAGTTGATGCACCACCTGCAAACCGCGCGCGAGGATGAGCGCAGCCGCCTGGCGCGCGACCTGCACGACGAGTTGGGCGCCCTGCTCACCTCGGCCAAGCTCGACGCCGCGCGCATCCGTTCGCGTCTTACCGGCACCGCCCCCGAAGCCCAGGAGCGCCTGGCGCACCTGGTCGACACCTTGAACAACGGCATCGCCTTGAAGCGGCGCATCATCGAAGACCTGCGCCCTTCGACGCTGAGCAACCTGGGCCTGGGCGCCACGCTGGAGATCCTGGCGCGTGAATTCGCCACCAGCTCGGGCATCGAGGTGCAGTGCGCGGTCGAGCCCGTGCCGCTGGAGCCTGCCGCCGAGCTGGTGATCTACCGCATGGTGCAAGAGGCCATCACCAACATCAACAAGCACGCACGGGCAAGCAAGGTCTGGATCAGCCTGAGCGCACAGGGCGGCCAGGCGCTGGCCGTGGTGCGCGACAACGGCGTGGGCTTCGCCGCCAATGCGCCGGCGCGGTCGGCGCACGGTTTGTTGGGCATGCGTTTTCGAGTTGAGGCCGAAGGTGGCACGTTGAGCATTGATTCAACGCTGGGCCAGGGCACCGAGGTTCGGGTGACGCTGCCTTTGGCCAAGGCCAAAAGCGATGCGCAACTGGCCTGAGCCCGCGCCCAAACCGCGCTTTCAGGCCGACAAGCTTCAACCCGCGCCGCGGGGCAAGAGCCACTGTGCCAGTGCCCTGTGGGCACTGTCCTACAGCGCACAAAGAGCCCGCACTACAGGCCCTTGGCCGCCTTGCTGATCGCCGCCCCGGCGCTGCGCGGGCACACTGGCCTGGCTTTCAGAAAGCGGCCGCACCGCGCAACGCCAATCGCATGGCGAGATGCTGCGCCGGTTGACGCCGCCCAACTCAGGAGTGATCAGATGTTGCACTACGCCGTCGTTTTCTTCATCATCGCCATCGTCGCTGCGCTTTTCGGTTTTGGTGGCATCGCCACCAGCGCCGCGGGCATTGGGCAAGTTCTGTTCGTCGTCTTCGCCATCTTGGCTGTAGCCAGTTTCTTGTACGGCCTGATGCGCAAGGCCTGATGCGCAAAGGACTGATTCGCCAAGGCCCGATGCGTCAGTCTTGATGCGCAAGTTCTGCCGCACTTTCACGTTTAACCCTCACCGAGAACCACCATGAACCAGCCCAAGCCTTTCGAGCCTTCCAACAACCTGGCCGATCAAGCCGCGCAGTCCGCGCAGCAAGCCATTCAATCCACCCAGCGCGCGGGCAACGCCGCGCTCGATGGCCTGGCCACCAGCGTGCAAGACCTGCGTGCGCAAGCCGCGCCGATGTTGGAGCGCGCACAAGAACAAGCCAGCGCGCTGGCTCAACGCAGCGTTGACGCCGTGCGCGACAGCACACGCCAACTGCGCGAGCAAGCCCAGCATGCCAGCGAAGTCACCACCGACTACGTGCGCCACGAACCCATCAAGGCCATGCTGATCGCCGCGGCCTGTGGCGCGGCGCTGATGGCGTTGGTCAGCCTGCTCAGCCGCTCGCGCAGCCACGACTGACCCCGCCTGCCCAGCACCCGGTTAGCGTGATGCACCCCCTGTTGCAACTGCTGGTCACCCGGCCAGGTTTGTTGGTTGATCATGCCGAGGGCTACGCCGAGTTGGTCGGCTCCCAGGTGGCCAGCGCCGCGGCGGCCTGGAAGCAGCGGGTGCTGCTGCTGGCCGCTGGCCTGGTCTGCGTGGGCGTGGCGGTGATACTGACCGGCGTGGCCGTGATGCTGTGCGCCATCGCGCCGCCGCTCAGTTCGGCTGCGCTGTGGGTGCTGGTCGTCACACCGCTGGTGCCCGCCGTGTTGGGCCTTGTGTGCCTGTATGGCGCGCGGCACAGTGCGCAGGCCGAGGCCTTTGGCAGCCTGCGCCAACAAGCGCGGGCTGACCTGGCTTTACTGCGCGAGGTGATGGCTTCATGAACAACGACATCAAACATCTCGATGCAACGCTGCCGGACGACCTGGCCGCGCAAGCCTGTGCCCGATTGGAGCGTTCGCGCCAGACCATCCGGCAAAGCGTGCGCAACAACCTGGCCGAGCGCCAGGCGGCGCAGCAAGCACGCGCCAGTGGCTCACCGGCAGCCTGGTTCAGTCTGGTCAAGTCATTGCCCGGCGTTGACCTGCTCTGGGCCGCCGCACAGCAGTGGTGGGCGCAGCACCCGCTGCACCGCGCGGCCAGCGCCTTGAACGCGGCCACGCGCAGCAGCGTGCAACCCGTGGCCCAGCGTCACCCCTTCGCGCTGCTGGGCGCGGCCGTGCTGGTGGGTGCGGCGCTGGCGCGGTTTGCGCCCGTGCGCCGCTTGTTCACGCCCGCGCTGCTGGCCGGCATGCTGCCGCCGCTGCTGCACAAGCTGGTGGCCAAGGCGCCTGTTCAAGGCTGGCTGGCGGTGCTGGCGTCTTTGGCGCAAGCGTCAACAACAGCCAAAGCGCCAGCCGCTTCGGCTGCCATGCCGCACGCCGCGTCGTCCGCCATGCCGCATGCCACATCAGCGGCCGTGACTCCACCCACAGCAGCGGCCCAAAGGCCAAACGGGGCTTTTACTCAACCGGGCTGACTGAACAGCGCCAAACGGCTCTGCGCCCGTTTGGCGCGCAGCAAGGCGGCATCGGCGCTGGCCAACAACTCGGCGGCGGTGCGGCCATCGCTGGGGCAGCAGGCCACACCGATGCTGGGTTGCACGCGCAACTGAAGCGCCCCCAGCACGCAGGGCATGGTCACCACGCCCACCAGCTTGCTGGCCAGTTGGGCAATTTGCGCGGTGGTGGCCGGGCCGCGAATCAGGCATGCGAATTCATCACTGCCCACGCGGCTGACCAGGTCATCGGCGCGCACGGCGCGGGCCAGCCTGGCGCCCACCACGCCCAGCACTTCATCGCCCACGCTGCGGCCATGCGCCGCGTTGATCGCCTTGAAGCCATCCAGGTCGATGTACAGCAGGGCAGAGAGTCGCGCCTGCTGCGCCGCGCAGGCCAACGCGCGCTCCAGATGCTGGCTGAACACGCCTCGGTTGGGCAGCGTGGCCAGGCTGTCGCGCGGCGCGGTGTCGTGCAGCGGGCGCGGTTCGCCGTGCACCTGCGCCAGCTCACTTTGCGCGCGCAGCAGCGCAGCATGGGCGGCCTGGCTGTTGCGATGCAGACCATCACGGCGGCTGAACTCATGCCCCAGCGAGCTTTGCAGTTGATCCAGCGCCAGCACGCATTCCAGCACAGTGGATTGCAGGCGCGCTGCGCCGTGAACCACCTGCTTGTGCGGCTGCGGCAGAGTATTCATCGATTCAGCCACGGTCACGCGCAGCCGCTCCATCACCGCGCCCAGCAGGTCGTGCCAATCCTCAAGCGCCACGTCGGCCACGGTGTCATCCCGGGCCAGGTGCCGTGGCGGCTCGGCGCTGGCCGCCGCATGCCAGCGCGCCGCCATGCCCCCTTGCACCAGCGGCTGCGCAGGCGCACCGCGGTTGACCGCCGTGGTTGCCGTGAGCGAGCCGGAATTCAGGGTCACGGCTGGCGCGGCAGGCCAGCCCGAACTGGGCCGGGTGGACAAGCGGCGCGCACCCATGGCCGGCGGGCGCACGAAGCCGTCGACCTGAACCACCTGCGCGCCGCGCTGTGTGCCGTGTGGGCTGTGTGTGCCGTGTGCGCTGTTTGCGCTGTTTGCGCTGTTTGCGCTGTTTGCGCTGTTTGCGCTGTTTGCGCTGTTTGCGCTGTTTGCGCTGTTTGCGCTGTTTGCGCTGTTTGCGCTGTTTGCGCTGTTTGCGCTGTTTGCGCTGTTT
>JANOXU010000244.1:0-19946 GCA_031418595.1 Burkholderiales bacterium
GATCGTCGCCGAGAACGATGACTTTCATGCAAGTGGCTCCAGGAAGTGGGGCGATGAATGACCGCGATACTCCCAGTGCCGCTGCACGGCTTTACTGCGGCTGAAGATTGATCTGCTTGGCAATGGCGCGATAACGCGCGGCCTCAGCATCGAAAAACTTGGCCGACTCCGCCAGCGTCATCGGCGCCGAAGCAAGCTGCGTCTGCGCCGCCAGTTGCGAGCGCACCGTCGGGTCTTGCAGTGTCTTGCCGATGGCGGCGTGCAAGCGGGTGACGATGTCTTCGGGCGTGTTCTTCGGCACCATGAAGCCGGTCCAGATCTTGTACGAGAAGTTCTTCAGCGCCTGGCTCTCGCCGGCCGCTGGCACGTTCTTCAGCAGCTCCGAGCGTTGCGCCCCAAGTTGGCCGATCACCTTCATGCGCCCCTGCTCGGCCAGCGCGCCCATCGCGGCGCTGTACACCAGCACCGCAAAGTCGACCTGGCCGCCGCCGATGTCTTGCAGCAGCGGGGCGTTGCCCTTGTACGGCACATGCGCGAGCTTGATGCCGGTTGAAGCTTGCACGTTCTCAAGGATCAGGTGGTACAGCGAGCCGATGCCCACGCTGCCATAAGTCAGCGGCTTGTCGGCCGATTTGCGCGCCAGCGCGATCAACTCGTCAACGCTGTTGACGCCCAAGTCCTTGCGCGTCACGAACACCATCACCGCATCGGCCACCGGGTGCACCAGGCGGAAGTCTTCGGTCTTCAGCTTCACCGCCGCATTGGCCAGCGGCGACAAGATCACCTCGTTGGGCGAGCCCTGGAAGATGAAGTAGCCGTCGGCCGGCGCGGCCAGCACCTTCTGCGCGGCCAGCGCGCCGCTCACACCGCCCAGGTTTTCCACCAGCACCTGCTGGCCCAGTTCCTTGCCGAGCTGGATGTTGAAGATGCGGGCAATGGCGTCAGACGGGCCGCCTGCCGGGTACGGCACCATCAGGTTCACCGGCTTGGTGGGGTAGCTCTGAGCGAGGGCTGCGCCGGCACTGAGCAGCAGGGCAGCGATCAAGGTCAGCGAGCGTTGGAACTTTGTCATGGCAACTCCTGGAGGTGTGGAGGCAGGGGCGACGGTGGGGCGACATGGGGCACAGGACGTGGTCAATGTAGGTTCGGGTGCATGCAAAGTCCAATGCATAATTTTCTGAATTAGCATGAGTTTCACGCACATCTTTCAGAACCCCGGCCATGACCTTCGTCCAGCTACGGCACCTGCTCTCACTGGCGCAGACCGGCTCCTTCAGCAAGTCGGCCGGCGCCGTCTTCCTGACCCAACCGGCATTGAGCCGGAGCATCCGCGCACTCGAGCTTGAACTCGGCCAGCCGCTGTTTGACCGCATTGGCCGGCGCAGCGAGCTCACGCCGTTTGGGCGCGAGGTGGTCGCTCGTGCGCACCAGCTCATCGGCGCCGCCGAGGACCTGCGCGACAGCGCAACGCACATGGCCAAAGGCAAGGCCGGCACACTGCGCATCGGCCTGGGTTCCGGGCCGGGCGCGATGCTGATGACGCCGCTGTTGATGCACATGGCCACGCACCACCCGCAATTGCGGCTCGAAATTTCGCGCGGCCGAACCGACCGGCTCGAACGCAGCCTGCGCGAGCGCACGATCGACGCGCTGGTGGTCGACGCCCGGTCGCTCGTGCCCGCGCCCGACCTGCGCACCACCGACAGCTACGAAATGCGCGGCGCCTTCCTGTGCCGGCGCGGCCACCCGCTGGCGCGCAAGCGTAGCGGGTTGAGCTTCGAGCAACTGCGCGCCTACCCGATCGCATCAACGCCGCTCAGCGACGAAGTGGCGCGCGTGCTGGTCGAGCGTTATGGGCCCGATGCGCACCCGGCGCGCTGCGTCACCCTGCACTGCGAGGAACTGCCGAGCCTGGTTGAATTGACGCGGCACACAGATACCGTGCTGTTCGCCATTCGCGCCGCAGGGCCCGATTTGGCTGAGCTGGTGATGAAGCCGGCGTTGAACGCGACCGCGCGCTTCGCCATCGTCACGCTGGCCGGGCGCAGCGAGGCACCGGCGTTGCCGCTGGTGCGCCACTTGATGCAGGAACTGCTGCGCGACGCTTGAGCACCGCGAACAGCGGAGCGCTCACAGCGCATCGAGCGGCAGCGGCGCATCGAAGTCTGCCGCCACCTTGAACTTGCCCTTGAGCAGGCCAAATTTGATGCGACGTTTGGGCTCAATGAGCTGCTTGATGCGAACCAGCGCCTTGCCGTGGCGACTCACCACCACGTCTTCGCCCGCAGCCGCTTTATCAACCAACTGCGACAGGCACGTCTTCGCGTCGTAGATGTTTACCGATTTCATGGCGAACTCCTGTTCATCCAAAATCAGACCAAGACCGGTCTGAATTTTCACCCCGGGCAAGCAAGCAGGGTTCGGTGTCTTGGATTGGAACTTGCGAGGGGTTGTCGTTCGCCGGCTGTCATCGCACGCCGTGCGCCTGCGCAAGTGCGTCGATGCGCGCCGCGAGGTCGAAGTCGTTCGCGCTGATACCGCCGGCGTCGTGCGTGGTGAGCTGGATGCGCACGGTGTCGTAGACGTTGAACCACTCGGGGTGGTGGTTCATCTTCTCCGCGGCGAGGGCCACCGAGGCCATGAAGCCGAACGCCGACGCAAAGTCTGCGAAGCGCAGCGTTCGCTCAAGCTTGCCGGCAAGCACCGACCAGGCGGGTTGCGCCGCGAGGGCGGCTTTCAGCTCATCTGGCGTCAGGCGCACCGGCACCGCCGGCGAAGTGCCAGGTGCCGTGGTGGCCACCGCGCTTGGCAGCGCTTGCAAGGACGCTGCGGCTGCGGCAGGGCGGTCGCGCGCCGTGAACTCGATATAGGCCCGGTCGAGCCACTGCGCCAGCTCCACGTCGTAGCGTGACGGCTGGAACTCGATGTCCCAGGTCGACAGCCACACCCGCACGGTGGTCCAGAAGTTTTCCCAGCGCGGGTGGTGGTTGCCCTGGTTGATGGCCGGGCTGGTTTCGGCCATGAAGGCGGTGGCTTCTTCGAAACGGGCGAACGCATATTCGCGGTACAGCTCGCTGTGCGGCACCGGGCCGGCGCTGTAGGGCACGCGCCGCTCCTCGCCGGTGAGGCTCCAGTGCGGCAGCGCTGCGAGCGCGCGTTCCAGCTCGGGCGGCGTCAATGCAGCCACATGCTTCAGGCGCGCCGGCAGGCGAAAGCCCGGTCGCGCCGCGCGCAGGCCGAGTTGTTCCAGCCGCTGCACCAGCCGCGCCATGCCGTCGTTCCACGAATCGTCTGTCAACACCACGCGCTGGCGTGCCGGCAGCCCGGCCAGGTCTGGCGGCAGCGCTGCGGCATCGGTGATCGGCACGGCACCGGCCACGTACACCGGGATCACTTCCTTGCCCGCGGCCAGCGCGGTGGCGATTTCACGGCGCACCCAATCGTCGGGGCCGTCTATGCGGCGGCGATAGTCCTTGTCTTGAAGCTTGAGCCACTGCGGCCCGACCAGCACCAGCACCACCGTGCTGCGCGCAAGTTCTTCTTCCAGCCGCTCGGCCCAGCGCTGGCCGGCGCGGATCTCGGCGCGATCCATGAACACGCGGTGGTAGCCGAAGCCGGCGGCGAGATGCTTGTGCAGGTCGCGCGCAAAGCTCTGCGTGTCGGCACGGCGGTAGCTGATGAATAACGCCGGCGCGCGGCTGTCAGCCGCCGCGCCCGAGATAGACGGCAGGCCTGGCTCGGGCACGGAAGCTGTGGCTGGCGCCGCGGTGGAATGGGGTTCGTTCATGGCAGCCGCATTTTGTGCCGGTTCACGGCTTTGGCTTGGACGCCGGCTCGGCGCTCAGCACCGCTTGCGGCGATCGACCCCAGCCTGACCCTTCGGGTTATTTTGTACTTGCACGAATGTTCATATACTGTGTAGTATACGAATCTGACTGATAGCCTGTTTTTCTGCATTGCGGGTAGCCACCCGCCACACCTTTGGAGCAGCCAGCAACATGACCCCCCGCACGGGCCTTGCCGTGGTCACCGGTGCCGCCAGCGGCATCGGCCGCGCCATTGCCCTGCGCCTGGCGCAAGACGGGCGCGATGTCGCCGTGTTCGACCGCGACCTGGCCGGTGCCGAAGCCAGCGCCGCGCAGGTGCGTGCGTTGGGGCGCCAAGCTGGCGTGTGGGAAGTGGACGTGGCGCTGCGCAGCAGCTTTCAAGCCGCCGTGGCCGATGTGGCGCGCAGCCTGGGCGAGATCGACGTGCTGGTGAACAACGCCGGCATCTTGCGCACGGCGCCGTTCCTGGATGTGAGCGAGCAAGACTGGCGCGACCAGATGGCGGTGAACCTGGATGGCGTGTTCCATGGCTGCCAGGCCGTGCTGCCGGGCATGCTGGCGCGAGGCGCCGGTTGCATCATCAACATGTCGTCGTGGACGGGCAAGAAAGGCGTGCCCAACCACGCCGCGTACAGCGCCAGCAAGGCCGCGGTGATCGCGCTGACGCAAAGCGTGGCCGGTGAACTGGCCGGGCGCGGGGTTCGCGTCAACGCCATCTGCCCGGGCACGATCATCGACACCCGCATGCGCGACGCCGCCGAGGCCATGAACGCCGCGCAGGGCCTGCCCGATGTGCACACCCGCGTGCAAACCGTGGTGCCCATGCGCCGCGCCGGCACGCCGCAAGACGTGGCCGGCGTGGTGGCCTTTTTGGCCAGCACGGACGCCGCCTACATGACCGGCCAGGCGCTCAACATCACAGGTGGCTTGTGGATGAATTGAACCCATCGCGCACCGCAGCGGCGCCTTTGCAGGTGGACGCTGTGGTCATCGGCGCCGGTTTTGCCGGCCTGTACATGCTGCACCGCTTGCGCCAATTGGGCTTGAGCGCGCGAGCGTTCGAAGCCGGCAACGGCGTGGGCGGCACCTGGCACTGGAACCGCTACCCCGGCGCGCGCTGCGACGTGGAAAGCATGCAGTACAGCTATTCCTTCGACGAAGCCTTGCAGCAGGAATGGCTGTGGAGCGAGCGCTATCCGCGGCAAGACGAGATCCTGAACTACATCAACCATGTGGCGGATCGGTTCGATCTGCGGCGCGACATTCAACTCAACACGCGCGTGCTCAGCGCGGTGTATGACGAGGCCACGCAGCGCTGGCAAGTGGGCACCAGCGCGGGCGACGCGGTTTCGGCGCGCTTCGTGATATCCGCCGCCGGTTGCCTGTCGGCCGCGCGCGTGCCCGACTTGCCGGGCCTGGAAAGTTTCAAGGGCCGCCAGTTCCACACCGGCACCTGGCCGCATGCAACGATTGACTTCACTGGCCGGCGCGTGGGCGTCATCGGCACGGGCTCGTCGGGCATTCAAACCATTCCGGTCATCGCCAAACAGGCCCGCAGCGTGGTGGTGTTCCAGCGCACGCCCAATTACAGCATCCCGGCCTGGAACGGGCCGCTGTCTTGGCAAGTGCAGCAGGAGTGGAAGGCCGACTACGCCAAGCACCGCGAAGCTGCGCGCAGCACGCGCTCGGGCATCTTGTACGAGTACAGCACGCGCTCGGCGGCATCGGTCAGCGCCGAAGAACGGCAGCAGGAGTACGAGCGCCGCTGGGCGCGCGGCGGCGCCAATTTCACCCATTCGTTCAACGACATCTACACCGATGCCTTCGCCAACGAAACGGCGTCGGAATTCGTGCGCAACAAGATTCGCGGCATCGTCAAAGACCCGGCCGTGGCCACGCTGCTGGCGCCAACAGACCATGCCATCGGCACCAAGCGAATCTGCGTCGATACCGACTACTTCGAAACCTTTAACTCACCGCATGTGAAGCTGGTGAGCCTGAAGGCCGAGCCGATCCGAGAAGTCGTGGCCGCGGGCATCCGCACCGACACCGCGCTGCACGAGTTGGACGACATCGTCTTCGCCACTGGCTACGACGCCATCACCGGCGCGTTGGCCATGATCGACATTCGTGGCGAAGGTGGGCGCGCGCTGAAAGACGAATGGGCGCAGGGCCCGAGCAACTACCTGGGCTTGATGAGTGCGGGCTTCCCCAACCTGTTCACCATCACCGGACCGAACAGCCCTTCGGTGTTGACCAACGTGATCATGGCCATCGAGCAGCATGTGAACTGGATCAGCGACTTGCTGGCCCACATGCAGCGCAGCGGCGCGCAACAACTGCGTGCCACACAAGAAGCCCAAGACGGTTGGATGGCACATGCGCGCGATGTCGCATCAAAGACGCTGTTTGCCACCGCCAACTCTTGGTACACCGGCGCCAACATTCCGGGCAAGCCACGGGTATTCCTGCCTTACATCGGCGGCCTGGGCAACTACACCGTCATCTGCAACGACACCGCCGCCGCGGGCTATCGCGGTTTCACTTTCACTTGACCCGAATGCACGCCACCCACGGCGTTCAACACCCTTGGAGACTTCAGATGAATCGCACCGTTTCGCAAACCACCCTGGCCGCCAAACTGGCCGTCGGCGCATTCGCCGCCAGCGTGGCGCTGTGCGCGCAGGCCCAGTCCGAGCACCCCGCTGACGGCGTCTACAAAGATCGCGTCGACTGGGGCGTCATGATGGATTTGAGTGGCCCCGCATCGGCCTCACAAAGCATCTGGGCCACTGGCTTTCAAGACTTCATGCGCCGCCTGAATGAAAACGGTGGTGTGCATGGTCGCAAAGTCAACGTGCTGGCTGAAGACAGCCGCTTCAACCCGGCCCAGGACAAGGTCAACTACGAAAAGCTGTCGACGCAAACGCCGGTGCTGGCGATTTCGGGCATGGGCTCGTCGAGTTCGCAGGTCTCGCTAGCGCCCACCATTCGCGGCGGCAAGATCCCCATCGTGGGCACCTACACCACCACCAAACCCTTGTCGGAGCCCATCTCGCCGCTGGTCTACGGCGGCTTTTGCAGCTACCCGCAGATGGCCGTGACCGGTGTGGGCTACTACACCGACATGCTCAAACTGAAGGCGCCCAAGGTGATGGTGGTGTCGATCGAAAGTGCCGGTGGAGTTGAATACGCACAAATGGTGCAGGCTGCGGCGGCCAAGCTCGGCGGCTCGTCAACGCTGGTGACGATGAAGATCACGGCCGCTGACGTGACGCCGCAGGTGCTGGAAATCATCGCCCAGAAGCCCGACTTCATCACCATCTACGGCGTACCCAACACGGCCATCCTGACGATGAAAGCGATGCAGCAATATGGCCTGAAGATCCCGGCCTTCGGCATCAGCTACCTGCTCTCGCCGTCGATCTACGCCGCCATGGGCCCGGAGGCCGGCGCCAATTACAACGTGGTCAGCTGCTTCACGCCGGGCGGCACCGACCAGTCGCCCGGCAACCGCGAAATGGTGGCCGCAGCCGACAAGTACGGCCGCGCGGCGATCAAGGAAGACATCAACTACGTTGCCGGCTGGGTGGCGGGCCAGATGTCCGCTGAAGCCTTGACAAAGACCGGCCCGGACCCGACCCGCGCCAAGCTCGTCGAGGCGATGAGCAAGGGCTTCACCGTGGACAGCAAAGGCCTGGCTGCGCCCGTCGTCTTCACACCCGACAACCACACCGGCCCGGCGGCGTTTCGCATGATCGGCTACGACTTCGCGGCCAAGAAGTACAAGCCGTTCGGCGAATTCGCCGACTACGCGAAGTACACCAAGTAAGGCGCTGACACCAACTTCTCTGATCTGGGGCAGCGCCCCGGATCATGGAAGACGTCCACACTGACCCGGGGTCAACCATGTTTGCACAAGTTCTTTTCAGTGGGCTGGCCCTGGGCAGCATTTACGGATTGGTGGCGTTGGGCTTCGCGGTGGTCTTCAAGGCCACGGATGTTTTCAACTTCGCGCAGGGCATGTTTGTCGTGTGCGGCGCGTTTTTCGCGGTCACTGCCATAACGTTGCTCGGCCTGCCCTTCCCCTTGGCGCTGGTGGCCATCGTCGGCGCTTCAGCGTTGTTGGGCGTGGTCATCCATGTGCTGTTGATTCAGCCGCTGTCTGGCCAGCCGATGCTGTCGGTGATCATGCTCACAATCGCGCTGTCGATCGTGCTGCGCGCGGTTATCGAGATCATCTACGGCCCGCAGGGGCGCACGCTGGCCACGCCGCTGCCCACGGGCATTTTTCTCGTTGGCGATGTGCGCATCTCGCAACTGCACTTGATCGCTGCGGGCGTGAGCTGGGTCTGCATGGCCGGCTTTGGCGCCTTCTTCAAGTTCACCTCGATCGGCCTGTTGATGCGCGCCACCGCTGACAACCACGAGGCCGCCGTGGTGTCGGGCGTGAGCGTCAACCTGATGAACCGCCTGGCCTGGGCCATCGGCGCCATGCTGGCCGGCATCGGCGGCTTGTTCCTGGGCCAGTTGCAGATCGTGTCGACCGAGCTGGAGAGCATCGGTCTGCTGGCCCTGCCGGCGGTGGTCATCGGCGGCATGCAGAGCATTCCCGGCGCGATCATTGGCGGCTTGCTGGTCGGGGTGATCGAACAGTTCGCGGCCTCGTACATCTCACCGAAGTCCAGCGACATCCTGATCTATGTCTTGCTGATGCTGATCTTGATGATCCGCCCCTGGGGCTTGTTCGGCCAGCGTGAGCTGGGTCGGGTATAAATTGAAACACCCCCTACGCGCTTCGCGCGCCCCCTCAAGGGGGCAACGCCAGCGGCCCGGCAGAGCCGGCTCCGCGGCGTTCGCTTGGCCCGCGCAGTTCCCCGTTTGGCAGGCGGCGGCTGGCACCATGGAAACCTGACATGACGACACAGAGCCTCGCCACCACAACCGCCGCCAGCACGGCTCGCCCGCCGGCGCGCACGCCCTGGCGCTGGCTGGCCATCGCCGTGGCCATCGCGCTGCTGTGCTACCTGCCCGTGCTGCTCACCGACCGCTCGATCTTCGGCATGCGCCTGTCGAACATGCAGTTGCTCAACCTGGGGCTGAGCCAGGTCAACCTGATGTTGATTGCGATGCTCGGCGCGTTGTCGCTGAACTACCTGACCGGCATTGCCGGCCTCATCTCCATCGGCCATGCCGCGTTCTATGCGGTCGGCGCCATGACCGCCGCCATCACCGGCACGCAGTGGGGCTGGCCGTTCCCGTTGGTGTTGCTGGCAGCGGGCGCCGCCGGCGCCATGGCCGGTGTCATCGCCGGGCTGCCATCGCTGCGTGTGCGGGGCCTGTACTTCGTGCTGTCGACTTTTGCGATGCACTACATCGTGGTCTTCGCCTTCATGGAGTACCAGTTCAAGTTTTTCGATGTCGTCGGCGTGCCGTTCAAGCCGGCCACACTCGGCCCGCTGGATCTGAGCACCCCCACGCGCTGGTACTTCTTCTTGCTGCCGCTGGTGGCGCTGGTTTTTTGGGCGCTGCGCAACACCATGAACAACCGCGAAGGCCGCGCAATGATGGCCATGCGCGACCATGAACTCGCTGCCACCTCGGCCGGGGTGGATGTGCGCATCCTGCGCCTGAAGGCCTTTGCCTTCAGCTCGGCCATCGCGGCCATGGCCGGCGCGCTGTACGCCTACTACCTCACCAACGTCACGGCCGAGGCCTTCGGCATCCACTTCGCCATCCAGTTCATCGCCATGATCATCATCGGCGGCATGGGCTCGCTGGCCGGCTCGCTGGTGGGCGCGGCGGTGTGGTTGCTGCTGCCGTCCATCATCACCGGCTTCGCATCACAGGCGGGCGACTCAACCGGCCTTGTGCGGCTGCTGCTGGTTGATCACAAAGCGCAGTTGGTGCAGGTGATCTTCGGCATGTTGGTGATCTTGCTGCTGATCTTCGCGCCCCAAGGCCTGGCCGGCATTGGGCGCAAGTTGCGCAACCGCTTCGCCGCCAAACGGAGTGCTTGATGGCCAACTTGCTTGAAGTGAAGGACCTGTCGGTGGGCTACGCGCGCAAGGGTTTGGCGCTTGAAGAGGTGAGCCTGGCCGTGCCGCAAGGCGGCGTTGTGGCCCTGCTGGGCGCCAACGGCGCGGGCAAGACCACACTCATCCGCGCCATCATGGGCTTGCTTGATTTGCACCACGGCCGCATCGCCCAAGGCGCGGTGAATTTCGACGGCCACAGCGTGCTGGGTTGGCCGGCACACCGCCTGGTGCGCGATGGCATGGCACTGGTGCCCGAAGGCCGCTTGATCTTCAAGCAGCTCAGCGTGCAAGACAACCTGAATGTGGGTGCGGCCATGTTGCCGCGCGCCGCGCAACGCGAGCGCATCGACGCGGTGTACACCCTGTTCCCGCGCTTGCTTGAACGCCGCAGCCAGGCCGCGGGCTGGCTGTCGGGCGGCGAGCAGCAGATGCTCGCCTTGGGCCGTGCGCTGGTCTCGAAGCCGCGCTTGTTGCTGGTCGATGAACTCTCGCTGGGCCTGGCGCCCTTGATCGTGCAGGCCATCTACAAGCAGCTCAAGGTGGTGGGTGAAACGCTGGGCACCTCGATGTTGATCGTGGAACAAAACGCGCGCCTGGCCCTGGCCTTTGCCGGCACCGCGTACGTGCTCGACCGGGGCCGCATCGTGGTCTCAGGCCCGGCACACGAAGTGGCAGCGAGCGACGCGATGCACGACTCCTACCTGGGCGCCAAACGTGCAGCTTGATAGGCCTACTCCGACATGACCACTCCCCTGCTCGAAGTCTCTTCGCTGGTGATGCGCTTCCAGGGCATCACCGCGCTGAGCGATGTGTCGTTCACCATGGCCCCGGGCAGCATCACCTCGTTGATCGGCCCCAACGGCGCGGGCAAGACCACGATGTTCAACTGCATCACCGGCATGTACCGGCCCACCAGCGGCAAGGTGGCCTTTGACGGCACCGACATCACGGCAGAAGCAGCGCACCTGGTGTCGCGCCACGGCATTGCGCGCACCTTCCAGAACCTGGCCTTGTTCGCCGGCCTGAGCGTGCTCGACAACCTGCTCGTTGGCGCTTATCGGCAAGGCAGTTCGGGCTTGCTGCAAGGCGCCTTGCTCAGCCCCAAGGCGCGCGCCGAGCAACGCGCGGCCGAAACCGCGGCGCGCGAAGTGCTTGAATTTCTCGGCCTACCGCAGACGGCCGACATGCTGCCGGGCGAGTTGCCGTATGGCCGCCAGAAGCAGGTGGAGTTCGCCCGGGCGCTGATGCAAAAAGCGCGGCTGGTGCTGCTGGATGAACCCATGGCCGGCATGAGCAGCTCCGAGAAGCAGGCCATGACGGCGTTGATCCAACGCGCCCGCACGCAATACGACATGAGCTTCCTGATCGTGGAGCATGACATCCCGGTCATCATGGACATTTCCGACAAGATCGTGGTGCTCGATTTCGGCGTCAAGATCGCCGAAGGCACGCCCGATGTGGTGCGCAACGACCCGGCGGTGATTGCGGCTTACTTGGGCAACGATGCGGCGGCAGAGGTGTAGGGCGCGGGCAGCCCGAACCTGTCCTGGCCTGTGCCGCTCGTCACACCGCCACGGCCATGCCCGAACTGCTGATCGACGCCCAAGCCCAGCTCGGCGAATGCGTGGTGTGGTGCGACCAAGCTGCCGCCCTGTACTGGACCGACATCGAGGGCGCCACGCTTTGGCGCCACAGCCCCGCCACGGGGCAAACGCGGCATTGGCCGCTGCCTGATCGCTGCGGCAGCTTTGCCCTGTGCACGGACTCGTCACAACTGCTGCTCGGCCTGGCCGCGGGCATTGCGCTGTTCGACCTTGACCGCAACGCGCTGACGCCGGTGATAACGGTTGAAGCCAGCCAGCCCAGCACCCGCATCAATGATGGGCGTTGCGATGCGCAGGGGTGCTTCGTGTTCGGCATGTTCAACGCCAGCGGCGCTGCGATCGGCGGCTTTTACAGAGTGCATGCCGATCTGAGCATCGAACGCCTGCCGCTGCCCCCGGCGGCCGTGGCCAACAGCATCGCGTTCAGCCCGGGTGGCGAACGCCTGTACTTTGCCGATTCGCCCAGCCGCATCATCCAGTGCGTGGACTATGGTGCCGATGGCCGCCTGGGTGTGCCCCGCGTTTTCACGACACTGCGTGCCGATGAAGGTTACCCAGACGGCTCAGTGGTGGATGCCGACGGTGGCCTGTGGAACGCGCAGTGGGACGGCGGCTGCGTGGTGCGCTATGGGCCTGATGGCGTGGCCACCCAGCGCGTCGAATTGCCCGTCTCAAGACCCACCTGCCCGGCCTTCGGCGGGCCGCAGCTCGATCAGCTCTACCTCACCACGGCGCGCATCGGCCTGAGCGCTCAGGCGCTGCAAGCGCAACCGCAGGCCGGCGGCCTGTTCGCCATCACGCCGGGCCGACGCGGGCTGCGCGAGCACCGTTTCGCCAGCGCGTTACGCGCCTGACTGCGCTGCGTTGCGTGACTCGCCCGCCCGCCATCCGGCAACGTGAATTCGGCACCCTGCCCGACGGCCAGGTCGTGCACGAATACCTGCTGGACAACGGCGCCGGCATGGTGCTGCGCGCGATCAACCTGGGCGGCATCGTCACGGCCTTGCACGTGCCCGACCGGCACGGCCACAGCGCCAACGTCGTGCTCGGCTTCGCCGCGCTGGCCGACTATGTTGAACGCAACCCGCATTTCGGCACCATCGTCGGGCGCTGCGCCAACCGCATTGCGGGGGGCCGCTTCATGCTCGATGGCGAGCTGCATGCCCTGGCCCGCAACGATGGCGCCAACACCTTGCACGGTGGCGCCGACGGCTTCGGCACGCGCTGGTGGCAGGCCACACCGCTGGCCCCTGATGCACAGGGCCAGGTCGCGCTTGAATTGGCCTACACCAGCGCCGATGGTGAAGAAGGGTTCCCTGGCCGCTTGCACGCCAACGTGCGCTACACGCTGACGCCGAACAACGAATGGCACATCGACTACCGCGCCACGTGCAGCCGCCCCACGGTGGTGAACTTGACGCATCACGACTACTTCAACCTGGCCGGCAGCGGCAGCGCGCTGGGGCAGCGGTTAACCTTACAGGCCAGCCAGTTCACGGCCATCAACCGCGAGTGGATTCCCACGGCCTTGCAAAGCGTTGCCGGCACGCCGTTTGACTTTCACCAAGCCACGCACATTGACGAGCGCATTCGGGCGAACGATGAGCAGCTGCGCCTGGCCCAAGGTTATGACCACAGTTGGGTGCTCGACCGCCCGGGCCCGGGGCTGCACTTTGCGGCGCGGCTGCAAGACGACATGAGCGGGCGCGTCATGGAGATTCACACCACCGAGCCCGCCGTGCAGTTCTATTCCGGCAACTTTCTCAACGGCAGCCTGGCCGGCTCGGGCGGCCAGCTCTACCGCCAGGGCGACGGCATCTGCCTGGAGCCACAGCACCACCCCGATGCGCCGAACCGGCCGGACTTTCCGTCTGTGGTGCTGCGCCCGGGCCAGGTCTACTCAAGCCGCTCGGTGTATCGCTTCAGCGTGGCTTGAATTCATGGAGTGCGGCCCAGCCGGATCATGTTCCACGACGCCGGCGCCAGAGTGGCCTGCATGCGATCCGCGCTCAAGGTGATGCCGCTCAGCGGCTTCGGGCTGACGCGATCGGGCTGCTCCCTGGTGTTGGTGGCCAACAAGTTCGCATGCCGCAATTCCAACGCTTGCAGCAGCACCGGGTTGCCGAAGCCAGCCAGCGCCACGTCCAGCGGCATGGGCTCTTCGAGGTGCCGGTTCAGCGCGAACAAGGTCACCGCGCCAGTCGCTGGGTCTTCGACCACGGCCAGCTTCAGATACGGCACGGCCGGCAGCGGGAAGTGCAGATCGGTGGCGCCGCGCGGGTCGAAGTAGCTGGTGGCGTAGGTGGGTGAATCGACTTGCGCGCGCAGCACACGGCCGCGGCCGAACTGGCTCATCTGCGCAAAGGGGTGGAAGATGGTCTGGCGCCAGGCGGGCCCGCCCGTCTCGGTCATGATCGGTGCGATCACGTTCACCAATTGCGCCAGGCAGGCCACCTTCACGCGGTCAGCATGGTTCAACAACGAGATGCACATGCCGCCGAACGACAACGCGTCTTGCATGTCGTAGATCTCTTCCAGGATGGGCGGGGCCACGGGCCAGCCGGGTTTGACGCGCACATCGCGCGCACGGCGGGTGCGATACCAGACGTTCCATTCGTCGAAGCTGAGCATGATGCGTTTGCTCGACTTCTTGCGTGCGCTCACTGAATCGGCGATGGCCACCACTTCTTCGATGAAGCTGTCCATCAGGTCGGGCGCGGCCAGCAGCGCGGCGGTGTCGCCGGCGTAGTCGTTGATGTAGGTGTGCAGCGAGATGTATTCAACCTGGTCGAAAGTCTGCTGCAAGACCTCGTCTTCCCAAGCGCCGTAGGTGGGCATGTTGCGGCCCGATGAACCGCACGCCGCCAGCTCGATGCCCGGGTCGATCCAGCGCATCATCTTGGCCGCTTCGGTGGCAATGCGGCCGTACTCGTACGCGGTCTTCATCTCCATTTGCCAGGGCCCGTCCATCTCGTTGCCCAGGCACCAGAACTTCACGTTGTGCGGCGCCTCCCAGCCATGCGCTCGGCGCAAATCAGACCAGGCCGTGCCCTGCGGGTGGTTGCAGTATTCGAGCAGGTTGCGCGCCGCGTCGCCACCGCGCGTGCCCAGGTTCACCGCCAGCATGGGCTCGATGTTGGCCAGGCGGCACCAGTCGATGAACTCGTTGGTGCCGAAGGTGTTGGGCTCGGTCGACATCCAGGCCAGGTCGAGCCGGCGCGGCCGCTGTTCGACCGGGCCCACGCCGTCTTCCCAGTTGTAGCCCGAGACGAAGTTGCCGCCGGGGTAACGCATGATGGTGGGCGCCAGTTCGCGCACCAGTTCGAGTACATCGTGGCGAAAGCCTTGCGCATCAGCCGTGGGGTGGCCGGGCTCGTAGATGCCGCCATAGACGCAGCGGCCCAGGTGTTCAACAAAGGCGCCGAACAGGCGCGGGTCGGTGTCGCCGATGACGGCGTCGTGTTTGAGCGTGACTGAAACTTTGCGCATGAAGGTTCACTCCGAGTGCGTGATAGGGCCGGGCGACAGCACGGCGTTTTTGAGTTCGATGGAATAGGGGTGTTGCGGGTGGTCGAGCGTGGCCCGGGCCGGGCCCGCCTCGACCACTTTGCCGCCGCGCATGATGACCACGCGGTCGCTGATGCTGTAGGCGGTGGCCAGGTCATGCGTGATGTAGACAATGGACACGCCCATCTCGTCGCGCAGCGTGCAGAACAGGTTAACGATTGATGTGCGCAGCGACGCATCGACCATCGACACCGGCTCGTCGGCCACCAGCAAGGCCGGGTTGGCGATGAGCGCACGCGCGATGGCCACGCGCTGCAACTGCCCGCCCGACATTTCGTGCGGGAATCGCCCCTGCACTTCGGCCAGCGACAGGCCCACCTTGCGCAGCGAGGCATCGGCCGCGGCGGCTTGCGCGGCGTCGCCCTGTGCGGCGGCGAAGTGCCGCGCCGTCATGAGCAAATAGCGATCCAGCCGCTTGAGCGGGTTGAAGGCCTCGAACGGGTTCTGGAAGATCGGCTGCACCTGGCGCATGAAGGCCAGGCGCTGCGCGCGGCTGCGCACGTCGGCCAGGTCTTGGCCCTTGAAGTGCAGGCTGCCGGCACTGGGCCGCACCATGGTGAGCATCATTCGCGCCAGCGTGGTCTTGCCACTGCCCGATTCGCCGATGATGGCCAGGATCTCCGGGCCCTGGGCGCCGACCTCGAAGCTCACGTCATCCACCGCACGCATGCTGCGCCCGAACAGTCCGCCCTGGCGGTAGCTGCGCACCGCGTTGCGCACTTTCAGGAGCGGCTTGGTCATGGCGATACAGCCGGATGCACGGCGAAACATGCCACCCGGTGACCCTGCGCCGCTTCCAGCATGGGCGGCACCTGCTGCGCGCACACCGGCTGGGCCAGCGGGCAACGCGGGTGAAAGCGGCAGCCGCTGGGCGGCGCGGCCAGGTTGGGCGGCGCGCCTTCCAGCGCCTTGATCGTGCTGGTTTTGCCGATGCGCGGCAGGCTGGCAATCAAATGCGTGGTGTACGGATGCAGTGGCCGGTTAAACACTTCAGCCGTGGCGCCTTCTTCGATCAAGCGGCCCGCGTACATCACACCCAGGCGGTCGCACAAGTGCGCGTGCACGGCCATGTCATGGGTGACGAAAATCATCGACGACTTCAGTTCGCGCTGAACGCTGCGGATCATGCCGAGCACGCTCTTTTGCACGATGACATCGAGCGCCGTGGTCGGCTCGTCGGCAATGATGAGTTCAGGCCGGCACACCGTGGCCAGCGCAATCGCCACGCGCTGGCGCATGCCGCCGGAGAGTTCATGCGGATAGGCGTCAAGCGTTTCGGGTTTAAGCTGCACGCGCGCCAGATGGTCGCGCACCGTGGCCATGAACTGCGGCATCGGCTGGCCGATGTGGCGAAAGGCAAAGTCAACGAACGAATGGCGCACCCGGCGCACCGGGTTGAGCACGCCCATCGAGCCCTGCATCACGTAAGACAAATGCTTCCAGCGGATGGCCTCGCGCTGCTCAGTGCTGCTGGCATACAAGTCCAAACTGTTGCCGCCGAAGTTGAACACCACCTTGCCGCCCAGCACCTTGAGCGGCGGGCGAATCGCGCCGGCAATGGTCTTGATCAAGCTGCTCTTGCCGCAACTTGATTCACCGGCCAGGCCGTAGATTTCATTCGGCAGCACTTGCAGGCTGACGTCATCGACCGCGCGCACATCGCGCTGCACACCGAACTGGTTCGTCTGGTAGTAGGCGCGCAGGTTCGAAACTTCTACAACGGGGGTCATGTTTTGCCGTGCCCCAGCCTACTGCGCGGGTCGATGAATTCGTTCATCGACACGGCCAGCAAAAACAAGCCGATGAAGGTGACGACCACCAGCGCCACCGGGAAGGCGATCCACCACCAGATGCCGGCCACCATGGCGGTGTGCTGGTTGGCCCAGTAAATCATCGAGCCGATGGTGGGGGTGTTGATATCAGTAAACCCCAGCACCGACAGCGTCACTTCCAGGCCGATCGACCAGTTGATGTTGTTCATGGTGGTCGAAAAAACAATCGGCATCACATAGGGCAGGTGCTCCTGCCACAAGATGCGCTTCATGCTCATGCCCGAGAAGATGGCCGTCTCGGTGAACTCGCGCGTGCGCAGGCTCAAGGCCACCGAGCGGATCAGCCGCGCGTCATAGGCCCAGCCCAGGCACGCCATGACGAGTGCCAGCGAGAACCACGACATGTTTTCGCGCATGACGAAATAAAACAGCACCAGGATCGGGAACAACGGAATGACGATGAACGAATCGTTCAGCGACATCAACGCCCGGTCGACCCAGCCGCCGGCGTAGCCCGCCACCAGCCCGATCAGCAGCGACAGCACGCGGCTGATGAGCGCCACCAAAAAGCCGAAGGCCAGCGTGTTGCGAATGGCAAAGCTGAGCTGCCAGAACACGTCTTGCCCGCGCGAGGTGGTGCCCATCACATGCGGCCAGCCCGGCGGCATGTCGGGTGGCACCACGTAGCTGTCGAGCGGCGAATAGGGCGAAACGAAGCTTGCCGCGGCGATCAAAAACACGAAGCCCAGCAGCACGACACCGGTGGCAAAGCCGCGGTTGTGGCGCAGCAGGTCGCGCAGAGTCACCCACATGGTCAGTTCGCCTTCACACGTGGGTCGAGCAAGGGGTAAAGCAGGTCTATGAGCAGCACCGCCAACGACACAGCAATGATGGACACGGTGGTCAGCCCCAGCACCAGGCTGTAGTCACCGGCATGCACCGCGGCCACCAACAGCGAGCCGATGCCGGGGTAGCCGAACACTTGCTCGGTGATGATGGCGCCGTTGAAGATGCTGCCCAGTGAAAGCGCCAGCCCGGTGACCTGCGGCACCAGCGCATTGCGCATCACGTACGAGCGCAGGATGCGGCCCTTGGCCACGCCACCGAGTTCAGCGTAGACAACGTAATCTTCGCTGACGATGTTCGACACCATTGAGCGCATGCCCATGAACCAGCCACCCAAGCCCACCAGCACCAGCGACAGCACCGGCAGCACCGAATGGCGCACCACGCTCAAGCCGAAATCGAGGTTGAAGCCGCGCGCCAAGTTCATCTGCGCACCGCCACTGATCGGCAACACCGGCCACAGGTGGCCAAACACCACCAGCAACACGAACGCGATGATGTAGTAGGGGATCGGATGAAACCCCATGGCCAACAGGCCGGCAAAGCGCAGCGTGCGGCTGTCCCGCAGATAGCCGGCCAGGCCGCCGAGCAAGTTGCCCAGCACCCAGGTGAGTGTGGTGGCCACGAACAGCAGGCCCGCCGTCCACGGCAAGGCGCGCCAGATCAACTCTGACACCGGCGTGGGAAAGGCCGACAGCGAAGGCCCGAAATCGAGCACCACCACGCGCCGCCAGAACGAGCGGTACTGCTGCCACACACTGCCCTCCAAGCCGTACAGCTCGCGCAATGACTGCCGCATCATGGCAATCGCCTCAGGACTGGTGCTGCCGAAGGCGGTGGTGGCGGAAATGGTTTGTTCTACCGGGTCGATCGGCGTGGCATGCGTGATGACGAACGCCAGGTTGATGCCGATGAACACCACCAGCGCAAACTGGCCCAGGCGACGCAGCAGGTAGATGAAGTAGCTGCGCATGCTGGGCGTGGAACTACTGCGCCTGGCGCGGCTTGAGCTTGACCATCATGTACTTGGTGTTGGCCCAGTTGGGCACCGGGTCGGTGTAGGGCGCGGTGGTGGCGTTGGGGTAGCCGGTCCAGTAGGTTTCGTCCATCACCGTGAACACGTTGTACGACATGAGCGGGATGCTGGGCATCTCGCGCGCCACCAGCTTCACATACTCGCGGCCCAGCTCCACGCCTTTCGGGTCGTCGAAGCCGATGGTGCGAATCTGCTCGATGATCTTGTCCAGTTCCGGGTGCACCCAGCGCTGCCAGTTGCGCGCCGGCTGCGGCTTGCCGGGTTCGGCCACGAATTGCGAATGCCAACTGTCGAGGAAGTAAGACAGGTCGGGATGGCCGCCCCAGGTTTCGACGCTCCAGCTGATGATGGCTTCGAAGTCGCCCGCGGCGCGGCGGTCCCCCAGCGTGCCTTGTGCCACCACGGTGCTGGCGTCGATGCCGAACTGGCGCCATTGCTGCGCCACCATCGAGCCGGCGCGCGTCATCACCGGGCGGCCTTCGCCTTCGACCGTGATCTTGATCGTGAAAGGCTTGCCGTCTGGCGTCATCCACTGGTTGCCCACCTTCTTGTAGCCGGCCTTTTGCAGCAGTTCTGCCGCCGCTTCGCGGTCGGGCTTCCACCAGCCCATGCCGAAGGCCTTGGCCACGTCCTCGGCTTTCTCCGGGATTTGAATGCCCATGCTCGGGCGCAGCGAGTCGGCGATCTGCTTGCCGATGGTGGCGTCATACGGCTTGATCTTGCGCTTGCCGGTATCGACCTCAAAGGCCTTGAGCCAAGGCTCGATGGGGCGGTGATAGAAATCAGCATGGGTGCCGGTGGGTGGCACGCCGATGGCCGAGATGGTGGCCGCGCCGCGGTACGATGCGGCAGAGACGGCCTTGATGTCGATCAGCAGCGCCAGTGCCCAACGCACGTCGCGGTTTTTCAGCAGCTCGTTCTGGGTGTTGAAGATCACCGCGGCCAGCGTGGGGTCGGGGTGGGCATAGGGGAAGCCGTTGAACCAACTGCGCGACAGGCGCGACTGCTTGGCCAGGGTGAACATGCCTTCGGGCGAGGTGTCGTGAATGATGTCGAGCTGGTGGTTCATTTGCGCAATGACGCGCTTGTCCGGTGGGCCGGCATCCACATAGGCCACGTACTTCGGGCCGGGTTCGCCAAAGCGCGCCAGCGTTGTTTTCTTCCAGTCTTCGCGCTTTTGCCAGACGAACCACTTGCCGTTCGGATCAAAGCTGTTCAGCGTGTAGGCGCTCAGTGACAGCGGCGGGTTGAAGGCG
>JANOXU010000245.1:0-10990 GCA_031418595.1 Burkholderiales bacterium
AGCAGTTGGCCACAGTCTGCGCTTCAACGCCTTGCGACGCATCCACCACCAGCAGCGCGCCTTCGCAGGCCGACAAGGAACGGCTCACCTCATAAGAGAAGTCGACGTGGCCGGGCGTGTCGATCAGGTTGAGCTGGTAGATCTGCCCGTCGCGCGCCTTGTATTCAAGTGCTGCGGTCTGCGCCTTGATGGTGATGCCGCGCTCGCGTTCGATGTCCATCGAGTCGAGCACCTGCGCTTCCATCTCGCGGTCACTCAAGCCACCACAACGCTGAATGATCCGATCAGCAAGCGTGCTCTTGCCGTGGTCGATGTGGGCAATGATGGAGAAGTTTCTGATGTGGTTCATGCGATTCCACTGAGGCCAACATGCTCTCAGCTACAACCGCGAAGCGGTTGCGTTGAAGACTCATATCGCGGTGCGATGTGAAGCCGCGAAGCGGCGTGTCGAAAACAAAAAAAAGGCACGTCAAACGGAGTGACGCGCCTTCCAACAGAACGTTTGGCAACTGCTTGTTGGTGACTCATTGTATGCAAAACGATCGGCCGCAAACCCGCGCCAATGCTTGTTTTCCGGCCGTTGCAGTGTGCCAACAAAAAATATTATGCACATGTTATTAACATGCCTCTGTGTACATCTTGGGGATAGTAAGAAAGCATGCGTAGCCGTTCGGAATTGGGGGCTAAAACAGCCCGCATCGGCGCGGATTCTAGGTTCCTCGCGGCGCAATCTTGATCATCTGAGCCTTGAAGTAAAAGGTTACTAACTTCAGGACTCACATTCGCCAAGTCAATTGATCGGATTTCACCCGGGCTTAAATTCCATATTGCGGAAAGACCCAGATGCTCACTTGGGTTGGTGAGCGTCTGGGCAGCCAGGCCAGGTTCAGCGTGGCGGGCGAATGATGACGAAGTTCACCGCGTCGCCCCGGCGCACCAGCACACTCACCGGCTTGGCTTTGTCGACCTTGGCGCTGATGGCCGCAAACTGCTTGGCATCGGTGACTTCGACATTGTCGATCGAGACAATGATGTCCCCTTCGAGGATGCCCGCCTTGGCGGCCGCGCCGTCCACCGCATCGACCTTCACGCCGCCCTTCAGGCGCAGTTCACGCTTTTGCGCGTCGGTCAGTTCTGACACGCCCAGCCCCAGCGCCGTCTTGGCGGCAGGCGGCGCTGCGGGTGTGTCAGCGCGCGCGCGGCGCGTCGTGCGCTCGGGTTCGAATTCGGCCACCGTGACCGCCACGTCGCGCGTGGCGCCGCGGCGAAACACCTGCAGCGTGACCTTGCTGCCGGGCTTGCTGGCACCCACCATGCGCGGCAGGTCGCCAGACTTTTCAACCGTCTTGCCGTCGACCTTGGTGATGATGTCGCCCGCCTCGACGCCGGCCTTGTCCGCCGGGTCGCCAGCCACCACGCTTTGCACCAACGCGCCCAAAGCCTTGCCCAGACCGATGGATTCAGCCACGTCTTTGGTGACCGGCGCAATCTGCACACCGATGCGCCCGCGGATCACCCGGCCCGTGCTGCGCAACTGCTCGTACACGCGCATCGCATCGTCCATGGGAATGGCGAACGAGATGCCCATGAAGCCGCCCGAGCGGCTGAAGATTTGCGAGTTGATGCCCACCACTTCACCACGCATGTTGATCAGCGGGCCGCCGGAATTGCCTGGGTTGATGGCCACGTCGGTCTGAAGGAATGACAGGTAGTCGCCCGTGTCGCGCTGCTTGGCGCTGACGATGCCGGCAGTGACGGTGTTGTCAAAACCGAAGGGCGAGCCGATGGCCACCACCCATTCGCCCACCTTCACGCGGTTGCTGTCGCCCAGCTTGGCCACAGGCAGACCGGTGGCTTCGATCTTGACCACGGCCACATCCGTTCGGCGGTCGGTGCCGATGGTGCGGGCCTTGAATTCGCGCTTGTCGGTGAGCGTGACGATGACTTCATCTGCCCCTTCCACCACATGTGCGTTGGTCAACACATAGCCATCGGCCGTGACGATGAAGCCTGAGCCCACGCCGCGCTGCTGCGGCTCGTCGTCGCCGCCGCCGCCGCGCGGGCCGCGCCGCGGGTCAGGGCGCCCGGGCAGCGGGATGCCGAAGCGGCGCAAAAACTCCTCCATGTTCGGATCAATTTCCGGGCCACCCGCCGCGGCCTGGCCTCTGCGCTCGAGCGTGCGGATGTTCACCACCGCCGGGCCTACACGCTCGACAAGCTCGGTGAAATCGGGCAACTCACGCGATTGCGCCTGGCTCGGGTGGGCCGTCAACATCAGGCCCACGACCAAGGCCGCAGACGCCAGCGCCAAATTCAAACCGGCCGCAAGCGGTTTGCTCAGGCCGAAACGCAAGAACTTCATGTGCATGCCATCTCCAAATAAAAGGCCCGCACAGCGGTGCAGGCAGGTCGGTACAACGTTGCTCGCAGCCTCAGCGCTGACGTTCCAGCGCCTTGACGAAAAGTTGCAGCGTGGCGGCCGGAACGTCGCCCACAACGGTGAGCCACCATTGCCCGCCATGGCGCTGCATCAGGGTGTGGGTGGCGCCGATCTGCGTGAGCAGCGGCTTGCGATGGCGTTCGGGCTCATAGGCCTCGACGAACAACGACACGTGCGTCAAGCCATCGGAAAACACCGCCTGCAGCACGGGCCTTGGTTCGGCCGGATTTGCACCGGGCTCGGCGTCAAGCATGCGGCGCGCGCAATCGGCCAACCTGAACCCGGGCAGCGCCAGACTCATCACCCAGCCTTCAGCGCCCAATTGCGTGGTCTGCGGGCTGCGGCGCGTGACCTGGTAGCCGTCGAGCCGCCGCATCGCTTGCGCCACGCTTGGGCCGCTGGGCCGCGTGCCAATGCTCACATCCGAGAACATGCTGGCCTCCAACACCTCGCCGCGGCCACCCAGCACTTCAGCACGCAGCATCAAGCCCGTGGCCACGTCGGCCCAGATGCGCTGCGCGAAGCGGTGTTCGTCACGCGGGTGAAAGGTGAGCACGTGCGCCTCGCGGCCGGCCACACGCTCCAGCCCCTGCGCCTTGACGTCATAACTGTCCTGGGCACGCGGCTCGATGGAGTGCAGCATCGAGGGCAAGCCCTGCCGCAGCGTGCGCTGCTCAAGCACAGCCAGCCGGCGTTGCGGCCACAAGCTCAGTACCCGGTCGTCATGGCGATAAACACGGTGCGGCTCACCATCGAGCAGCTCCACGCTTTCAAAGGCTTGCCCACCCGCCAGGTAATGCGCCACGCGCGAACTGGACAACGTGGCACCCACGCTGTTGACCAAGGTGCCTTGATAACTGCGTTCGCGCGCTGCCGCCTGTATGCGCTGCAGCCACCCGGCAACCTGGCTCGACGCGGGCTGGCCAGGTGGCTGTGCAGCTCCCAGCCCGGGCAGCGCCGCAGCCAGCACTGCGCACAGGCACACCCGCGCCAAAATTTCAGTGCCCATGTGTGATCAGCGCCCGCCGGCCGGTGTCTGGGCGCCGGAGGCCTGACCGGGTACAGCGGGCGCAACCGGCGTGGCAGGCAGCGCACCCAAGGAAACAGTTTCAAGCGCACGGCGGCCTGCGCCTTGCTGTGCCACCGGCGCGGTGGCGCCAAAGGCGCGGTGGGCGTGCAAGTAGCGGTCTAACTGTGCGTCGCGCAGCAAGGTCAACCCGCCCTGCCCGGCAGCAACGGGCAGGGCATCGGCAGCCACCGTCGCTGGCATGTCCGGAGGCGTCGCGGCCTGCCCGGGCGCGCGGGCCAGCGCGGGGCCTTGCTCGGGCACACCAGGGCGCAACAGCAGCGCGCCGATGGCCACCACCGTGAACCCAGCCGCCACGGCAGCCAGCGACGGCCAACGCCACGCCACACGCCGCGCAACAGTGGCCACTGGCGCCAACACCGCGGGCTCCAGCGCCAGGCGCCCACGCAGCGCAGACAGGAACTGAACGTCGCGTGCCGGGTCGCACGCCAGTTCATCGCTGCGCAACACATCGCCGATCAGGTGATAGGTGTGCCAGGTGGCGCGGGCCTGCGCGTCTTCGCGCCACAGGCGCGTCGCCTGCGCGAGCTGTTCAGGATTGGCCTGCCCATCGGCAACGCTGGAAAGCAGTTGCCCCGGCAAAGGCGGGCAGCCTGGTTGAGAAGAACCGGGTTGAGCAGACATTGCACTCACCAGCGCTGGCCGCCGCGCGTATCGAGCAAGGGCCGCAAGCGTTCGGCGATAGCTTCGCGGGCGCGGAAGATTCTGGAACGCACGGTACCGATGGGGCAGTTCATGGCTTCGGCAATTTCCTCGTAACTCAAGCCTTCGATTTCGCGCAGAGTGATGGCCTGACGAAGGTCTTCAGACAGCGCATCGATGGCAGCATTGACAGTGGCCGCCACTTCGCGGCTGGCCATCAAGGACTCAGGCGTTTCGCCGTCGGTTAGTTCACTGCCGGCGAAGGAAGTTTCATCTTCTTCATCGTGCCCCGCAATCATGGATTCCGTGACCAGTGGGTCGCGCTTGAGTTCAAGCAGCGCGCGCTTGGCAGAGTTCACCGCAATGCGGTAAAGCCAGGTGTAGAACTTACTCTCGCCACGAAACTTCGGCAGCGCACGGTAAGCGCGGATGAAGGTTTCTTGCGCGATGTCGGGCACCAAGTCGACATCACGCACCATGCGCCCGATCAGGCGTTCAATGCGACGTTGGTACTTCACCACCAGCATCTCAAAGGCGCGCATGTCGCCTTGTTTGAATCGTTCGATCAGTGGCGCATCGGCATCCGGCTCGGTCATTCCGGAGCAGCCCCCGAGAGCACACGGGCATCCGAAGGGGCGCGCGCAAAGACCGCCGCACGAAACAGCCCCCACGCAGCTTCATTGCCGTTGTGGCGCACGGCACACCAGCGCTGCCGCGTCGGCTCCTGCTCGACCGTGAGCAACATCCACTGGCCCAGATCAATCGTGACCGCGGGTGCGCAGCCGGCCCCTTGTGCCGCAGACGCCACGCTCGCCGCCGTAGCCACTGCCACTGCCACTGCCAGTGGCTGGCCCTGGCCCTGGCCCTGGCCCGACACCGATTGCAGCTCCCAACGCTGACCGTCCCACACCAAGCGCTGGTCAGGCTCGTGGAGTGCCTGCCAACTCAGCCAGGCAATCAGCGATAGCGCAACGGCCAACGCTGACAAGGCCGCGCCAGCGCCGGCATGCATCCACTGCAACCCCAAAACGAGGGCTGTTGCGCCTGCCAGGCTCAACGTGGCAGTTTGCGCGGCCCGCCAAACCGGCCCACCGCCGCAGCGCACCGAAACCGGCGGGGCAGCGCGCATCGTTGCACGTCCTCAGGCGCGGCGAAACACCAGCGTGCCGTTGGTGCCGCCGAAACCAAAGTTGTTCTTGACGGCAATGTCGATCTTCATGTCGCGCGCTGTGTTGGCGCAGTAGTCCAGATCGCATTCGGGATCTTGGTTGAAGATGTTGATCGTTGGCGGCGACACTTGGTCACGCAAAGCCAGCACCGTGAACACCGACTCGATGCCGCCGGCGCCACCGAGCAAGTGCCCGGTCATCGACTTGGTTGAGTTCACCACCAGGTGCCGCGCATGCGCGCCGAAGCTGGCCTTGATGGCATTGGTTTCGTTCAGGTCACCCAGTGGCGTGGACGTGCCATGCGCATTCAGATACTGCACCTGGTCTGCATTGAGCCCGGCGTTGCGCAACGCGGCCTGCATCGAGCGGCGCGGGCCATCGACATTTGGCGCGGTCATGTGATACGCATCGGCACCCATGCCGAAGCCCACCAGTTCCGCGTACACCTTGGCCCCGCGGCGGCGTGCATGTTCGTACTCTTCCAGCACCAGCACGCCGGCACCTTCACCCAGCACGAAACCATCGCGATCCTTGTCCCACGGGCGCGAGGCCGTGGTGGGGTCGTCGTTGCGCGTTGACAGGGCCCGTGCAGCGGCAAAGCCCCCCACGCCCAACGGCGACACGGTGGCCTCCGAGCCGCCGGCCACCATCACATCGACATCGCCGTATTCGATCAGCCGGCCGGCTTCGCCAATGCAATGCAAACCCGTGGTACAGGCCGTGACGATCGCCAGGTTCGGGCCCTTGAAACCGTAGCGAATGGAGATGTGGCCCGAGATCATGTTGATGATCGAGGCCGGCACGAAGAACGGCGAGATGCGGCGCGCACCGCGGTCGCGGTATTCCTGCTGCGTGGCTTCGATCAGCGGCAAGCCACCGATGCCCGAGCCCACGATGCAACCGATGCGCTCGGCCTGCTCTTCGTTCAGCGCCTCGTTCACCGGCAAACCGCTGTCTTGAACGGCCTGCGCCGCCGCGGCCACGCCGTAGTGGATGAAGGTGTCCATGTGCCGGGCTTCCTTGCCGGGCATGTAGGCCTCGACATCGAAACCCTTCACTTCACCGGCAAAGCGGCAGGCCATGGCCGAGGCATCGAAGCGCGTGATCGGCGCGATGCCGCTGCGCCCGGCCAGGATGTTGGCCCAGCCCTCGGCCACGCTGTTGCCCACTGGGCTGATCAAACCCAGGCCAGTAACGACCACTCGACGACGGCTCATGCGCAGCGGGCCGGTGCAGGCCTCAAGCCTTTTGATGCGTCATCGCGTAATCGATGGCCAATTGCACGGTGGTGATCTTCTCCGCCTCTTCGTCGGGAATCTCGATGCTGAATTCATCTTCCAGCGCCATCACCAGTTCCACCGTGTCGAGCGAGTCCGCTCCCAGGTCGGCCACGAAGGCCTTGGTGTTGGTGACGTCAGCCTCCGGCACGCCAAGTTGTTCGGCAATGATCTTCTTGACGCGTGCTTCAATATCGCTCATGACTCCTCCAGGAGTGAAATCAACAAAAACGGCCCGCGATTCTACCGGCGGGGCCAGGCCCGGAAATTCAAGACATGTACATGCCGCCATTGACGTGCAGTTGCTCGCCCGTCACGTAGCCGGCCAGCGGTGAAGCCAGGAAGGCGACCGCATGCGCCACCTCTTCGGCGCTGCCCAAACGAGCCAGGGGAATCTGTTGCAGCAGTGCGGCCTTCTGCGCTTCGGGCAGGCCATCAGTCATGTCGGTGGCGATGAAACCGGGCGCCACGCAATTGACCGTGATGTTGCGGCTGCCCAGTTCGCGCGCCAGGGCGCGCGTCATGCCGGCCACGCCGGCCTTGGCCGCAGCGTAGTTGGCCTGGCCGGCGTTGCCCGAGGCGCCCACCACCGAGGTGATGCTGATGATGCGGCCGAAGCGCTGCTTCATCATCGGCCGCATTGCGGCGCGGCACAAACGAAACACGGCTTTCAGGTTGGTGTCGAGCACAGCGTCGAAGTCATCGTCCTTCATGCGCAGCGCCAAGGTGTCGCGCGTGATGCCGGCGTTGTTGACGAGCACGTGCAGCGCACCGCGCTGCGCAACGATGCCATCGACTGCAGCTTGCGTTGCCGCTGTGTCATTCACATCCAGCTTGATGCCTAGACAACCTGGCCAGGCCGCCAGGGCTTGTGTGATGGCCTGTGCGCCGGCATCGGTGGTGGCCGTGCCCACGACTTGAAAACCTTGCGCGGCCAAGGTGGCCGCGATGGCGCGGCCAATGCCGCGCGACGCGCCGGTGACCAGTGCAACCTGCGCCGCTTCAGTCATTGGGTTACCTTCGCGCTGCGCACTGCGGTGCGAGCCCCTTCGGGCGGCCGGGCGGGGCTCATGCCAACAACCCCTTGCACTCAGTCAGCGTGGCCGGGTCGTACAAGGCTGCGGCCACAGCGTCGTTGTCAATGCGCCGGGTCATGCCGGTGAGCACCTTGCCCGGGCCGCACTCGATGAAGTGCGTGATGCCGCGCGCGCGCAATGCAGTGATGACTTCAACCCACCGCACCGCGCCAAAGGCCTGGCGGAACAAGGCGTCGCGGATCGCCGCGGGCGCGCTGGGGGCGGCCACGTCGATGTTGTTGAGCACGGGGATCTGCGGCGCCGCGAACGCCACGTGCGCCAATCGTTCTTGCAACGCCAGCGCCGCCGGGCGCATCAGCTCGCAATGGAACGGCGCCGACACCGCCAGCGGCAGCGTGCGCTTGGCACCCATGGCCTTGAGCACTTCGCAGGCGGCGTCGACGCCAGCCTTGGCGCCGGAGATCACGGTTTGTTTGGGGTCGTTGAAGTTGGCTGCCTGCACCACCGCACCGCTTTGCGCCGCAGCGCGCGCGCAACCGTCAACCACCGCCGCACTGTCCAGCCCGAGGATGGCGGCCATGGCGCCGGTACCCACTGGCACAGCTTGCTGCATGGCTTGCGCGCGAAAGCGCACCAGCGGCAGCGCGTCAGCCAAGGTCAGCGCGCCCGCGGCCACCAGGGCGCTGTACTCGCCCAGCGAGTGGCCGGCCAGCGCGGCCGGCGCGGCACCGCCTTCGGCCAGCCAGGCGCGATAACACGCCACTGCAGCGGTCAGCATCACCGGCTGGGTGTTGGTGGTGAGATCGAGTTGCTCCTTGGGGCCTTCATGAATGAGGCGCGCGATGTCTTCACCCAGCGCCAGCGAGGCCTCATCGAGCGTGGCCTGCACGGCCGGGTGAGCGCCCCAGGCGTCGAGCATGCCCACGGCTTGCGAGCCCTGGCCGGGAAAGAGAAAGGCAAACTCGGTCATGGTGGTTGGTTATAGGTCGAGCAGCACGGCGCCCCAAGTGAAGCCGCCGCCCACGCCCTCGAGCATGACGGTATCACCCGGCAAGACCCGGCCGCTGCGCACGCCATGATCCAGCGCCAGCGGAATCGACGCGGCCGAGGTGTTGCCATGCTCGGCCACGGTGACGATGACCTTGTCCATGCCCAAACGCAGCTTGCGCGCCGTGGCCTGCATGATGCGGATGTTCGCCTGGTGGGGAATTAACCAATCCAGATCACTCTCTGTCTTGCCGGTCTTGGCCAACACGGCACGCGCCGCGCTTTCCAACACCCCCACTGCGAGCTTGAAGACCGCCGGGCCATCCATCTTGAGCAAGGGGTCGCCTGTGACCTGGCCACCGGCCACGCTGCCGGGCACGCACAGGATGCCCACGTGCCGGCCATCGGCATGCAACTCGCTGGCCAGGATGCCCGGGGTGGCGCTGGCTTGCAGCACCACAGCGCCGGCGCCGTCGCCGAACAGCACGCAGGTGGTGCGGTCGTTGAAGTCGAGCAGGCGCGAGAAAACCTCGGCGCCCACTACCAAGGCGCAGCGTGCGCTGCCGGTGCGGATCATGGCGTCGGCCACCGTGAGCGCATACACAAAGCCCGAGCAGACTGCCTGCACGTCGAACGCCGCGCAGCCGTTGATGCCGAGCTTGTCTTGCAACACGCACGCCGCTGAGGGGAACACCATGTCGGGCGTGGAGGTGGCCACGATGATGAGGTCGACCTCACTCGCCGCCACCCCGGCCGCAGCCAGCGCCGCTTGCGCAGCGGGCAGGGCCAGGTCGCTGCTGGTCACGCCGTCGGCGGCAAAGTGGCGCGCGTGGATGCCGGTGCGTTCGACGATCCACTCATGGCTGGTTTCGATGCCGCGCGTGGCAAGCTCGGCCACCAGGTCGGCGTTGCTCACCCGGCGCGGCGGCAGGTGGCTGCCGGTGCCGGTGATGCGTGAATAGCGCGCCGCAGAAGTCATGCCGCCTGCACCGATGCATCGGGCCCGGCCAACGGTACCGCGCGCAGGGCCATGCGGTCGTTCACGCGGTCGAGCAGGCGGTTGCGTGCGGCGTCGTGGGCGCGCTGCAGCGCGTGCTCGAAGGCGAAGGCATCGGCCGAACCATGACTCTTGAAGACCAGGCCGCGCAAGCCCAGCAGCGCCGCGCCGCTGTAGCGGCGGTGATCCATGCGGTTCTTCAGCCGCTTGAGCACCGGCATGGCCAACAGCGCAGCGAACTTGCTGGGCAAGTTGCGGCTGAATTCCTGGCGCATGAATTCAGCCAACATGGCCGCCACGCCTTCGGCTGTCTTGAGCGCCACGTTGCCCACGAAGCCGTCGCACACCACGATGTCGGTGCTGCCTTTGAAGATGTCGTCACCCTCCACGTTGCCGTGAAAGTTGATTTGCCCGTCAGCCGCGGCGGCGCGCAGCAGGTCGCCGGCACGCTTGATGGTTTCACTGCCCTTGATGGCTTCTTCGCCGATGTTGAGCAGGCCCACGCTCGGGTCTTGCTTGCCATCCACAGCGGCCACCAACGCACTGCCCAGGATCGCAAACTGCAACAGGTGCTCGGCGCTGCAATCAACGTTGGCGCCCAGATCGAGCACCGTGGTGTAGCCGCCCAGCCGGTTGGGCAACACCGTGGCCAGGGCCGGGCGTTCGATGCCTTCCAGTGTCTTGAGCACATAGCGCGCCACGGCCATCAACGCGCCGGTGTTGCCGGCCGAGACGCAGGCATCAGCCGCGCTGGCCTGGCCCGGCTCGCCGCGCTTGAGTTGGCCGATGGCCACGCGCATCGACGAGTCGCGCTTGCGGCGCAACGCCACCTCGACGGAGTCGTCCATCGCCACCACTTCGCTAGCCGCCACCAGCGTGCACCGCGGCCAATTGCGCGCGGCTTCAATGGCGGGCGCCGTTCCCACCAGCACCAAATGGGCGTCAGGGTGGCTCTTCAGGAAGGCCTGGCAGGCCGGCAACGTGACGGCCGGGCCATGGTCACCGCCCATGCAATCCACCGCCAGGCGTACCTGACTCAGCGGCGGCGGGTGGGCAGCGGCAGTCACAGCGGCAGCACGGTGTCAGATGGGCCTGCGTTGCGCATTGCGCGGCAGGCCGGTTGCCCAGGCATCGCGGCGCTCAGTGAACGCAGCGAGCGGCAAATCAGGCGTCAGCCTTGGTCTTCAACACCTTGCGGCCGCGGTAGAAACCCGTCGGGCTGATGTGGTGGCGCAAATGCACCTCGCCAGTGGTGGGCTCCAGGCCCGTGCCCGGCGTGTCCAGCGCATTGTGCGAGCGGTGCATGCCGCGCTTGGACGGCGACTTCTTGTTCTGTTGAACGGCCATGTCAAAA
>JANOXU010000246.1:0-3404 GCA_031418595.1 Burkholderiales bacterium
CTTCTTCGGCATGAGCGCTGTTGTATCCCGAGCGCCGACCGGTACGACCGGCGCATCGCCGAAGTCACGACGTCACCCTGATCCGCGTCGACCGCGTTGGCATTGCGCCCACGCCATCGGCTGCGCCTGGCCCGGCCGCCCTGCAGGGCGGCCGGGCCAGGCGCAATCCCTCCAACTCACCGATCGATCAGCTCAAGATCAAATCCGCCACCTCACCAGCGAATAGACGCGGTTCCTGGCCATCGCTCACACTCGGCACCTTGGGTTGCATCTGACTCGCCGTCAACGCCCGCCAAAGATCGCTGTGCCCACGCGCACGATCGTTGCACCTTCGGCCACGGCGGCCTCCAGGTCGGCGCTCATGCCCATCGACAAGGTGTCCAGCTCCAGGCCTTGTTGATTCAAGGCTTCGAGCAGGCCGCGCAACTGGCGGTGCGGCGCGCGCTGGGCGTCGATGCCGATGGCGGGTTCAGGGATGCTCATCAGCCCGCGCAAGCGCACGCGCTCGCGCGGCAGCGCGTGCACGGCCCGGGCCAGCGCCAGCAGCTCGGCCGGCGCCACGCCGCCCTTGCTGGCTTCGCCGCTGACATTGACCTGGATGCACAACTGCAGCGGCGCCAACCCGGCCGGGCGCGCTTGCGCCAGGCGCTGCGCGATCTTCAGCCGGTCGACCGTGTGAACCCAGTCGAAGGCTTCGGCCACCGCCATGGTCTTGTTGCTTTGCAGCGGGCCTATCAAGTGCCAGGTTAGGTGTTGGCGCCAGTCGGCCAGCTCGGCCATTTTTGCCAGCGCTTCTTGCACGTAGTTTTCGCCAAAGGCGCGCTGGCCGGCAGCGAACGCCGCGCGCACGGCCGCGGCGTCAAAGGTCTTGCTCACGGCCAGCAGTTGCACCTGGGCACGCTGGCGCCCATGCGCAGAACAGGCCTGGCTTAAGCGGCCTTCAACCCGCTGTAACTGGCTTTCGATGCTGGCCATAATCGCCCGAGCTTAACGCCGAGCTACACGCCAAGGGACGGCCGCACCGCTATGGACATCACCCAACTGCTGGCCTTTTCGGTCAAGAACAAGGCTTCGGACCTGCACCTTTCAGCCGGCTTGCCGCCGATGATTCGCGTGCATGGCGACGTGCGGCGCATCAACGTGGAGCCGATGGACCATAAGCAGGTTCATTCGATGATCTACGACATCATGAACGACGCCCAGCGCAAGCACTATGAAGACGCGCTGGAAGTCGACTTCAGTTTCGAGATTCAAGGCCTGGCACGTTTTCGCGTCAATGCCTTCAACCAAAACCGCGGCGCGGGGGCGGTATTCCGCACCATCCCGAGCAAGATCCTGAGCCTGGAGCAACTCAATGCGCCCAAGATCTTTGCCGACCTGGCGCTCAAGCCGCGCGGCCTGGTGTTGGTGACCGGCCCCACCGGCTCGGGCAAGAGCACCACGTTGGCCGGCATGGTCAACCACCTGAATGAAAACGAATACGGCCATGTGCTGACGGTGGAAGACCCGATCGAATTCGTGCATGAAAGCAAGAAGTGCCTGGTCAACCAACGCGAAGTGGGCCCGCACACGCTGAGCTTCAACAACGCCTTGCGCTCGGCGCTGCGCGAAGACCCCGACGCCATCTTGGTGGGCGAGATGCGCGACCTGGAAACCATTCGCCTGGCGCTGACCGCGGCCGAAACCGGCCACATGGTGTTCGGCACGCTGCACACCAGCAGCGCGGCCAAGACGATCGACCGCGTGGTGGATGTGTTCCCCGCGGCCGAGAAAGACATGGTGCGCTCGATGCTGTCGGAGTCCCTCATCGCGGTGATCTCGCAAACGCTGTGCAAGCTCAAAGACGGCTCGGGCCGCGCGGCGGCGCATGAAATCATGATCGCCACCTCGGCCATCAAGAACCTGATCCGCGAAAACAAGATCGCGCAGATGTATTCGTCGATTCAAACCGGCCAGGCGCTGGGCATGATCACGCTGGATCAGAATTTGTCTGACCTGGTGCGGCGCAATATCATCTCGCCCGCCGAGGCCAGATCGAAGGCCAAGTTTCCCGAGAACTTCCCAGGCTGAGTTAACGATCCATGGAACGCGATCAAGCCTCGAAATTCGTCAGCGACCTGCTGCGCCTGATGGTGGCGCGCGGCGGCTCCGACCTGTTCCTCACCGCCGACTTTCCGCCCGCGATCAAGGTCGACGGCAAGATCAACAAGGTCAGCCCGCAGCCGCTGACCGGCCAGCACACGATGCAGCTCGCCCGCGCCGTGATGAACGACAAGCAGGGCGCGGAATTCGAGCGCACCAAGGAATGCAATTTCGCCATCTCGCCGCAAGGCGTGGGGCGCTTTCGCGTCAACGCCTTCATGCAGCAAGGCCACGTGGGCCTGGTGTTTCGCACCATACCGGCCACGCTGCCCACCATCGACGGGCTGAAACTGCCCAAGGTGCTGAAGGACGTGGCGATGACCAAGCGCGGCCTGGTGATCTTCGTGGGCGCCACGGGCTCGGGCAAGAGCACCTCGCTGGCCGCGATGGTCGACCACCGCAACGAAAACTCTCACGGTCACATCATCACCATCGAAGACCCGGTGGAGTTCGTGCACCCGCACAAGAATTGCATCATCACCCAGCGCGAAGTCGGCATCGACACCGACGGCTGGGCGCAGGCGCTGAAGAACACCTTGCGCCAGGCGCCCGATGTCATTTTGATGGGTGAGATCCGCGACCGCGAAACCATGGAACACGCTGTCTCGTTCGCCGAGACCGGCCACCTGTGCATGGCCACGCTGCACGCCAACAGCGCCAACCAGGCGCTCGACCGCATCATCAATTTCTTCCCCGAAGAGCGGCGCGCGCAGTTGTTGATGGACCTGTCGCTGAACCTGAAGTCGCTGGTTTCGCAGCGCTTGTTGCCGCATCAAGACGGCAAGGGCCGCGTGGCGGCGGTGGAGGTGTTGCTCAACACGCCGCTGATCAGCGACATGATCTTCAAGGGCGAGGTGGGCGAGATCAAAGAGCTGATGAAGCGTTCGCGCGAACTCGGCATGCAAACCTTCGATCAGGCTTTGTTCGATCTGTACGAGGCCAACGCGGTGAGCTACGAAGACGCGCTGCGCAATGCCGATTCAGTGAACGACCTGCGCTTGCAGATCAAGCTGCACAGCCACCGCGCGCGCAACCCCGACCTGGCCTCGGGCACCGAGCACTTAACGATCGTCTAGGAGCCTGTCGGGCTTTTGGTCGGGTCCGCGTTGATCCTGAAATCGGGCTCAGCCTAGTCTTACTGTGTCAAAAAAGAAGCCTTGCGTTTACGCGCAGGCAACACGGACATCGGGGCAGCGTCTTGAGTAAGGCTGCGGCGATACGCAATCGCAAAGTCGTGATGGACGATGGGACGTGGCGCTGCG
>JANOXU010000247.1:0-9067 GCA_031418595.1 Burkholderiales bacterium
GGCCAACTCGCCGGCCACCGGTTCGCCCGCATCGGCATCGTCGACGTCATCGGTCTCAAACGGCTCGTCCATGACCGCCCCTTCCTCGTGACGGTTCGAAGCATAACAGCATGACTCATTTTAAGTTAGCGCATATGCCCCTCGGGGGGCCTGGCGCGAAGCGACAGGTCTGGGGGCGCTCTCAGACCCGGGGCGCGCATCGTCAGCACCCACCCAGCGCCGCACGGCGGCTTGCAGGTTGGCGGCCAGCACGGGTTTGCTCAGGAAGTCGTTCATGCCCGCCGCCAGGCAGGCGGCGCGGTCTTCGGTGAAGGCATTGGCGGTGAGCGCCACGATGGGCACGCTCTTGCCGCGCGCGCCGGCCGCGCCAGCGCGCAGGCGGCGCGTGACTTCCAGGCCGTCGATGTCGGGCATCTGCCAGTCCATCAGCACCAGGTCGAAGGCCTCGGTGCCGACCCGGTGCAGCGCCTCGTTGCCGTTGTTGGCGGTGAAGGCCTGGCAGCCGGCATTGGCCAGCATGGTGCACACGATCATCTGGTTAAGCGGGTCGTCTTCCACCACCAACACCCGCGGCTGGGTTGTCGGTGATGCGGCCAGGGCCCCTTGCGGCGGCACGGGCACAGCCGAGCGCGCCACCGCACCGACGCGGCTGACCAGCACCGTGCGCAACACCGGCTTGACGACATTGCGCGGCACGCGGAACAGCTCACGCGCCCGCTCCACCGTGTGCGAGGTGAGGTGGCTCATGCCGATCACGCGCTCGGCGTCGATGAAGCCCAGCGACGCTTCCAGCAAGGGCCAGGTTTGCGGCTCGTCCACCGCCACCAGCAGCCAGGGCTTGTCGCGCGCACTGGCCTGGCCGCTCATCCAGGCTTGCAGAGCGGCGCTGGTGGTGCAGCGCGTGGCCTGGCAGCCCAGGCGGCGCAGCAGCGCGCCCAGGGCCTGGGCGCTGGGCTCGTGGGGCTCGAAGTACACCACCGCATGGTTCAAGGCCGGTGCGCCGGCGCCACACCGAGCGGCGGGCGGCAGGGGCAGTTCGAGATCGAACTGCGAGCCCGCGCTGGGCGCTGCGCACAGGGTGAGATGCCCACCCATGGCGTGCGCCAGCCGGCGCGAGATCGACAGCCCCAGGCCGCTGCCGCCATAGCGCCGCGTGGTGCTGCTGTCGGCCTGGCGGAAGGGCTCGAAGATCTGCGCCGCGGCTTGCGCTGAGATGCCAATGCCGCTGTCGCGCACGCTGATGAGCACGGCGTCGGCCTGCGCACCAGCCTGCACGCTGATCACCACCTCGCCGGCCGCGGTGAACTTGATCGCGTTGCCCAGCACGTTGAGCAACACCTGGCGCAGGCGCAGCGCATCACCGTGGCGCCATTCGGCCAGATCGGGCGCCACGATGCAGGCCATGTTCAGGCCTTTGAGGCGCGCCGGCACGGCCGCGGTGGCCACGGCCGCCTCCACGCAATCGATGAGGTTGAAGTCTTCGTGCAACAGATCGAGCGCGCCGCTTTCAATGCGCGACAAGTCGAGGATGTTCTCGATCAAGCCGAGCAGCCGGATGCCGCTGTCGCGGATGGCCAACACGAGTTCGGCCTGGCGCTCGTCGGCCATGCCCTGGTTGTCGAGCAGTTGTGCCGCGCCGATCACCGCGTTCAGAGGCGTGCGCAGCTCATGGCTCATGTGCGACAGGAAACTGGTCTTGGCCAGCGAGGCCGCTTCGGCGCGTTCCTTCTCGGCGCGCAGTTCGTGCGTGCGGTCGGCCACCCGCAGCTCCAACAGGGCGTCGCCGCGCTGTTGCAACTCGGCCAACATGTTGTTGAAGGCGTTGGTCGCGGTGCCGATCTCGTCAGACCCGCCCGCAGGCAGGCGTTGCGAATAGTCCTGGCTCTTGGTGATGGCGTCGGCCGTGGCGGCCAGTTGCGCAATGGGCTGCGCGATGCGCCGCGCCATGCGCAGGGCCAGCAAGGCCGATAGCAACAGCGCCAACAGGCTGCCCGTGGCGATGGCCGCCATGGCCACGGCAATGAAATACCAGCCTTCGGCCAGGTCGGCCTGCATGACCACCTGGCCCAAGGGTTGGCCAAGCGGCGCGCCCGGCGCAGCAACGGGTTGCACGACCACGGTGTAGCCCCGCCGGATGCCACCCGATGGCTGCATGGCCGGTGGCTCACCCTGGCCGCGCCGCCCGATCAAGGCGCCGCTTGGCAGGTAGACCCAGGTACCTGTGATTTGCGGCCGCGCGCGCAGCATGGCCAGCGTGTCAGCGACGGCCTGCTTGTCTTGCCTGGCCAGGGCCGGCTGCAAGGCGATGGCCACCATGCGCGCCATGCCGTCCGTGATGTCGCGCGAGCGGCGTTCCACCACCCACAGGCTGGTGGCGAAAATGGTGGCCATGCACAACAGGGCCGTCAGCCCGCTGCACACGCCAATCAGGGCGGCCAGGCGGTGGCGCAGGCGGGTGCTGTGGGCAAGCATGCCCGGCACGGTAGAGCAACGCGCCCTTGGGAACTCGGCCGATAAGGCCCCAGATTGCGGCATGAATGCGGCGCGAATGCCGCACGCTCGCGGTCAACCCGTGCTGGCGCGGGGCAGCAGCATGGCGTCCCCATAGCTGAAGAAACGGTAGCGGCTGGCGATGGCGTGGCGGTACAGCGCGCGCATGTGCTCATGCCCCGTGAAGGCACTCACCAGCATCAGCAAGGTGCTGCGCGGCAAGTGGAAGTTGGTGATCAGCAGATCGACCACCTTGAACTGAAAACCCGGCGTGATGAAGATCGCGGTGTCGCCGCTTTGCGCGTGCAGCGTGTCGCCGCGCGCGGCTGATTCGAGCGCGCGCACGCTGGTGGTGCCACCAGCCACGATGCGCCCGCCGGCGGCGCGCGTGCGTTCGATGGCCGCCACGGTGGCCGCATTCACCTCGAACCATTCGCTGTGCATGCGGTGCTGGGCAATGTGTTCCACCCGCACCGGCTGGAAGGTGCCGGCGCCCACGTGCAGCGTGACGAACGCCGTGGCCACGCCGCGTGCGCGCAGCGCGGCGAGCACGGCGTCATCGAAATGCAGCGCCGCGGTGGGTGCGGCCACGGCGCCGGGGTGTTGCGCAAACACGGTCTGGTAGCGGGCTTCGTCGTCGCTGCCGTCGGCATGCGTGATGTACGGCGGCAGCGGCACATGGCCGTGGGCTTGCAGCAGGGCCAGCGGGTCGGCCGGAAAGCGCAGGTGGAACAGGCTTGCCTCGGGCCCGCAGCGGCCCAGCACCTCGGCGTTGAAGGCATCCGCCAGGCGCAACTGGGTGCCCGCGCGCGGCGCCTTGCTGCAACGCACATGGGCCTGCACTTCATGGCCCGGCAGCACGCGCTCGACCAGCACTTCCACCGCGCCGCCGCTGGCCTTGGTGCCGAACAGCCGGGCCTTGATGACGCGGGTGTTGTTCAGCACCAGCAAGTCGCCGGGTTGCAGCAAGGCGGGCAGCTCGTTGAACACGCGGTCCACCGGCGCGCTGCCACGACCATCGAGCAAGCGCGCGGCGCTGCGCTGCGCGCTGGGGGTTTGCGCGATGAGCTGCGGCGGCAACTCGAAATCGAAGTCCGCCAGGGTGAAGGGCGCGCCGTTCATTGCGGCACGGACGCCGCCGGCGCAGGTGCCGGTACTTCAGCCGCTGGCGCACCCACGCGCAGCAGCGGCGCATCGGCCGCAATGCGCGCCACCCAGCCGCCGCTGGCCCATTCGTCGTACAGCCAATCGTCGCCCACGCGCTGCACGCCGGGCGGCGGTGCGCCAGGGCCGGCCAGCGGCAGGCCCTTGAGCACGGCGGCCATGTAATCGATCCAGATCGGCAGCGCCGAGCCGCCGCCGCTTTCGCGCTCGCCGAGGCTGCGCGGCTCGTCATGCCCCACCCACACGACGGCGGCCACGCTGGGGTGAAAGCCGGCGAACCAGGCGTCGACTGCGTCGTTCGTGGTGCCGGTTTTGCCGTACACATCGCTGCGGCGTAACTGCGCCTGGGCGCGCGCGGCCGTGCCCACGCGCGTCACGTCATTGAGCAAGCTGTTGACGACGAACACGTTGCGCGCCGGCAGCACGCGCTGCTCTTCGCTCAGCGGCGTGGCCGGCGGCGCCTCGAACAGCACCTTGCCCTGCGCGTCGGTGATGCGCTCCACCAGCACCGGGTCTTGGCGCCAGCCGCCGTTGGCCAGCGTGGCATAGGCGCGCGCCATTTGCATCGGCGTGGTGCTGCCCGCACCCAGCGCCAGGGTGAGGTTGTCGGGCTGGCGCGCCGCCTCCAGGCCGAAGCGCTCGGCCCAATCGCGCACTACGTTGACACCTAACGTTTGCGTTAACCTGATGCTGACCATGTTCTTCGACTTGGCCAGCGCCTGGCGCAGCGCCACTGGCCCGTCGTAGGCGCCATCGCTGTTCTGCGGCGCCCAGCCGTTGGCGCCGCTGAAGGGCACATCGTCCACCAGCGTGGCCGGCATCACGCCGTGTTCGAGCGCGGCCGAATAGATGAAGGGCTTGAAGCTCGAACCCGGCTGGCGCCAGGCCTGGGTGACGTGGTTGAACGGCTGGCGCGTGAAGTCAAACCCGCCCACCAGCGCGCGCACGCGGCCGCTGGCCGGGTCGAGCGCCACCAGGCCGGCCTCGACCTGCGGCCATTGCGAAATGGCCCAGGTGCTGCCACGCTGCACCACGCGCACCACGGCGCCGCGCTTGACCAGCAGCGGCGCCTTGGCCTTGGCCGACAGCCCCGGCATTGCCCAGCGCAGGCCCTCGCCGCTGAGCGCCACGCGCTCGCCGCTGGCCAACTGCACCACCATCTCCTTGGGGCCGGCCTGCAAGACGATGGCCACGCGCAGGGCTTCATCGTCGCGGTGTTCCTTCAGCGCCTGCGCCGCGGCGCGTTCAAGCTCGGCGCCTTCGGCGTTGGGCAGCGACTCGGTCGCCTCCGGCCCGCGCCAGGGGCCGCGCCGGTCGACATCCAACACCCCGCGGCGCAGCGCCGCCCAGGCCGCGCGCTGGTCGGCCGCGCGCAGCGAGGTGTGCACCCGCATGCCGCTGGCATAGGCCTCGGTACCGAAGCGGTCCACCACCACGCGGCGCGCCATTTCGGCCACATGCTCGGCATGCACGTCCACCTGCAGGGCGGAGCGGATGCTGAGCTTTTCAGCGCGCGCCGCGGCCAGTTGCGCGGCGTTGATCACGCCGGTGGCGTGCATGCGCTCGAGCACCAGGCGCTGGCGCGCCACGGCGCGCGGCAAGTTGGCCACCGGGTTGGCGTAGTACGGGTTCTGCGGCAGCCCGGCCAGCAGCGCGGTTTCACCCAGGCTGAGCTTGTCCATCGGCTTGCCGAAGTAGGTCTGCGCCGCCGCGGCAAAGCCGTAGGCGCGCTGGCCCAGGAAGATCTCGTTCATGTACAGCTCGAGGATGCGATCCTTGCTCAGGCTGTCTTCGATCTTCAGCGCCAGCATGATCTCCTTGGTCTTGCGCTCCACCGTGAACTGGTGCGTCAGCAGCATGGTGCGGGCGATTTGCTGCGTGATGGTCGAGGCCCCCTGCCGCCGCCCGCCGGTGAGCAGGGCGAGCAACGCGCGCGCCATGCCCTTGGGGTCGATGCCGCCGTGCTGGCGAAAGCGCGCGTCTTCCACGGCGATCACCGCGTCTTGCATCAACTTCGGAATCTTGGCAATGGGCACGAACTGGCGCCGCTCGGCGCCGAACTGGGCGATTTCCACGCCGTCAGCGGTGAACACCTGCAGCGGCAGCTTGGGCTGGTAGTTGAGCACCTTGTCCAGCGGCGGCAGGTCCAGGCCGCCCCAGGCGGCTTGGGTGGGTGCCGCCGAGAACAGGGCGGCAATGGTGGCCAGGCCCAAGGCGTGGCGGCGGGTGGTTTGCATCGGTGTGATTGTCCTATTCAGGCGCGGGTGAGCCGCCGGGCCGCCAACGTCCACAGGCCGTTGTCCTTCGACAGGCGATGGATCGTCCGGTCTCAGCTCCCAAGGCGAATACCGCAGTGCGCAGCACGCAGGTTGCCTGATGAGGTGGCACGGCACGTCCAGATAATCCACGCCATGCCCGAGACCCCCCGCGTGAAATCTGCGCCGCAGCGCGCCATGGAACGCCTTGGGCTGCTGCGCGACATTGACCTGGCGCTGCATTTGCCGCTGCGTTATGAAGACGAAACCCGGCTCACGCTGATCGACCAGGCCCACGACGGACAAGTGGTTCAAGTGGAAGGTGTGATTCGCCAAGCGCAGGTTGAAGCGCGCTCGCGCCGGCAACTGCTGGTGCGCGTGGCGGATGCGTCGGGCGAGCTGCTGCTGCGCTTCTTGAACTTCTACCCGACGCAGCAGAAGGCGTTGGCCGTGGGTGCACGCGTGCGCGTACGCGGTGAACTGCGCGGCGGCTTTGCAGGCCGCGAAATGGTTCACCCGGCGTGCAAGGTGGTGGCCCCTGGCGCGCCACTGCCGGCCACGCTCACGCCGGTGTACCCGGCCAGTGCGCAGTTGCCACAGGCCTACTTGCGCAAGGCGGTTGAGTCGGCCTTGGCGCGCGCACCCTTGCACGAGATCTTGCCGCCCGGCAGCGTGCCCACGGGCTTGCCGGCGTTGCAAGATGCCTTGCGTTTGCTGCACCAGCCGCCACCGGCCTTGGCGCTGACTGAGCTGGAAGACCGCTCGCACCCGGCCTGGCAGCGGCTGAAGTTTGATGAACTGCTGGCGCAACAACTGGCGCAGGCGCAATCGCACCATGAACGCGCCTTGCTGCACGCACCGGTGCTGGCCGCGGTTAACAACGGGTTGCATGCGCACTTCCAGGCCGCGCTGCCGTTCACGCTGACCGCCGCGCAAACGCGCGTGGTGGCCGAGATTGAAGCCGAGCTGGCGCAAGCCCACCCCATGAACCGCCTGCTGCAAGGCGACGTGGGTTCGGGCAAGACCGTGGTGGCGGCGTTGGCCGCCTGCCGCGCCATCGACGCCGGTTGGCAATGCGCGCTGATGGCACCCACCGAGATCCTGGCCGAGCAGCATTTCCGCAAGCTGGTGCTGTGGCTGGAGCCGCTGGGCATCACCGTGGCCTGGCTCACCGGCAGCCGCAAAGGCAAGGGCCGCGCCAAGATGATCGAGCAGGTGGCCAGCGGCGAAGCCATGCTGGTGGTGGGCACGCACGCGGTGATCCAACAGGACGTGGTGTTCGCCAAACTCGGCCTGGCGGTGGTGGACGAGCAGCACCGCTTTGGTGTGGCGCAGCGGCTGGCCCTGCGCGCCAAGCTTGGCGCGCACTCCCATGACGGCGCCAAGCTTGGCGCGCACTTCCATGACGGCGCCAAGCTGGAGGAGCAAGCCCTGGAGCCGCACCTGCTGATGATGAGCGCCACGCCGATTCCACGCACCTTGGCCATGAGCTACTTTGCCGACCTGGCGGTGAGCACCATTGACGAATTGCCCCCCGGGCGCACGCCGGTGTTGACGAAAGTGTTTGCCGATAACCGTAGAGATGAGGTGGTGGCCCGCATTCGCGATGAAGTGGCGCGCGGCCGGCAGGTGTATTGGGTCTGCCCGCTGGTGGAAGAGAGCGAGCACCTCGACTTGCAAAACGCTACGCAGGCGCATGCCGAATTGAGCGCGGCCCTGCCCGGCCGCCTGGTGGGCCTGCTGCACGGGCGCATGAAGGGCGCCGAGAAGGCCGCGGTGATGAGCCTGTTTCACAGCGGCGAGATGGCGCTGCTGGTCTGTACCACGGTGATTGAAGTGGGCGTGGATGTGCCCAACGCCAGCTTGATGGTGGTCGAGCATGCCGAACGATTTGGCCTGAGCCAGTTGCACCAGTTGCGCGGCCGCGTGGGCCGCGGCGCGGTGGCCAGCGCCTGCGTGCTGCTGTACACCGCGCCGCTGTCCCAAACCGGCAAGGAGCGGCTCAAGGCCATGGCCGAAACCAACGATGGCTTCGAGATCGCGCGGCGCGACCTGCACATTCGCGGCCCCGGTGAATTCATGGGTGCGCGGCAAAGTGGTGACGCGCTGCTGCGCTTTGCTGACTTGGGCCAAGACGATGCCTTGCTGCGCTGCGCCCGCGAGCTGGCGCCGAGCTTGCTGGCCGAGCACCCGGCCGCCGCCAGCGCGCATGTTCTGCGCTGGCTGGGCGGCAAGGCCGAGTTCTTGAAGGCCTGAGAGGTGCCCCAAGGCCGGCTGAAGCCGGCCGTCCCCCGTGGGGATCAAGCAAAGTGGCAAAGCCACATTTGCTTGAGCCGCCGCGCGCGCCGTGCGGCGCTCAAACACCAAAGTGCATCTGATAGCGCGCGCCGTCCGAGAACAAGCACACGCCCGTGCCGCGCGCCGGGCCGCTGATCACGTATTCGCACTGCGCGCTCACCCCACGCGGCCCCGCCGCGTTGGCAATGCCGCGCTGGCCGCTGAAGGCGCGTGGGCTGCGGCCCAGCACATCGTCATGCAAGCGGCCGAAGGCCGCATAGCCCCCGTCAACGCGCGTGGCTTCGCCCTGCAAGGTGTCACCGCGGTAGTTGAGGCTGAAGCTGCCCTTGCCGGAATGGTGGTCCACCACCGTGGCATGGAGCATGCCGCTGGCGCCGGCAATGTCGTTCAACGGATACAGGCGCACGCCGATGGTGCTGGCCTGGGGCAGTGCCGGTGCTGCCGGCACGGGCTGCGTTTGGGTGGAAACGGGAGTGTGCGGGTAAGGCAGACCGGTGCGCGGATCCATCGGCACCACCACGCAGGCGGCCAGGCTGCTGGCCAATGCCAGGGCGATCAAGGTTCGGCGACTCATGTGTTTGGCTTGTTGCGCGGGGCATTCCGCAGCGCCAGCATGGGGCGCGCCTGGCAGGCTGTGCGTGGCGTTCAATGCGAGTCGCAGAGCCCGCACCCACGGGGTGCGCCTGGCGATACTGGCCGCTCAGTACTCCAACCCACAGATTTCGAAACATGAAAACGCGTCTTCGTCCGCCATGCGTCGTTGCAAATCCGCGCCATAGCGAGAGCTATGGCTGTGGTTTGCGCCTAGCCTGGCAAACGAATCCATCGTTTTCATCGTGTTCCGAAACCTATGGGTTGGA
>JANOXU010000248.1:0-2747 GCA_031418595.1 Burkholderiales bacterium
GCTGGACTATGCGCAGCGCGAGGCCGCCGATGGCAGCCGCGTGGTGGTGGCCACCGAGCATTGGCTGGCGGTGGTGCCGTTCTGGGCCACCTGGCCCTTCGAGACCCTGCTGCTGCCGCGCTTCGCCGTGCAGCGCCTGCCGCAGCTGGACAGCGCGCAGCGCAGCGATCTGGCGCTGGCCCTGCAGCAGCTGACCTGCCGCTACGACAACCTGTTCGAGTGCTCCTTCCCTTACTCGATGGGCTGGCATGGTGCCCCCTTCGGCCCGGACGCCGATGCCAGCGGCACCGCCTGGCCACACTGGCAGCTGCATGCGCACTTCTACCCGCCGCTGCTGAGATCGGCCACGGTGCGCAAGTTCATGGTCGGCTTCGAGATGCTGGCCGAGGCCCAGCGCGACCTCACCCCCGAGCAGGCCGCACAGCGTTTGCGCGAGCTGCCCAGCACGCACTACCGCAGCCGCTAGACCATGGCCAATCACCCTCTGCTCACGCCGCTGCACACAGCGTTCACCGCCCGCTTCGGCCACGCCCCAAGCCTGGTGGTGCAAGCCCCCGGCCGCGTGAACCTGATCGGCGAGCACACCGACTACAACGACGGTTTCGTGCTGCCCTGTGCCATCGACTTCGGCACGCTGGTGGCCTCGCGGCCACGCAACGACCGCAGCGTGCGCGTGCTGGCACTCGACCAGGGCGCAGCGCTGGACGAGTTCTCGCTGGACGCGCCCATCACCCGGCGCCCCGACGCCGACTGGGCCAACTACGTGCGCGGCATGGTGCAGGCCTTGCTGCAGGCGGGCCATGCGCTGCCGGGTGCCGACCTGGCCATCAGCGGCAACGTGCCGCTGGGCGCCGGGCTGTCGTCGTCGGCCGCGCTGCAGGTCGCCGTCGGCCAGGCCTTCAAGCAGCTGGGCATGCTGGGCACGCTCGATCCCACCACGCTGGCGCAATTGGCGCAGCGTTCGGAGAACGAGTTCGTGGGCTGCCGTGTGGGCATCATGGACCAGTTGATCAGCGCGCGCGGCGTGGCCGGGCACGCGCTGCTGATCGACTGCCGCAGCCTCGAAGCGCGTGCGGTGGCCATGCCCGAAGGTGTGGCGGTGCTGATCTTCAATTCCAACATCCGCCGCGGCCTGGTGGGCAGCGAATACAACCTGCGCCGCGCGCAGTGTGAGGCGGCTGCGCGGCACTTCCGCGTGCAGGCGCTGCGCGATGTGGATGCCGGGCAGCTGTCACGCAGCGCCGCCGGCCTGGATGCCACCGCGCTGCGCCGCGCGCGCCATGTCATCGGCGAAAACCAGCGCACGCTGGACGCTGCCGACGCCTTGGAACGCGGCGACCTGCCGGCCTTGAGCGCGCTGATGGCCGCGTCGCATTCATCGATGCGCGACGACTTCAACATCACCACGCCGGCCATCGACGAACTGGTGGAAGCCATCGCCAGCGTCCTCGGGCCGCACGGCGGCGTGCGCATGACCGGCGGCGGCTTCGGCGGCTTCGTGGTGGCGCTGGCACCGCACGCCCTGGCGCAGGCGGCAATCGCCCACGTGGCCCAAGCTTGGCGCTCTCCTGAGGGCCAGCCCGCCACGCCCTACCTGTGCCAGGCGGCGGCCGGGGCCGGCGCACTGGCATGAGCCTGCTGCCTGTCAGACGCCTGGCGCTGGCAGGTGCAAGGGGGCGTGTGCTGGCGGGTGCGCTGTGTGCAGCACTGCTCGCCGGCACCGCCCACGCTCGCGACTGGTTTGTCTCGGGCGGCGGCAATGATGCCCACGACGGCAGCCGCCCCGAGGCCGCACTCCGCACGCTGCAGAAGGCCCATGCGATGGTTCAGCCCGGCGATGTGGTGTGGGTCGGCGATGGGCTGTACACCCACACCGACAGATCCGATGGCGGTGCGGTACTGAACATCACCCGCTCAGGTTGGGCAGACGCCTGGATCAGCTGGAAGGCCCGCCCGGGCCACCGCCCCGAGGTGCGCGCCATGGGCTGGGCCGGCATTCAGGTCAGCGCGTCCTATCAGGTGATCGAAGGCTTTCACGTCATTGGCAACAACGACTCGATAGCGCTGGTACGCGCGCTGGAAGACGCCAGGAAGCCCAAACCCGACGCTGGTTTCAACAGCAATGGCATCCTCATCGAGGGCCGCCGCAGCGCCGCCGACAACAAGCCTCACCACATCGTCGTGCGCCACTGCGTGGTGGCCAAGAACCCCGGCGACGGCATCACCGCGCTGGAGGCCGACCACGTCACCATCGAAGACAACCTGGTCTTCGACAACGCCTGGTTCATGCGCTATGCCGGATCGGGCATTACCCTGCTGAACAACTGGCAACACGACCCCGCGCCGGGCTACCATGTCGTCATCCAGCGCAAGCGGGTCTGGAACAACAAGACGCTGGTGCCGTGGGAGCGCACTGGCAAGCTCAGCGACGGCAACGGCATCTTGCTGGACGTGACCGACCTGGCACCCACGGGCGGCGCCACCAACCCCAATGCGGATGCGGCGACCAAGCCCGAATCAGCTGTGGCGACGGCCGCCGAAGTGACGCCGCCAGCCGGCACGGCAAAGGCGCAGCGCCCAGCGTGGACGGCCCGATCGCTGATCGCCAACAACCTGAGCGCGTTCAATGGCGGCTCGGGCATCCACACCTTCCGCACGGCGCATGTGGACATCGTCAACAACACCACCTACTGGAACGGCAGCATCGTCGACTGCGAAGAGCTGTTTGCCAACCGCTCGGACGACAT
>JANOXU010000249.1:0-4039 GCA_031418595.1 Burkholderiales bacterium
ACATGCCGATCCACATGGCCCAGACCCTCACTCAAGTGCACCATGTAGCGCTCAAATTCGCGAAGTTCTTCCATCAAGGCTCACCTCTTGCTTGAAAAAGTTCACATAATGCCTTGATTTTGTTAACACAGTAAGACTAGCGTTTCAACGGGGTTGATAGGCCGGCACACCAAACTGCCACAGCAGAAAGCTCCAGATGTCGGCCGCGCGCTCTTGCGCCTGCAAGCGCGTGCTGCCCTGGCCGTGGCCCGAGTCGTATTCAAGGCGCAATAAAACCGGCTTGCCGCTGCTGCTGGCCGTGGCCATGCGCGAGGCAAATTTGGCCGAGTGCCACACGTCAACCCGAATGTCATTGACACCATGCACCGCCAACACGGCGGGGTAGCGCGTGCCGTCGCGCACCTGGTGCACGCTGCTCATGGCCAGCAAGGCCTTGAATTCGTCTTCATTTTTCACGGTGCCGAACTCGGGCACGTTGGCCACGCCATTGGCGCTGGTCTCCATGCGGACGGCGTCCATCACACCCACGGCGGGCACCGCGGCGGCAAACAAGTCGGGCCGCTCGGTGATGGCGCGGCCCACCAAGATGCCGCCGGCGCTGCCACCGTACACGGCCATCCGTTCGCTCTTGGTCCAGCCGTTGGCCACCAGCCATTCGCCGGCAGCGATGGTGTCCTTCCAGGTGTTGGGTTTGGTCGTTTTGCGGCCGGCCTCGTGCCAATCTTTGCCGAACACGCCACCCCCGCGCACATGGGCGGTGGCCCAGATGCCGCCTTGCTCAATCCAGGCGTACACCCGTGGGTTGAAGAAGGGGTCGTCGGTGAGGCCGTACGCGCCATAGCCGTACAGGATGGTCGGGCTGCTGCCATCCAGGCGGGTGCCTTTGCGCGCCACGATGGACAGCGGCACCATCACGCCGTCTTGGCTCTTGAACATCACCTCCTTGGCTTCGATGTCGTCGGGCGCGTCATGCGCGCCGTCTTTGGCCAAGGCAAGCAGTTCAACGTTTCGTTTGAGCGGGTCGTATACGTAGTCTTTGATGGCGCGCGTCCAGGCCACCACGCTCAGCACGGCGCCATCGCGCCAGGGGCTGGTGGTCTTGATCTGCACACTGCCCGTGAAGGGCAGCGCAATCCCTACAGGCCCCGACACGCTGCCGCGCGGCACCCGGTACAGCGCGGTGTTCACGCCTTCGCGGCGCGTGAAGTACAGGCCGTCGCGGGCGTGCCTGATGGCGCCGATGGCACCGTCACCCGTGGGCACGACCAGTTCGGCGCGGGCCATGTCAGGCCGGGCCACGGGTATGCGCAACACCTGATAGCGCGGCGCGCCCTTGGCGCTCTTCAGGTAGAACCAGCCATCGCCGACCGTCACGTTGGTGACCTGGTCGATCAAGTCCACCACCTTGCGCCACTGCGCATTGCCCGTTTTTGCCGCAGCCAGGTCGGCCACCAGCAGCATCAGGTTGGGCTCGACACCCATGCGCACGATGGCCGCGGCCATGCGCGCGCCCGGCACCTGCATGATGTGCGGTGATGCGTAAACGGGCAGTTTGAGTGCTGGGTTGTGGCTGGCGCTCATCACCGGCCGTTCCGTGCCAGCTTCGCCCAGCGCGCGGAAGTGGCTGGTGCGGTCGCCAAAGCGTTGTTCTGGTGGCAGCTTGTCGAAGTTCTCACGCAGCCGGGAAAAGAAGAAGCCGCTGCCGTCGTGAAGCCAGTTCACTTCGGCATAGCGAATGCGGTCGATCGGCGGCAGCAGCGCGCGCCCGCTGCCCACGTCAATGACATGCAGGTTGCCGATTTCGCTGCCGCCGGTTTGCACCGAATACGCCAGTTTGCGGCCGTCGCGCGAGGCTGAAAAATCCATCACCGCGCGCGGCTGCCCATCCGAGGCGGCCGCAGCCTCGGGGTCAAACACCAGGTGATCAGCACCGTTAGGCCCGTCGCGCCAAAGCAGTTTGAACTGGTTCTCGCCTGGGTTGCGGCGCAGAAAGAACAGGCGCCCGCTTTCGCTGCGCACAACCTGGCCGGTCACGCCACCGGCCGCGCCCTCGATGGCCTTGATGCGTTCCAGCATGGTGTTGCGCGCCGGCACCTTGGCCAAGATGGCGCTGGTGGCGTCAGCCTGGGCGCGCAGCCATTGGCTGACCCGAGGGTCGCTCACGGCTTCAAGGTGGCGGTAAGGGTCTTCAACGGCCACACCCCAATGCGTGTCGGTCTGCATCTGTGCAGCTAACGGTGGCGGCACCTCCACGCCAGCCACCGTCGCGGCACGAGCACCGCCGCCTAAGGCTGCAGCCAGGCCGAACACGGAACAGATCAATGTCTTGCAGATGCTCGGCATGCGTGCTCCCGTTCGTGCGCCGGCTCAGGCGGCTGCCTTGGCGTAAAGAATCATCTGGGTGCAGCGATACACAGCAATCGTTTTGCCCGTTTCGCGGTGGCTCACCACGGCGTCCCACACCTGCGTGCTCTTGCCCAGGTGCAGTGGCGTGGCCACGCAGGTGATGCTGCCGTTGAGCGCCGTGCCCAGGTGGTTGGATTTGATCTCCACCGTGGTGAAACCGGTGGCGCCAGGCGGCAGGTTCACGACACAGCCATAACCGGCGCAGGTGTCGGCCAGGGTCAACACCGTGCCGGCATGCAAGAAGCCGTTGGGTGCCATCACCTTTTCCGTCACCGCCAGTACGGCGCAAACCTGCTCGGCGCTGATCTGTGTGACGACCAGCCCCAGGTGCCCGGGCAGCTTGCCCGCACCGCGTTGGTTGAAGTCTTCGGCTGTGAGCATGGTGGCGGCCCTTTGGCCCGAGTGGGCGGATGCGGCGCACGCTGCGCCCCGAGCCATCGTAGCGCTGCGCCCAGGGCTGGCGCAGGCGAAATGAAAAACCCGCGCGCCGGCTCGGCGCGCGGGTGGCGGCGTTAAATCACCGCAATCGGCTCATCGGTTTCAGAGGTGGGGGGCACCACCATGTCCGTGCCCAAAGGCTCGGTGCTCTCTTCCGGCGCCACGCTGCCCGCCCATTGGCTGAAGGCGGTGGGCGACGCCATCGCGCCGGAGGGCACTTCACGGTCATTGGCGGGGGTCGAATCACCGCCGCCGCAAGCCACCAAGCCAGCGGCCGCAACCAGCGTGCCGATCATCAAATGGATTCTCATGACGGGCTCCTTCACTTGCTGCCGGGGATCGGCGTGTTCAGGTACGGGAAGGTGGCCAGCAAGGGCACCACCGCTTGGTCCACGGCATCATGCAGTTTGAACGCTGTGGCGCCCAGCGGCACCGCGGCCGGGTTGCAGGCCGCACCAAAGCCCAGGGCGTCGGTGTTGCCGTTGGCCACGCACAGCCCGCCCATCACGGCGACGAGCGAGATGTCGACCACGTCATCCTTCGGCCGGCGGCCGTTCGGGTAACCGGCGTTGTCGTTGCCACCGGCCAGGATGTTGCCCACGATGCCCAGGCGGTTCTGCTGCGCAAACGGCACCGGCGCGATGGCCGTGTTCAAGCGCAGCATCTCCGAGGCCGTGACCTTCTTCGGCTGGTTCACACCCTTGATGCCGGTGAGGAAGGTGGTGACCAGGTCGGTGCGCGGGAAGTTGGTGGGCGCAATGCCCGGCAAGGCCAGCGCAATTTCCAGCAAGGCCGGCAACGTGGGGTTCGTCACGTAGTCGGCAAACTGGCCAGCGCCACTGGGCTTGGAAGAGTTGAACTTGTCCTTGTCCTTCAGGCCGATCACCACTTCATTCACCAGGGGCATGCCCAGGCGCGACACCTGCACCCACGAGCCGCCGGCCTTTTCATTCGCATGGTGGCCAGCGGCCGGGTTGCCGTTGAGCAAGCGCGCTTGGCGCATGCTGGCGGTGGTCCAGCCGCCGATCACGTCGTCACCCTGGGTCAGGCAGCTCTTGTGCATTTCGAGTGACAGCGTGGTCACGTTCTTGTCGCCAATGGTGTTGGGCACGGCGTTGATCAGCGCCGGGTTGGTGATCACCGCCACCGGGGCATTCACCAGGTCGAAGATCGTGCCCAGGTTGACGGCAAACGG
>JANOXU010000250.1:0-11956 GCA_031418595.1 Burkholderiales bacterium
GGCCAACTCGCCGGCCACCGGTTCGCCCGCATCGGCATCGTCGACGTCATCGGTCTCAAACGGCTCGTCCATGACCGCCCCTTCCTCGTGACGGTTCGAAGCATAACAGCATGACTCATTTTAAGTTAGCGCATATGCCCCGCGGGGGTCAAGCAAAGTGGCAGAGCCACATTTGCTTGAGAGGTCTGTGCAATCGCCGCGTTCAGGCCCGCAACACGCGGCCCGGGTTGAGCAGGTTGTTCGGGTCCAGCGCCGTTTTGATGCTGCGCATCAAGGCCAGGGCCACCGGGTCTTTGCGCTGTTCAAGGTGGCCCACTTTCATCGCGCCGATGCCATGTTCGGCCGAGAACGAGCCGGCATGCCGGCGCACGGCATCAAACACCAGTTCATGCGTGGCTTCTTCGTGCGCGGCCAGGAACGCCGTGCCATCGGCGCCTTCAGGGGCCTGCACGTTGTAGTGCAGGTTGCCGTCGCCCAGGTGGCCGAAGTTGACGAGCCGCACGCCGGCAATGGCCTGGCGCAACAGCGCATCGGTCTCGGCCACGAAGGCCGGCACGGCCGACACCGGCAGCGCGATGTCGTGTTTGATGTTCTGGCCGTCCAGGCTTTGCGCCAGCGGAATCGACTCACGCAATTGCCACAACGCGCGCGCCTGGGCGATGCTTTCGGCCACCACGGCGTCTTGCACCAGGCCTTGCTCCAAAGCTTGCGCCAACAGGTCTTCGAGCGCGGCGCGCGCATGCTCGGGGCTTTCGGCGTCGCTTTGCTCCAGCAACACCGTCCAGGCAGCACCCGCTAACGGTTGAGGCAAGGCGGGAAAGTGCTTGCGCACCAGTTGCAATGAAAAGCTGTTCATCACCTCAAAGCCGGTGAGCGCCGGCCCCAGGCGGCGCTGCGCCAGGGCCAGCAGTTCCAGGCAGGCCGGCAGTGTGGGCAGGGCGGCCAGCGCCGTGGTGGTGGCCGCGGGCTGCGGGCTGAGTTTCAAAGTGGCCGCGGTGATGATGCCCAGCGTGCCTTCGCTGCCGATGAACAGGTTGCGCAGGTCGTAGCCGGTGTTGTCTTTGCGCAGGCCGCCCAAGCCGTTCAACACGCGCCCATCAGCCAGCACCACCTCCAGCCCCAGGCACAGCTCGCGCGCATTGCCGTAACGCAGCACGGCCGTGCCGCCGGCATTGGTGGCCAGGTTGCCGCCGATGGTGCAGGTGCCTTCGGCGGCCAGGCTCAGTGGGAACAAGTAACCGGCGGCTTCAGCGGCGGCCTGCACCGTTTGCAGCACGCAGCCGGCCTCGGCCACCAGGCTCAGGTTGGCGCCATCCATGCTGCGAATGCGGTTCAGGCGTTGCAGGCTGAGCAGCACCTGGCTCCCGCTGGCGTCGGGCACGCTGCCGCCCACCAAGCCGGTGTTACCGCCTTGCGGCACCACGGCCACGCCGTGCACGGCGCAGGCCTGCAGCACGGCCACCACGTCGGCCGTGCTGCCTGGGCGCACCACGGCCAAGGCGCGGCCACGGTAGCGTTTGCGCCAATCTTGCTCGTAGGCTGTGAGGTCGCCGCCAGTCAGAACCTGGTCTTCACCCACCACGGCGCACAGGCGCGCGATCAGCTCGCTCATGCAGGGCCCTTGAACAGCACCAGGCGGATGTGCCAGGCGCAGGCCACGAACAACGCCAGCGCCAGCGCCACCTCGGCCTGGGCCAGCCGGGCCGACAAGCCCACGTCGCCAAAGCCGCGCACCGCGCCTTCGGCCACGTACAACCACACGGCCAGGCTGAGCCAGCGAAAGGTATATAACCGCTGCTTCAACAGGCCGGGCAAGCCCAGCAGCAGCGGCAGCACCTTCACGGCCAGCGTGCCGCGCCCAGTGGGTGCCAGCCACAGCTCCCAGGCCAGGCCCAGCAGCACCAGCGCCACCAGCGTGGCCAGGGCAAACTGGCCGGCTAGGGTGGGGCGATCCAGCGTCAGCGTTGATGTCATGCGGCATCATAGCCAGCGTGACCAACCCCTTGATCAACCCAGAGCTGTGGCGTGCGCGCAGCGAAGAGTTGCTGCAAACGCTGCGCGACTGGCCCTGGTTTGAGACCCTGCGCACGCTGCGCCAGCGCTTTCGTGAAGACCGCCTGGGCATCACCGCCGGCAGCTTGACCTTCACCACCTTGATTGCCCTGGTGCCGCTGCTCACGGTGATGCTGGCCTTGTTCACCGCCTTCCCCATGTTCGCCTCGGTGCAGCGCTTGGTGCAGGAATACTTTGTGCAAAACCTGGTGCCCGAAGGCATCGCCAAACCGGTGCTGCAAGCGTTGACGCAGTTTGCCGGCAAGGCCACGGGTCTGGGCAGCGCTGGCCTGGTGCTGCTGGCGGCCACGGCGCTGGCCTTGATGCTCACCATCGACCGCACGCTCAACGCCATCTGGCGCGTGCCCAAGCCGCGCCCCATTGCGCAGCGCGTGCTGGTGTACTGGGCCGCACTCACGCTGGGCCCGCTGTTGCTCGGTCTGAGCCTGAGCATCACGTCGTTCGCGCTGTCGGCCTCGCGCGGCCTGGTCGGCGCCATGCCGGGCAGCGTGGGCCTGCTGCTCGACGTGTTCGAGTTTTGCCTGTTCGCCGCGGCCGTGGCGGGGTTGTTCCACTACGTGCCCAACACCCATGTGCGCTGGCGCCACGCTGTGGCCGGTGGCCTGTTCGTGGCCATCGGCTTCGAGCTGGCCAAACGCGGGCTGGGCTGGTATGTGCGCTCGGTGCCCGGCATTGCCGCCATCTACGGCGCGTTTGCCACGGTGCCCATACTGTTGCTCTGGGTGTATCTGGGCTGGGTCATCATGTTGTTGGGCGCGGTGGTAGCGGCCTATGCGCCCAGCCTGCAAATGCGCGTGGTGCGCCTGCCCATGCACGCCGGGCGGCGCTTCAGCCTGGCGTTGGCGGTGTTGCGCGAACTGGCGCTGGCGCGCGGCCACGCCAACGCGGGCTTGTCGCTGCACCAGTTGGCGCAGCGCTTGCGCATCGACCCCTTGCAGATCGAACCCGAACTGCAAGACCTGCATGATCTGGGCTGGGTCGGCGCGCTCGATGAAACCGGTGAGCAACGCCAGGTGCTGTTGTGCGAACCCGCCACTACCTCGGCCAAGCCGATGATCGACGCGCTGCTGCTCAAACCCAATGCCCATGCCGCGGCCTTCAGCCGGCGCGCGGGGCTGGCCAACCTGACTCTGGCGCAGTTGCTCGATGCGCCCGAAAGCGACACCCCATGAGCACCGCAGCGACTGGCCATGCCATCGGCCCCTTAACCGGCCCCTTAACCGGCGTGCGCGTGCTCGATCTCTCGGCCGTGGTGTCGGGCCCGCTGGCCACGGCCATCTTGGCCGAACAGGGGGCGCGGGTGATCAAGGTTGAGCCTTTCGAGGGCGACACCGCGCGCCGCGTGGGCCCGGCCAAGGGCGACATGTCGGCCATGTACATCACCGCCAACCGCGGCAAGCGCTCGTTGGCCTTGAACCTGAAGGTGGCCGCAGCGCGCGAAGTGGTGAAACAACTCGCTGCGCAGGCCGACGTGATGGTGGAGAACTTTCGCCCTGGTGCCATGGCTCGGCTGGGGCTGGGGCAGGCGGCGATGCGAGCCTTGAATCCGCGGCTGATTTATGTCTCGATCACGGGCTTCGGGCAAACCGGCCCTGACGCACAAGGCCGGGTGTATGACGCCGTCATCCAGGCGGCCAGCGGCGTGGCGGCGTCACACCCCGATGCCCACACCGGCGAGCCCACGCTGCTGGCCACCTTGGTGTGCGACAAGCTGGCCGCGCTGACGGCCGCGCAAGCCATCAGCGCGGCGCTGTTCGCGCGCGAGCGCGACGGCCAGGGCCGGCACATCGAGCTGGCCATGCTCGACGCTGCCTTGGCCTTCCAGTGGCCCGACGCCATGTACAACCATGTCTTCATCGACGAGCCGCCTGCGCCTTACCCCGAGATCGGCCGCACGCTCAGGCCCTGGCGCACGCGTGACGGCTTCGTGGCCACCATGTCGCCGCAGCAAGACGAGTTTGCCGCGCTGTGTACCGGGCTGGGCCTGGGCGGCTTGATTCACGACCCACGCTTCGCCACGCTGGCCGCGCGTGCCCGCCATGGCGCTGAATTGCGCGCCTTGCTTGAGCCGAGCATGGCCTTGCACGACAGTGCCGAATTGGTGCAGCGGCTGCGCGACGGCGGCGTACCCATCGCACGCATCAGCTCGCGTGGCGAAGTGCTCAGTGACCCGCAGGTGCAGCACAACCAGGCGTGGGCCGTGGTTGATCACGGCAGCCTGGGCCGGGTGCGCCTGCCGCGCGGCGCGGCGCGCTTCGATGTGGGCGCGCCGCCCATGCCCCAGCCCGCACCGGGCCTGGGGGCGCACACCCACGAGGTGCTGCGCGAATTGGGCTATGACGACGCGGGGCTGGCGGCGCTGAGCGCTGCCGGTGCGATCCGCTGATCAAGCCAACAGCGCGGGGCTGCCCGGCATGCAACGGTTGCCCCCTGCGCGCTTGGCCGCGTACATGGCCGTGTCGGCCAAACGAAGCAACTCCAAGGGCAGGGTAGAGTCGGTTGGCGCCAGGGCGTAGCCGATGCTGGCGCTGATGTCGTGCGGCGCGGGCAGGCCGGTGCGGCAGCCGCGCACCGACGCGAGCAGGTGCTGCGCCAGGGTGGCCGCACCGGGCAGGTCGTTCACCTTTGCCAGCACCAAGAACTCGTCGCCGCCGAAACGCCCCACGCTGTCTTGCATGCGCACTGCGCCGCGCAAGGCATGCGCCACGGCCACCAGCAGCTCATCGCCTGCGCCATGGCCGAGCGCATCGTTCACGGCCTTGAAGCCGTCCAGGTCGATGAAGTACAGCGCCATCGGCTCGCCGCTTTCGACCGCCGTGAGCCGGTCCATCATGGCGCGGCGGCTGTAGGCATCGGTCAGCCCGTCGCGTTCCACGTTGCGCTGCATTTGTTCGTGGGCCACAGTCAGCTCGTGCACGTCCACCGTGACGGTATAGGCCCCCAGCATCTGGCCTTCACTGTCGACATGTGGCGCGTAGGTGGTGCGCAGCCAGCGCGGGCCCTGTGGCGTCCAGGGCACCAGGCGCAAGTAGTGCAAAGTCTCGCCGGCCAGCGCGCGTTCGTAGTACGGGCCATGGCGGCTCCAGCGCGCCGGATCGTGGGCCACGCTGATGTGCTGGCCCAGCAACTCTTCAGCGCGCCTGCCCACGGTGGCGGTGTAGGCCCGGTTGACCAGGCGGTAGACCATGCCACGGTCGATGTACGTCAAGGGAAACGGAATGTCGTCGACCAGGCGCGCGAACTCCGGGTTGCGCAGCTTGGCCAGCATCGGTGCGGCCAGCGCCAGCAAAGCGGCCGTGCCGCCCGACTGGGCATCGTGGGGTTCGTTCAGGGGTTTGCGGGGCGTGCGTTTCATGGTGCGCAGCAATGGTCGCATCGCCCGGCCGCTGCGTCCACCGGGGTTGACCAACTCCCTCTGAAGGGGGAGTTTCTGCGCAGCATCAAGCCAGCGCTTCGCGCAATGCGGCCAGCACCGCGTCGGGCACCTCATGCACCATGTTGTGGCCCGCCGGCAGCAGGTGAACGCGCGCCTTCAATGCGGCGGCCAATGTGCTGCTCAGCCGTGGCGGCGTCATCTGGTCGGCACTGCCGAGAATGAAATGGCTTGAGCAGACAACCTTGGCCGCGGCTTGCAGGCCGCCTTGGTAGCGGTGGCACAAGCTGAACTCGTGGTGGAACAGGTTGCCGGCCTGGTACGCGCCTTGAACGCGGCGCATCAGCGCGCGGTTGGCGCCGTGCAACCACATGCCGGGGCCCGGGAACGACGGCTTGGCGGCCAGCCCGGCATAGGACCAGGCGTTGACCTGGTCGATCGCGCGCAGCGGCTCGGCCAGCGCCGTTTCCAGCAAGGCCGCCGCCACGGGCATGGGGTAGGCCGTGCCCAACAGCACCAGATGGCTGGCGCGTTGCGGCGCGCGCGCCGCGGCTTCAAGCACCATCAACGAGCCCATGCTGTGGCCCACAAAAGTGGCGCGTTCAACACCGGCCGCGGTGAGCACGGCCAGCAACCAGTCACCCGCTTCTTCCACGCTGGCCAACGCCGGCCCGGCGCTGCGCAGGTGGCCGGGCAGGTCCAGCGCCAGCACACTGTGGCCGTGGTGGGCGCACCAGCGCGCCAGCAAGGCCCAGCCGCTGTGGTCGTGCAAGGCGCCGTGTACGAACACCACGCAGGGCAGGGCGGGGTTGAATGGCTTGCCGCCGGTGTAGGCGTAAACGGTGCGGTCGTTAACCTGGAGTTCCATCAGACACTCCGGCTCGCCGCCTTGAGGCCGCGTTTGAGGTCGTCGATCAAGTCGTCGGCGTCTTCCAGCCCGATCGACAGGCGGATCGTGCCGGGCCCGATGCCGGCCTGCACCAGCGCTGCATCATCCATGCGGAAATGCGTCGTCGATGCCGGGTGGATCACCAGCGAGCGGCAGTCGCCCACGTTGGCCAGGTGCGAGAACAGCTTCAGCGCTTCAATGAAGGCCTGCCCCTGCGCGCGGCTGCCCTTGAGCGTGAAGCTGAACACCGCGCCGCAGCCGCGCGGCAGCAGCCGCTTGGCCAATGCATGGCTGGGGTGGCCGGGCAGTTCGGGGTAGGCCACGCTTTCAACACCCGGTTGGGCGGCGAGAAACTCAACCACCTTGCGTGTGTTGTCGACATGCCGCGCCATGCGCAGCGGCAGCGTTTCAATGCCCTGCAAGATGAGCCAGGCCGAGTGCGGGCTCAGGCAGGCGCCGAAGTCGCGCAGGCCTTCGCGCCGCGCGCGCAGCAAGAACGCGCCGACCGAACTTTCTTCGGCGAACACCATGCCGTGAAAGCCGCTGTACGGGGCGGTTAACTCCGGGAAGCGCGCGCTGGCCTGCCAGTCGAAGGCGCCGCTGTCGACCAGCACGCCGCCGATCACCGTGCCATGCCCGCCCAAGAATTTGGTGGCCGAATGGAACAGCAAATCCGCGCCCAGCTCGAACGGCTTCATCAGCCAGGGCGTGGTGAAGGTGGAATCCACCAGCAGCGGCAGGCCGGCCTCGTGCGCGATGGCGCTGACGCTGGGAATGTCCAGCACATCGAGCGCCGGGTTGCCCAGCGTCTCGCCAAACAACAGCTTGGTGTTGGGCTGGATGGCCGCACGCCAGGCATCCACATCACCCGGCTTGACGAACGTGGTGTCGATGCCGAAGCGCTTGAGCGTGTAGCTCAGCAGGTTGTGCGAGCCGCCGTATAGCGCCGAGCTGGCCACGATGTGCGAGCCCGCGCCGGCCAGGGTGCAAATGGCCAGGTGCAGCGCCGCCTGGCCACTGGCCGTGGCCAAGGCGCCGGCGCCGCCTTCAAGCGCGGCCATGCGCTCTTCGAGCACCGCATTGGTGGGGTTGCTGATGCGGCTGTAGACATGGCCCGAGGCTTCCATGTTGAACAGCGACGCTGCATGCTCGCTGCTGCGAAACACGAAGCTGGTGCTCAGGTGGATGGGCAGCGCGCGCGCGCCGGTGGCCGGGTCGGGCGCAGCGCCCGCATGCAAGGCCAAGGTGTCGAACCCGGGGTCTGAATAACCGGCCATAGCGTGGTATTCGCTGTTTTCGTGGCGGAATTGTGGGCTATATTGACCCATCGATTGCACCTGGGGCTCAAGATGAAAGTCAGCGACATCCTGCGCGTCAAGGGCAGTTCCCTGTACACCGCCACACCCGAAGGCGGCCTGGCCGATGCGCTAAACGTCATGGCCGAAATGGACATCGGCTCACTCGTGGTGATGAGCCATGGCGAACTGGTGGGCATGCTCACCTTCCGCGAGGTGGTGGCGGCGGTGGTGAAGAACGGCGGCACGGTGGGCGCGCTGAAAGTTGGCTCGGTGATGGACGACGCGCCGCTGACCTGCACGCCTGAGACCGAAATGGACGAAGTGCGCCGCATGATGCTGCAGCGCCATGCGCGCTACATGCCGGTGATTGATGAGCGCACGCTGATGGGGGTGATTTCTTTCTACGACGTGGCCAAGGCCGTGGTCGATGCGCAAGACTTCGAGAACCGCATGCTCAAGGCCTACATCCGCGACTGGCCGGTTGACGAGTCTGACGCAGAGCAAAAGGCCGGTTAACTCAGTCGCACTGTCACAATCCGGGGCCCGGTTCGCATCGAACCGGGCCCTTGTTTTTTGCAGACACCAACCCATGCCCGGCAGCACCTTCGGCGAACTCTTTCGCGTCACCAACTTCGGCGAATCGCACGGCCCGGCCATCGGCTGCGTGATCGACGGTTGCCCGCCCGGCCTGGGCTTAAGCGTTGACGACATCCAGCCCGACCTCGACCGCCGCCGCCCGGGCACCAGCCGGCATGTCACGCAGCGCAACGAGGCCGACGCGGTGGAGATTCTTTCCGGCGTGTATGAAGGTTTGACCACCGGCACCCCGATCGCGCTGTTCATCCGCAACACCGACCAGCGCAGCAAAGACTATGGCAACCTGCTCGACACCTTTCGCCCCGGCCACGCCGACTACACCTACTGGCGCAAATACGGCCTGCGCGACCCGCGCGGCGGTGGCCGCTCATCTGCACGGTTAACCGCGCCGATGGTGGCTGCCGGCGCGGTGGCCAAGAAGTGGCTGGCGGCCCAGCACGGCACGCGCTTCGTCGCGTGGCTCGCTCAATTGGGCGAGTTACCCGTACCGTTTGAAAGCGAAGCGCACATCCCGAACAACCCGTTCTTCGCCGCCAACGCCAGCATGATCGAACAGCTCGAAGCGCACATGGACGCGCTGCGCAAGGCGGGCGATTCATGCGGTGCGCGGCTCACCGTCAAGGCCAGCGGCGTGCCTGTGGGCCTGGGTGAGCCGCTGTACGACAAGCTCGACGCCGACATCGCCTACGCCATGATGGGCATCAACGCGGTCAAGGGTGTTGAGATCGGCGCCGGCTTTGCCAGCGTGGCGCAAAAGGGCAGCGAGCATGGTGACGAACTCACGCCGCTGGGCTTTGCCAGCAACCATTCTGGCGGCGTGCTGGGCGGCATTTCAACCGGGCAAGACCTGCTGATCAGCATCGCCATCAAACCCACCAGTTCGATCCGCACCGAACGCGCCAGCATCGACCGCAACCTGCAACCCACCGTGGTGCAAACCTTCGGCCGCCACGACCCCTGCGTGGGCCTGCGCGCCGCACCCATTGCCGAAGCCATGCTGGCGCTGGTGGTGATGGATCATGCCTTGAGGCTGCGCGCGCAATGCGGTGATGTGGCGTTGCCGGTGGCCGCGATACCTGGCCACATTGAGTGAATCAGGACAAGCCATTCCGCGCCCACCACTACGGCGCGCTGTGGTTCTGCTACTTCGCCGCCCTGGGCACCTACAACCCGTTTGCGCCGCTTTGGCTGCACAGCCTGGGCTTTTCTACCCTGGCCATCGGTGCCTTCGCTGCGCTGGTGAGCTGGACGCGCGTGCTCGCGCCCTATGGCTGGGGCTGGCTGGCCGACCATGGCGCCGGCCGGGTGCGCTTGCTGCGCCTGGCTGCCGGCTTGAGCCTGCTGTCATGCCTGGCGCTGTGGGGCCTGCGCGATGCCGGTGCGGCGTGGCTGGCGCTGGCCGTGGCCGCGCTGTTCCTGGCCAACGGTGCGTTCACGCCGCTGAGCGAGGCGTTGGTGATCAAGCACTTGCACGATGGCGACGGGCTCGATGCCAAGCGCTATGCCCGCATCCGCCTGTGGGGCTCGGTGGGCTTTATCTTGGCGGTGGCGGTGCTGGGGTTCGTGTTCCAGATCGTGGGCATCGCCAGCTTGCCGCTGCTCACGCTGGCGGCTTTTGCCGCGCTGGCGTTGGCCACCTGGCGGTTGCCCCGCGAGAGCGCGCACACGCCGGGCAGCGCGGCGCCAGCACCGGTGTGGCCGGTGCTGCGCCAGCGCCCGGTGCAGTGGTTTTTTGCCGGCACCATGCTCACCGTGCTGGCCCACACCGGGCAGTACGCGTTCTTCTCGCTGTACCTGCGCGAGCTGGGCTACAGCGAAGGCACCATCGGCTTGATGTGGGCGGCGTCGGTGCTGGCCGAGATTGCTTTTTTCGCTTTCACCGGCGGCTGGTTCCAGCGCTTGGGTGACTTGCGCTGGCTGCAGTGGGCTGCCCTGGCAGCAGCCCTGCGCTTTGCGCTCACGGCCGGGGCCGGCCAGGTGTTGTGGCTGTTGGTGTTGATGCAGGGCCTGCACGCGCTGAGCTTTGCCGCGCACCACATGTCTTGCACCAGCGCGCTGGGCCGCTACTTTCCCGAGGCCTTGCGTGGCCGCGGCAGCGCGCTGTATTCCACCCTGGGCTATGGCGTGCCGGGTGTGGTGGGCGGCTTGGCCGGTGGTGCACTGAGCCAGGTGCTCGGCCTGGCCGCGGTGTTCTGGGCCGCGGCGCTGGCGGCGTTGGCGGGTTGGGCCTGCTACGTGATGGGCGCGCGCAGCGAACGCAGCGTGCGCGCCTGAGTGGCAGCCAGCGCAATCAGCCCGGCCGCCGTGCAGCTCATCGCCCCAGCATGGCGTTTCGTCGCATCGTTTGCCGGGCTGCGGGAGCGCCCTCCTACACTGCCGCCGCGGTAGCAACCACCGCGGCATAACAAGGAAGACGAGATGCGCAAGATCTGGCTGGCAGCCGCTTTGGTGGTGGCTGCGGCGGTGGGCCTGGGCGCCCTGGTGCAAACGGGAAAGATCAAGCTGCCAAGCCTGTCGTTGGGCAAGGTTGAAAACAAAAAGCCCGATGTGCCGCTGGAATTCAGCCCGCGCGAAGTGACCCAGCCGGCCTGGGCGTTGCTGAGCACGCAGGTGGAGTTTTCCGGCCCGCTGGTGGCACCCGATACGGTGGTGCTGCGCAGCAAGGCCGCCGGTACGTTGCAAAGCCTGAATGTGGCCGAAGGCGGCCGCGTCAAGGCCGGGCAGGTGGTGGGGCGGGTTGATGTGTCGGAGGTGACCAGCCGCGTGGCCGAACGCCGCGCCATGCTGGCATCGGCCCAGGCGCAACTGGCGCAAGCCGAACGCGCGCTGGCGTCGAACCAGCGGCTGGCCGATCAGCAATTCATCTCGTCGATCGCGCTGGAAAACTCGCGCGCCGCGGTCGACACCGCCCGGGCCCAGGCCAACGCGGCGCAAGCCGCGCTTGAAACCGTTCAAGTGGGGCTGCGCGAAGCCGCGCTGGTGGCGCCCATCTCGGGCATAGTGGCCAAGCGCCAGGCCGTGCCCGGCGAGCGCGTCTCGCCCGAGCAGCCGCTTCTCACGATCGTTGACCTGTCGCGGCTTGAACTCGCCGGCAGCATCGGCACGCACGAGGTCTCGCGCCTGGCCGCCGGCATGGCGGTGCAGGTGCAGGTCGAAGGCGTGGCCGTGCCGGTGCAAGGGCGCATCGCGCGCATCGCGCCAGCGGCCGAGCCTGGTACGCGCTCGATCGGCGTGACCATCGAGCTGGCCAATCCGAAAGAGACCCTGCGCGCCGGCCAATATGCCGTGGCGCGTGTGGTGCTCGACGACGCGACCGAGCGGCTGACCGTGCCGCTGGCGGCGGTGGGCAACACCTCGGGGCTGGACCATGTCTGGGTCATCGAAGCGGGCCTGCTGGCGCGCCGCGGCGTCACCCTGGGCCGGCGTGATGAACGCGAGGGCCGCGTCGAGGTGCTCACTGGTGTCGTGCCCAGCAGCCAGATCTTGGCGGCGCGCTTTGACAACCTGCGCGAAGGCGCCAAGGCGCTGGTGGTGGCCACCAAGGCCGCACCGATGGCGTCGGCTGCGGCGTCAACGCCGGCCTTACGCTAACACCCGGAGTACATGCCATGTGGATGACCCGCGTTTCGATCCAGAACCCCGTCTTCGCCGCCATGGTGATGGTGGCCTTGTGCGTGCTGGGCCTGTTCTCTTACGCCAAGCTTGGCGTCGAGCAGATGCCCGACA
>JANOXU010000251.1:0-1582 GCA_031418595.1 Burkholderiales bacterium
CAGAGATGGGGTCAGGTCTTGTATTTCTCCTCCGCATTTGCTAACCATGCCCGCATGGCCCGCCCCCTTCGCATCGAGTTTCCTGGCGCGACTTATCACGTCACCTCGCGTGGCGACAGGCGTGAGGCCATCTACCTAGATGATGTTGACCGCCAAGTCAGGTTCGGGGGTCAGGTCTTTAGTTTGAACCCCTGCGAGAACCCGAAGTCTTCTTCCCCTTGTCCTCGGGCGTGATGAACCCAATCGGCCGCTTGGGCGGATCGGGCGGCGTCATGAGTTCGCGCAGCGCGTCGAAGACTTCTCTGAGCTGATTGCGCGTGTTGCGGCTGAAGGTGTCGTGGCTCATGGCCAGGGCCTCGGTCTTGTCTTCGAGCTCGGCCAGCCGCTTGGCCAGGTCGCCATGTGTGGCCGCCAGGGCCCGCACGCGCACGAAGGTGCGCATGATCTCGATGTTGACCGCGATGGCGCGCGGGCTGCCCAGCACCGTGGACAGCATGGCCACACCCTGCTCGGTAAACGCATAGGGCGCGGTGCGTCGCCCACCATGGCCAGCACTTGAGATCACAGACTGTGATCTCAAGTTGGCGAACTCCTCGCCCGAGAGCTGGAATATGAAGTCCTCGGGGAAGCGCGCCAGGTTGCGCTTGACGGCTTGCACCAGCACTCGGGTCTCGACGCCGTAGAGCTGCGCCAGATCGGCATCGAGCATCACGCGCTGCTCGCGCAGCGCCAGGATGCGGCTCTGAATGACGGGCTGCAGCGCCGTCACCGCGCGCCCGCCTCGGCCAGTACCGTCTTGATCATGCGCGCTACGAACTGCTGCTGCGACTTGGGCAGCTGCGCCACCGCCTCGATTTGCTGCTGCCACTGCGGCGCCGGCCCGCGCTTGCCGCCGGCGCCGCGCGCGGCCTTGGCCTGGGTGCCAAAAAGCTCATCGAGCGACACCGCCAGCGTCGTGGCCACGGTAGGCAGCGCCGACACCGGCAGCCGCCTGCGCCCCACCTCGTAGGACTGCAGCGTCTGCTGCGACACACCCAGGGCCTCAGCCAACTGCACCTGGGTGATGTTGTTGGCCCGGCGCAACGAGGCGATGCGTTCGCCCAGGCCGACAAAAAACGTCCGCTCTTCGCTGCTGATGGTCATGTGGGCTGTTGGTTCGAGCAAGTGAACAGCCATGAAGGTAACCCCTGGTCTGACAAAACGGTGTTCAGTGTACTTCGATACGAAGTACACTGAAATGAAGTTATTTCTTCAGCCGCCTGTTCGCCGGAATCCCCCTGCGCGGCAGTCGGGCAAACCCAGGAGCCGAGCGCCATGGCACGCATCCCCGAAGCAGAGATCGAGCGGCTGAAGGAGACGGTGCCGATGGAGCGCCTGGTTGAAGCCGCGGGCATCGAGCTCAAGAAGGGCGGCAAGGATTTGCTGGGCCGCTGCCCATTCCACGAGGACGCCACTGCCAGCCTTGTCGTGACGCCAGCGAAGAACCTGTGGCACTGCTTCGGGTGTGGGGTGGGTGGTGGGCCGATTGATTGGGTCATCAAACGCCAGGGCGTGAGCTTCCGTCACGCAGTGGAGTTGCTCA
>JANOXU010000252.1:0-24860 GCA_031418595.1 Burkholderiales bacterium
CAGGTCGTAGTACAGGGCATACATCTCGGCAAAGAACTCGGCCGGGCTCATTGCGGCGTAGGGGTCGGGCATGTGCTGGTGGATGAAGTCCAGGGTCTGCGTCTTCACGCACATCAGCGTGCCGTACCAGAAGTTCAGCGCAAAGGCATAGCCGTTGGCGCGCAGCCAATGGGTGTGGTTGGCATACCAGTCTTCACCGCTTTGCTCAAAAGCCAGGCGGGCACCGCAGGCGGGCAAGCGCCAGGGGCTGCCATTGGGCGCATTGGGGGTCACCGTGGGCTTCCACTGTTCGCCGGGGCCGCAGGCCTGTTTGATGAGCGCGCGCACGCGGGCTTTGTCAAGCTCGCTCAAATCAGCGTAGCCAGCGGCCGGGCCCATGATGCGCAGCCAGTCTTCGATGCCGACATCCGTGGCCGCGAAGTTGGCCCAGCCGAAACGCTCCCACAACCAACCATCCACCAGCGCCGGGTTGGCCTCGTGCACGGCATGGCCCACTTCATGGCGCAGCGTGTCTTCGAAGCGCTCCTTGAAGGCCAGCTCGGCCGAGCCGATCTCGATCTCACCATGGCTTGATGAGTACAGCCCGCCGCCCACGCCCTCGCCAAGATTGATCTCGCTGAGTTTGGTGTTGCCTTCAACGTGGCTGTCGGGGAGCTTCTTCAGCAGCCGCCACAGCGTGTCGATGTCGTTCTTGTCGTTGTTCTGGTACCAGGCGTCTTCCAGGTCGATGCCAAAGCGCAGCTCGAAGAGCTGGTCTTGCAGCGCTTGCTTGTTGGTTTTCTTGGCCCACAAGAAGAGCTTGCGCAAATCAGTCTTGGCTTGCGAAGACAAGGCGCTGCCGCGCGGCAGGCGTTTGAGCATGGTCTTGAACGCCGCGCTGCCGCTGGCCGGTGGCTTGCCTTGGGCCAGCGCCAGCACCACGCTGTTGAGCTGGCTCATCGCATCTTGCGAAGGCACCCAGCGCCGGTAGTTCACCCAATGGTCGTTGCGCGCCGGCAGGGCGTACAGGTCGTGCCGTTGCATGCTGGCCGACCAGCGGCGCAGCACCACCTCATCGCGGCAAAACTGCTCGGGCAGCGCGTAGCACAGGCGAAAGGTCTTGGGCGAGTGGTCGTATTGCGCCAGGAACCAGGCGCCTTGCACATCCACCGCGTCGAGCGACAGGCGCAGCCGCGCGCGGGTGATGAGCACCGGGTGGTCGTGGATGAGCGCGCACTTCATCAGCTCGATGGCGCGGTCATCGAACCCCGCTTCGGCGGCCACCAGCTTCTCGCGCAACTCTTCCGCGCCAAACACCACGCGCACCTGGTGTGCCTGTTCGCGCATCGGCGCGGGCAACAGCGCCAGCATCGTGTTCAGCCGCTGGTTAGCCGTGGCATAGCGGTAGCGCTCGCGCGGCGGCTGCACCAAGAAGGCCTGGCCGCGAGCCAGGTCGAGGTAGATGAAGGCCTTCTCGATCTGCATGCTCAGGCCGTCGATCACCAGGCGGTGGAACTCGCGCGCCAGGATGCGCACGCGCGCCGTGGGCGTGCGCTGCACATTCAGGCAATCGGCCAGGTGCGCCTTGTGGCGCGTGCCGGTCTGGTCGGTCACTTCGTAGGCGTGCATCAGGCTCATTGGGTTTCCTTCGTGCTGCGTGCGCAGGCGCAAAGTGTGGCACCGTGCCCAGGCCCCATGACATGATGACTGCCCCCTATGTCCGCAACGCCATGAGCCGAAGATGAATCAAACCGCCACCTCCAGCCGACAAGGCGCCCTGGCCCGTGCACGCGAGCATGTTGACAGCGGTGCGTTCGAAGCCGTGCTGGCGCGCCGCGTGGCCGTACGCAGCGAAAGCCAAGACCCGGCCCAGGCTGCGCATCTGCAAAGTTACCTCGAACAACAGCTCGTGCCTGACTTGCAAGCCATGGGTTGCGAGTGCACCGTCCACCCCAACCCGGTGCCGGGCGCCGGCCCGTTTCTGGTGGCGCAGCGCCATGAAGGCGACGCCCTGCCCACGCTGTTGATGTACGGCCACGCCGACGTCATCCGCGGCCAAGATGCGCAGTGGACGAAAGGCCAAGGCCCCTGGGAGCTGGCCCGTGAAGGCGAACGCCTGTATGGCCGCGGCACGGCCGACAACAAAGGCCAGCACAGCATCAACCTGGCCGCGCTGGAATGCGTGCGCGCTGAACGCGGCGGGCAACTGGGCTTCAACCTCAAATGCCTGTTCGAAACCGGCGAAGAAACCGGCTCGCCGGGCCTGAACGAGTTTTGCACCCAAGAGCGTGAGCGCTTGCGTGCGGATGCGTTGATCGCCTCAGACGGCCCACGCCTGCGCGCCGACCAGCCCACGATTTTTCTGGGTACGCGCGGTGTGGCCAACTTCGACTTGAAGCTCAACTTGCGCGCGGGCGCACACCATTCAGGTAACTGGGGCGGCCTGTTGCGCAACCCCGGCACGGTGCTGGCTGCGGCCATCGCCTGTTTGGTGGATGGCCACGGCCGCATCCTCGTGCCTGGCCTGCGCCCGCCGCCGATTCCGGCCAACGTGCGCGCCGCGCTGGCCGGCGTGCAGGTGGGCGGTGGCCCGGGCGACCCTGCGGTGGATGCCGAATGGGGCGAGCCCGGCCTCACGCCCGCCGAGCGCGTGTTCGGCTTCAACACCCTGGAAGTGCTGGCCTGCCGCACCGGCAACCCCGACTTCCCGGTGAACGCGATTCCCGCCCACGCGCAGGCCACCCTGCAACTGCGCTTCGTGGTGGGCACCGATACGGATCACTTGCGCGAACACATCCTTGCGCGCCTGCAAGAGCAGAGCCTGCACGGCTTCACGGTGAGCGAACCCGTGGTGATGCAGGCCACGCGCGAAGACCCCGACAACGCCTGGGTCCGCCTGGCGATGGCCTCGCTCGGACACACCACCGGCAAGCGGCCCACGCTGTTGCCCAACCTGGGCGGCTCACTGCCCAACGATGTGTTCGCGCACACCCTGGGCCTGCCCACGGTGTGGGTGCCGCATTCCTACCCGGCCTGCCAGCAACATGCGCCCGATGAACACCTGCTGTTGCCGCTGGTGCGTGAGGGCATTCAGATGATGGCGGGGCTGTATTGGGACGTGGGGCAGAGTGCCGCCACGCTGCCGCGGGCTCAAGAACGTTGTTGAGGTCAATGCCTATGCAGCGTGAAGTTCCTGCCGCAATACCTCGCGCAACTTGGCTACGGTGAGCGGCTCGAACTCTTGAGCGAGCGGGGGTCAGAGCGAGCGGGGGTCAGGTCTTGTATTTCCCATCGCGGAAGTGATGAGAGATACAAGACCTGACCCCATAACGCCACCATAACGCCATAACGGTGTGACCCCATAACGGTGGTCAATTGCACTTGACGATCAGAGCGCGCCGAGGGCGTCGGGCGACCGGCTTCGCTCATGTCCCCCGGCTGAGGCTCTGTCGAGCCTCAGCCTCCTCCTTTACTTCGCTACGCCGGCCACCCAACACCCTCGGCCGGCACCAGCGGTGGTGGGGGTAACGTTCGAGAACAGCCGCTATTGAAGGATCAGGACGGTGGGGCGTGCTGCGTAGCGAGGTAAAGGAGGAGCTTGCGGCCCAGCGGGCCGCAAGCGGGGGACACGAGCGTAGCAGCGCGCCCCGCCGTCCTGATCCCGCCGCGCAGAAGCGATGCCGGCCTGAGATCCTGCTGCGCAGAAGCCGCGCCGGGCGAGAGCAGGCTTCAGCCTCGGTGTCGCCCGCGCATGGAAACCTTCGAACGCGAGCGCGTACGAACGCGCCCTCATTTCCCGCCCGGATGCAACGTTGCCTGCCCCAAATTCCACAGCGGCGAGAACACACCCAGCAGCAGCACGCCCACCATGATGCCCATCACTCCCAGCAAAATGGGTTCGATGGTTTCGGCCAGTTTGCTCACCTCATAGGTTACGTCTTCGGAATGGATCTGCGCAATCTGCTCCATCATTTCGTCGACATCACCCGTGGCTTCGCCCACGTTGATCATCTGCAATTCCATCGACGAAAAAATGCCCGCCGTGGTGGCCACACGGGTGAAGCTTTCGCCGCGCTCAATGCCCTTGCGCATCGCCAGAATGCGCTGCTCGTAAAACGCATTGCCCACCACGCGTGCGGCCAGTTCGAGTGAAGGCACCAGCGGCACGCCGCTGCGGCTGGCCATGGCGAAGTTGCGGCAAAAGCGCGCCACGCAGGCCTTGGTGAGAATGCTGCCGATCACCGGCAACCGGGTCTTGGTGCGGTCCCACAGATAGCTGCCGCGCTCATGTTTGATCCAACGTTTGAACAACGTGTAGGCCCCAGCGGCCGCGCCCAGCAAGGCCCACCAATAGGTGCGGCCGAAGGTGGAAATGGTGATCAACGCCTGCGTCACCGCCGGCAAGTCGGCCTTCAAGTTCTTGTAGGTGGCGGCAAAGACCGGGATCACGAAGAACATCAACACGCCCATGCCGATGCCCAGCGCCGCCATCACGAAGGTCGGGTAACGAACGGCCGACTTCACCTTCTTGTCGAGGTCGCGGTCGAACTCGATCTGCTTGAACAGCGCGCGAAACGCCTCATCGAGCTTGCCCGAGCCTTCACCCACGCGAATCATGTTCACATAAAAGGCGTCAAAGATTTTCGGGTGGCGCGCGAAGGCGGTGCTCAGCTCGCTGCCGCGGTCGAGGTCGGCGCGCACCGCCAGCAGCGCCTTGGCCAGCGCCTTGTTGGTGGTGGAACGCTGAATGCCTTCAATGGCCAGCAGCAGCGGCATGCCGGCACGCACCATGTTGGCCATCTGCCGCGTCAACAGTTGCAGCTCCATCAGCGGCACGTTGTTTTCGCCCGTCAGGTTGGTGAACCATTCGGGCTGCTCGGCGGGCCTGGGCAGCTCGCGGATCTTGGTGGGCGAGATGTCGCTGTCCATCAACCACTTCGCCACGGCCTGCGGGTTGGCCGATTCGATGCGGCCGTTCATCTTCTCGCCTAGCTTGTTGCGCCCCTCGTAGAGGTAAGTCTGCATGGTCTGGTTCGCGCCTATTCAGCAATCGTCATGGCTTCAGCCGCCGTGGTGCGGCCGTCATAAACCATGGTGATGGCGCCATGGGCCAGCGTGCGCCGGCCAATCTGCTCGCGTGCAAGCTGGTCGATCTTTTGCGGGTCAGCGCTCAGCAGCGCATCGGTCAAGGTCGGCGTCATTTCCAGCAGCTCATACACGCCGCGCCGGCCTGAAAAGCCCATGCCGTTGCAACGCGAACAGCCGCGCCCCCGGCGGAATTTGGCCAGCGACATTTCGTCTGCCGAAGAATGGTGCAGCAACCAGGCCCGTTCATCGGCCTCGGGTTCGTAGGGCTCGGCGCAGTACAGGCAATTCACGCGCAACAGCCGCTGCGCCAGCACCGCGCGCAGCGTGGAAGCGATCATGTAGCCCGGCACGCCCATGTCCAGCAGCCGCACCGGTGTGCTCGGGGCGTCGTTGGTGTGCAGGGTGGACAGCACGGTATGCCCGGTCATCGCCGCGCGCACGGCAATGTCGGCGGTTTCACTGTCGCGAATTTCGCCCACCAGCAAGATGTCGGGGTCCTGGCGCAGCAGCGAGCGCAGCACGCGCGCAAAGGTGAGTTCGATCTTGTCGTTGATCTGCACCTGGTTGATGCCGGCCAGCCGGTATTCCACCGGGTCTTCGGCGGTCATGATCTTCACGCTCGGCTTGTTTAACGTTTCAAGTGCGGCATACAACGTGGTCGTCTTGCCGCTGCCGGTGGGGCCGGTGACCAGCACGATGCCGTGCGGCGCGCTCACCGCACGCTCGAAACTCTCGCAGGCCCAGGCCGGCAGCAGATCAGTCAGACCCTTGCGCTTGCCGCCCTGGCGCAACAGGCGCAGCACGATGCCCTCGCCATACTGCGTGGGCATGGTGGACATGCGAATGTCAAACCGCGACTCGCCACTCTTCACCGAAATGCGCCCGTCCTGCGGCAGCCTTCGCTCGGCAATGTCAAGCTGCGCCATCAGCTTCAGGCGCACGATCAGCGCTGAAATGATGCTCGGGTCGGCCTCCACCTGCACATGCAGCACGCCGTCGATGCGAAAGCGCACCACCAGCGCATGTTCCTGCGGCTCGAAGTGAATGTCTGAGGCATTCACCCGCGCGGCGTCGTCGAAGATGGTTTGCAGCAGCTTGACGATGGGCGCGTCGGCATCGCTGATGGCGCGGCTCATCGACGTCAGGTCGATCACGTTTTCCTGCGCGCCAATCTCTTTCTCTACCTCTTTCGCAAAGGCGCCGATCTGCTCGGTCTTGCGGTAGATGCGGTCGATCGTGGCGTGCAACTGCTCGTTGGTGATGGCTGCCAAATCGACATGGCGCTTCAGCACCGTGGCCAGCTCATCGTGCGAGCGCAGGTCGGTCGGGTCGACCACACCCACGAAGTAAGCGTCACCGCGGTCTTCCAGCACCACGGCATTGAAGCGCCGCGCATGCAGCTCGCTCAGGCGGCGCACCACATCGGGCTGCACATCAAAGCGGCGCAGGTCGACAAAGGGCAGGTTCAACTGCCGGCCAATGGCCTGGGCAATCTGCTCTTCGCTGGCCATTTCCATCTGCACCAGCACCTTGCCTAGCAACTGGCCGCTGCGCTTTTGCTCGGCCAGGGCTAGGCTGATCTGCTCGGGGCGCAGCAGGCCTTGTTCGACCAGTACGGTGCCTAGTGACTGCTGTTTTTGGGTGGTCAGCATCGGCGTCTCATCGGTTTGGGAACAGCGACCATCATGCCGTGTCCATGCGCTCAGTTAACGACCTCGATCCACCGCGCATTGGCGGGGGAGGTAGTAGTCACGACTTGCGGCATCAGATCAACTCCCTTGAGGCAAGTGAAGCCCGAGGCCCATTCGTTGAAGTTGGCCGTGATCCCACCCAGCGCGAACGTGGTGGTCGTACTGGGGACGAATAGTGCGCAGGTGCCTGCGCACAGGCTGGCGCCGTCGAGTGCCGTAGTTGGCGCGGTGCTGACGGTGAATGCAGTTGTACTTGTCGCACCCGTCGGCGCACTGTTCACGGCCGTCACCGTCGTATTCGGCGCCACCACGCCAGTGCCCGATTTCACGATGACCCGCATCGCAGGAGTCGTCACCGTAGGCTGACTCGAACCAGAAGGCAAGTACAGCGTGGCGTTTGGTGTACCCGCGCGCAGAGTGGCCCCAGAGGCGACGAAGGTCGCTGTGCCGTCAATCGGGTAGCGGCCGATGCCACCGGCGGTTTCCGTCAAGCCGAAGCCGTTGTTCAAAGAACTCTGGATGTTATTTATGCTGCGACCGCTGACCAGGCCCGAAAGCGCGTCGCCATTCGCGAAGAAGCAAATCGTGCAAGCCGAAACCCGCAGAAAATTTGATTTGATCGTCCAGACGCGGTTGTTGGCCGAACCCACCGCGAGCGCACCAGTCAACGTGTATCGCCCGCGCCCACCGGTCTGTTCGCCAGCCAGCAAAGGCGTCACCTGGGCGCCAACAGTGCCGCAACTGGTGCCGCTGGGGCAGGCCGGAGTGCCGCCCCCGGCTGACCAGAACACGGTGTCACCCGCACTGATAAGCTGGTTCGGGTAGTCAGTGAAGCTGTTGCCCACCGTCAGCGTCGTGCCACTGACCGCGGTGGTATCGCTGTTGTTGCTGGTCCAGCTCGCACCAATGGCCCCGTTACCCCGCCCCTTGTACGACGACGCATTCACCGCCAGCGGCGTAGACGCCGGGGTGAAGTTGGGGTTGCGCGCGTACCAGATCTCCGCGTCCACATTTTTTGGTGCGCCGCCAACTAGCGCGGTGGGGTACTTCGCGATACGGGTCATGGGGAAGTTCTGGCCAACACTCGCGTTCGTACCGAAGGTCACGCTGCTGAGTTCATCGGTTAGCGCCGTGACATTGCCCGCGAACGAAAACACCAGGGTGTCGCCGCCATGGCACCAGCTGGTGCAGTTCTGGGCGGCGAGGTTGGGCGCACGGCAGGTGCCGCCGGAGGTTGCCGTGCCGTCGTTGGTGCCACCGGTGCTGCTGCCACTTTGCCCGACCGTCTTTGCGACACCATTCTTGTCGTCATCCCAATACGAGGCAGCCCCGGGGTTGGCGGTAGGGCCAGTGAGCGCGGGCGCAGTGGTACCCCGAAAGAAGGTTCCGACTTCGGCCAGGTTTTTGTCTGATTTGTTCATGATCTGGTAGATGGGGTAAGTACCGCCCGCGGGAATCAGCACCGCATTGCCCTGCAGTCCGGTGCTGTTGACGCCGCTGGAAGGCGAGCTCAAGGCCAACTGCAACTCGCAATTCGACCCAGCGGCGCAGGTCGCCGCGTTGTTGCCGTGCTTGATGTAGGTGAGGTTAAAGATGCCAATGCCCGCCACGGCCTCGGCGTTCTTCAGGCGCAGCCGCCAGGTCACCGGGTTGTTGCCGCAACTGGTGTAGGCGCCGTTGCAGGTGGTGCCATTGGTGATGGTCAACGCCAGGTCTCTTGTCAACGTGCGAGTACTGATGCCAACCTGGCCGGTGGCGGTCACGGTGCAAGCCGTGCAAGGTGTGCCGCCGTCGTTGTCGCAGGTGGGTGGCGTGGAGACACCTGTTAACGCCACCGTACCCAGGCCCAGGTTGTAGGTGGCGGCAACGCCGGTGCAACTCGTGTTGTTGATGCTGGTGCCGTAGGCGTCGCTCAGGCTGGCTTGCGCCCGTTCCAGGCCGCTTTCGGCGAGGTAGAAGGCCGCCGTGCTGTTGCCCTGGCGCTGGCCGTCGATCACATTGCCGCTGCTCACGTTGAGCATCTGCGACAGCGCGAATATCACAGTGGCGATCAGGAACAGCATCACCACCACCGTCACCATGCCGCGCTGGCGAGGCCGCCGAGTGACGAGTTTGCGGTGGCAGGCGGTGGTGGGGTTCATCACGTCAGGCCACCGATCAGTTGTTGCGCAGCGCCACCACGGTGCGCGACTGCGTGGCTTGCACGCCGCTGGGCTGCACGGTTAATGTCAGCTCAACGAAGCGCAAGGCGCCGGCATTGGTGGTGGGAACGAAAGCCGTATCGAGATGGCGGATTTGCAAGGCGCTGGCATAACCCGTCATCGCACTCGTGACGGCCAGCGGCGCCGAGCCGCCGGCATAGGTCAGGTTCACGTTCGGCGCGGCAAGGCTCACCGTCACGGTGAAGTCATTGGTGCCACAGGCCGAGCCGAAGGTGCCGATGGTCTTCCTGAAGCTGAATTGACTGGCCGGGTTCACCAAGGCGGTGGTGGTGTTGGGCACGCAATAAGCGCCCGTGCTCGAGTCGTACTTGGCTTCGCGAATCTCGCGCGCCAGCCGCTCAAGCACCGCGCGCCCGTCGGCAATGGCCGCGCTGTCTGAATTCACGGTGCGCACCAGGCTAAAGCCGTCGACCCAGAAGTATGTTGCCGTCACCGCCAGCAAGCCGATCAGGGCAGCGGAGATCACGACCTCCAGCAGCGTGAAACCTCGTTGCCGCAGCCGGGCGCGCCGCGCCTGCAGGCCCAACCTGGCGGCTGGCTGGCCAGGCGAAGTGTGGGTAGCGCGCAGGTGCATGGGATCAGTTCACTCGCTTAGTAGGAACTGAGCCGCAAAGTTAGAGCGGCCAGCGAGGCCGCCGGGCCTGAGGCCTTAGCAATGGTGATGGTGGCGGTGCAGGTAGCGGAACTGCAAGTTGTGATCGCGGTGCCCCCGGCGTCGACCATTGCAACTGTGGGGTTGGCCACAAATTCGCCCACGCCACCGAGGCCGTTGCACAGCGTATTGGTGACGCTGCCATACCCCGTTTGGCGCCGCACGGCCAACAGCCGCTCGGCGCAGGCTTGCAGCAGCTCCAGGCCAACGTACTGGTCGCGGCCATTGGTCTGCGTCTTGAACACTTGCGGCTGCATGGAGATCAGACCGGCGGCGGCCAGCGCCAGCATGGCGATAACAAAAATCGTCTCGAACAACGTGAAGCCGCGTTGCCGGTATCGGCGCAGCGGCGTGAAGCCTAGGTGACCTTGCGAAGGCCACATGGTCACGGGCTGACCGAAACCCGGCCGGTGAGTGCTGTGACGGTGATGGTTTGGGGCGCGGTGCAGGCGTCTGTTGCCGACATCGAGAAAGTCGAACTCCCACTGGCTGCCGCAGCGGCCTGAGCGGCGCTGACGACGGGCGCGCCCAGGCTGTTGAAGTAGACCGTGCTCGTGGTGCACAACACAACACCGTGATCGACGGCCAGTGTCAGGCTCGCATCGTTAGTGCAGGCGCCGCCCGGGCATGGGGCAATCAATACGTTGAAGGAAACTGGGCTGCTGGCGGCCGCTGCGCTCACACGCACCTTGTGGCCACGAACCACAGCCATGCTTTGAGCTCGGCGAACGGCATCGGCAACCGATTGCGCCTGGCTCGGAAGGGTCAAGGTGACGGGAGTGATGAGTTTCATCATCGCAAACTTGGCCAGCACGCCAAGGATCACGACGGTGAAGATGATCTCCATCAGCGTGAACCCGGCGGCCTTGTGTCGAGATATGCGAGACGGAGCCATCTTCAGACAAGCATGGTGCACGGGGGCGCCATGCATGAACCAACTCACGGATCAGGAACCGTAGGCTTGAAAGGTGACAGACGGCGTAAAGGCGGCGCTGTTCTTCAATACCGTACAGGGAGCCGAGGCACCGCCGGTGCCGAGGGCGCCGGTGAACGAATAGGTTGCAGGCATGTCGACCTGGGCCATCAGTGCCGGGCAGTCCGCCAGCGCGGTTGCACTACCTCCCTTGACGCGCGCATAGTAGACCGCCGAAGCCGATGCGCCGGCGCCGGCGATGCCCAGTGCCACGCCGCGTTCGGCCTCAGCAGTCAGATCGGTGAACTTCGGAATCGCCACCGCCGCCAGCACGCCAATGATCACGATGGTGATGATCAGTTCGATCAGCGTGAAGCCCTTCTGGGCCAATTTTTGAAACTTCGTCGACATGGTCAAAGACTCCTTGGGGTGAACGAGGCAGTTCAGTGTGAAACGCAATCCACTTGACCTTACCCGGCTTGCTAGCACAGACATCGTGCGAACAAGAAGCCGGCAAGGCCAAGGGGTAACAAATAGTATTTGCGCGCCGTGCTTGGCGGCACCGCCCGACTGCGGGGTGCGGGCGCCGCCTTCCCCACCTGATTGCGGGGGTCAGGCGGGTTTAGTGGAAACACCCGTCGATATAGTCGGTCATCAAGGTCTTTTGGTGCCTTCAGCTTGGCCGCGAGCCCGGTAGAGTGCCTGTCTCATGAAATTCGGGGTCAACAGCAAGGGCTGGACGGTCATTGATTGCAACGGGGGCCCTGCGCACTGTGCGGTCAGCCTGAAGACGTCTGTGCGCGCCGGCCAGCGGCCCCAGGTGCTGGCCGCCGCCGAGCTGGCCAGCAGCGGTGCCGAGCCCGATGCCGCCGCGCTGCGTAGCCTGCTGGGCCAGGTAGATGGCGGCCTGCCGGTGTTGATGATGCTGGCGCGCGCCCACTACCGGCTGCGCGTGATGCCCGAACCGGCCGTGCCGTTGCGCGAAATGGCTTCGAGCCTGCGCTGGGCGCTTGGCGCCGAAAGCGACGGCCCGGCCGAAGACTTCAACCTGGCCTGGATGCGCATTCCCACCGAAGAACAATTGCCCAACCGGCCCAAGCAGTTGTATGCGGTGATGACACCCAAGGCCGCCCTGGCGCAGCGCCTGGCGGCCTGGCGCCATGCCGGCATCAAGCCCAAGGTGGTGGACATTCGTGAAACCGCGCTGCGCAACATTGCCGGCGCGTTGGAAAAGCCGGGCGAAGGCGTGGCGCTGCTGAGCGTTGACGCTGAAGGTGTGGGCATGGTCTTCACGCACCAGGGCTCGCTGTACCTCGACCGCTTCATTGACCAACCCCTGGCCGAATTGCAAGCCGCCGACGCGGCCACCAAGCTGCGTTTGCATGAACGCATTGCGGTGCAGCTGCTGCGCTCGATTGACGTGATTGGCCGCAGCTTCCCGTTCATGCCCATCACGCGGGTGGTGGTGGCGCCGGCACCGGCGAGCGAAGCCCTGAGCCTGCTCGAATTTTTGAGTGCGCAATTGCCGCTGCGCGTGGAGCCGCTGCAACTCGACCAGGTGTTTGACCTGAGCAAGGTGCCCGCGCTGGCGCAGTCCGCCGCGCTGCAAGCACGCTGCCTGGTGCCTTTGGGTGCGGCGCTGCGCAACGCACGGGTAGCGGCATGACAGCTCCCGTTACCCACATCAACCTCTTGCAGCGCGCCGGGCTGGTGCACACCGTGGCCGCGGCGCTGGCGGCCCTGCTGGTTCTGAGTGTGCTGGGCATGGTGCTGTATGGCGGCAAGTTGCGTGACCAGGCGCAAGGGGCCGAGCGCCAGCGCAACGATGTGGCCGCGCAGCTCAAGCAGGTAAAGGAACGCATGGCCGTGCAAAGTGGTGAGCAGGCCAAGAGCGCCGGCGCGCAGGCGCTGCGCAAGGAGATCGACGCCCTGCAGCCGCAGGCCCAGGCGGCGCAGGCGCTGGTTGAAGCGGTGCGCACGGTGCAAGGCGGGCGCAGCGACGAATTTGCGCGTGCCTTGTTGGCCATGACGGGCCTGAACGAGCCCGGCCTGTGGTTGACGGCGCTCACCGTGGGCAGCGCCGGCAAGCGCCTGGAGTTGCAAGGGCAGGCCAACAATGGCGCCGCGGTGTTGCGCTACGCACGCCGGGCTAACGAATCGCTTCAGCCACTGGCAATACGGCTCGACAGCCTGGAAATGCAACCCGCCGCGGCCGGCGCCGCATCGGCTGCGGCCGGCGGCGCGGTGTCTTTCAAGTTGTATTGAGCGCCCACCATGAAAGCCAGAATCATCGAGTTGCTCAACCGCCTGCAAGGGCTTTCGCCGCGCGAGCAGATCATGGTGGTGGTGGGGCTGCCGCTGGTGCTGGTGGTCTTGGCGGAATTCCTGATCTTCGACCCGGCGCGCAAGCAGGCGGATGCGGCCGTCAAGCAGGCCGAACTCCAGCAAACCGAACTCAAGGCCCTGAGCGCCACCTTGGCCGCGCTGCCGGTGGTGGCGCCGCTGCCCGGCGCTGACCAGTTGATCAAGCAGCGCGATGAGTTGAAGGGTCAAATTGATGCGGCACGTGCGCTCAGCGCCAGCGTCAACCAGGGCGTGAATTGGGGCAGCGTGGTGCGCGCCACGGTCGAAGGCACGCCCGGGCTGACGCTCACGGCCCTGAAGACCTTGCCGCCCGAGTTGGTGGTGCTGCCCAGCCTGGCCAAACCGGCCGCGGCAGCGGCGGGCCAGGCAGCCAAAGCCACGGCGCCCGCACCGGGCGCGGCGGCATCGCAGCCGGCCGGCATCGGCGAGAGCATCTACCGCCACCGCGCCGAGCTCAGCATCAAAGGCAACTTCGGTGTCCTGCTGGGCTATTTGCAAGCCTTGCAGCGCGTGCCTGGAGATTTGCACTGGGAACGGCTGCAATTGCTGGTGGCCGACTACCCGCAGGCCAGCGTGCAGTTGAGCCTGTACACCTTGAGCAACCGTGCCGAAACGCCCTTCAATTGACCGCGCCAGAGGCCTTTGCATGGAAATACTCTCACTCAAACGCGCCAGGCCGGGGCGGGCGGCGCGCGCATGGGTTGCACTGCTGGCGCTGTGGCTCGCAGGTACGGGCTCGACCGCGCTGGCGGCTGACACCATGAGCGGCCTGGGCGCGGCGTTCAAGCCGCAGGGCGTGCTTGATGTGCCCGCCCCCGGCACGGTGCCGCGCGCCGCCGCGGCACCGCAGGGCAGCCACCCGGGCCTGCGCGTGGTGGTGACCGGCGCCGGGCGCTCGGTGGCGTCGATCGACGGCCAGCTCGTGCATGTGGGCGATGTGGTGAATGGCATGCGCGTGGCGCGCATCGACCAGCAAGGCGTGTTGTTGACCGGCGAGGCCGGCGCCAGGGAACACCTGACGGTCAACCCGGCGGTGGTGAAGAGCAAGCGCCAGGCCCAGGCCGCGAGCGCAGTGATTGGAGGTCGTCAATGAAAACATGGCTCGTCATCGGGTTTACGGGGCTGCTTGGTGCGTGCAGCGCCACCTATCCCGCCAAGGATCTCTCAGCGCAGAACCGAATCGACAGCACCTTGCAGCAAGCGGCCGCGCCCAAGCCTGCGCAGCCCATGGTGGTGCCGCCAGCGGTGAGCCAAAGCCTGCTGCCGCCGCTGCGCGCCACGCAGCCGCGCGGCCCCGCTGCACCCAGTGAACCGCGTTTCGACCTAGTGGTGACCGACGCGCCGATCGGCCAGGTGCTGCATGCCATCGTGGCCGACACGCGCTACAGCATCTTGCTCAGCCCGAAGGTGACGGTGCCCTTGCCGCCAGCCACCACGGCGCAGCCCGATGCGGCGGCGCAGGCCGCGGCGGCCAGCGCCAATGCCGGGCGGCGCGACCTGCTCACCGTGCATTTGAAGAACGTGACCGTGCTGGAAGCGCTGGACGCGGTGCGCGACACCTATGGCTACGAATACACCCTGGTGGGCACGCGCATCTTCGTGGAGCCGCCCGAAATGCAGACGCGCTTTTTCCAGGTCAACTACACCCTGGGCCAGCGCCGCGGGGTGAGTGACTTGCAGGTGATTTCGGGCGCGGCCGCGGGCGGTGGCGGCGGCGGCGGCGGGGGTGGCAACACGGGCGGCGGCGGCGGCGGCGGGGGTGGCGCGCAAGGGGGCGGTGGGGGTGGCTCGAGCTATGGCTCAAACCAGGCCAGCGCCTTGAGCACGAGTTCGAAGTCAGATTTCTGGGGCGAAGTTGAAGACTCGCTGCGCACCATGCTGGGCTGCCAGATTCCGAAGATGGCGGCAGGCGCGTCGCGCGGTGGCCAGCCCGGTAGCAGCTCCAACCGCGCCGATGTGTCGTTCGTTGGTGACGCGCAAATGGGCGAACGCCTGCGCGGTGTGGAGGGTTGCAGCGAAGGCCGCGCCGTGAACGTGAACCAGATGAGCGGCACGGTGCTGGTGCGTGGCATGCCCAAGGAATTGCGCGCGGTGGAAAAGCTGCTGCGTGCCATGCAGGTGAATGTGGAGCGCCAGGTCATCATCGAAGCCAAGGTGATCGACGTGCAGCTCAACAAGGATTCGCAGCAAGGCATCAACTGGTCGGCCTTCCGCCAGGGCTTGCTGCGCGCGGGCCTGGGCGCCGACACCAGCCTGATCGGCGCGCCCGGCACCACGCGCGCGGGCCAGGTGGTGACCGGCGCCAGCCTGGCCGATTTGCTGGGCAGCCAGTTGGCCGCCGGCACCGCGCGCACCGCGTTTTCGGCCGGCCTGGGGTTGGCGATTCAAGGCTCGCAATTCGCTGCACTCATCAGCTTTTTGGAAACGCAGGGCGACGTGCATGTGCTGTCGAGCCCGCGCATTGCCACGCTGAACAACCAGCAAGCGGTGATCAAGGTGGGCACAGAAGAGCCGTTCATCACCAACATCCAGGCGGGCTCGACCACGCTGTCTGCCGCGGCGGCTGTGGCCGTACCGCCGACCGTGACCTACCAGCCGTTTTTCTCGGGCATTTCGCTCGACGTGACGCCGCAGATCGACGACCGCGACCGCGTCACCTTGCATGTGCACACCCTGGTGAACTCGATCACCGAAAAGGAAAAGGCGTCTTCAACGCAGGCCGGCTCCAACACCGTGCCGCTGGCCGTGATCAGCGTGAACGAAACCGACAGCGTGGTGAAAACGGCCGACGGCATGATGGTGGTGATCGGCGGCCTCATGACCGAAAGCAGCAGCAACGGCCGCTCGGCCATTCCGGGCCTGGGATCTGCGCCCGTGGCCGGCGCCTTGTTCCGCAAGGGCGAGCAGGCCACGAGCAAGCGCGAGCTGGTGATCCTGATCAAGCCCACGGTGGTGAAGATGGAATCCGACTGGGCCGACGACATTGCCGCCACGGGCAAGCGCATTCAGAACATGCGCGAACCGGTCGTGAAGCCGTAGGCATCAGGGCCAGGCATGTACTTGCGCCACTTCAAGTTGAACGAGTTTCCGTTCGGCATCACGCCCGACACGAGCTACTTCTTTTCATCGGGTGCGTCGCAACAGGCCTTGAACACCTTGCTGGTGGCCATGCGCGCCGGCGAAGGGTTCATCAAGATCACGGGCGAGGTGGGCACGGGCAAGACCTTGCTCTGCCGCCAGCTCTTGCGCAGCTTGGGCGCAGAGTTTCAAACCGCCTACATCCCCAACCCATTGCTCAGCCCGCAAGGCCTGCTGCTCGAACTGGCCGAAGAGCTGGGCGCCGACACCACGGCGCTGGGCGCGGCCACCGAAACGATGCAACAGCATCTGTTGCTCAAGGCCTTGAACCAGCGTTTGCTGGCGCTGGCGCACGAAGGCAAGCGCGTGCTGGTGTGCCTGGACGAAGCCCAGGCCATGCCGATTGAAACCCTGGAAGCGCTGCGCCTGCTGACCAACCTTGAAACCGAAAAGCGCAAGCTGGTGCAGGTGGTGATCTTTGGCCAGCCCGAGTTGGACATCAAGCTCAACCATGCCTCGATTCGCCAGCTCAAGCAGCGCATCACCTTCGACTACCGGCTGGGGCCCTTGGCCGGAACCGAGCTGGCGCGCTACCTGGATCACCGTTTGTCGGTGGCCGGCTACGACGGTGCGCGCGTGTTCTCAAGCGCGGCCGTTTGGCTGCTGCGCTGGTGCACGCGCGGCTACCCCAGGCTGGTGAACATCTTGGCCCACAAGTCGCTGATGGGCTCGTTTGGCCGCGGCAAGGCTTCGGTGGGCTTGCGCGAGGTGATGGACGCCGTGGGCGACACCGCTTCGCTGCAGTTGCCGGTGCGGCTGGCCTTGCTGGCCGGCCTGGCGCTGCTGGGCGTGGCCCTGATGGTGTTTGGCCTGGTGCGGCTGGCATGAAGTTGATCAACCACCTTGCGCGCAGCGCTGCGAGACCCAAACGGGAATTTCAATCGACCGTGCCGTGCAAGCACGCCTTGGCACCGACGAGAAGCCTATGAGCATCATCAACAAAATGTTGCAAGACCTGGATGTGCGCAACGGGCGCGCAGGCGGTGAGGCGCTGGGCGGCGATGCGGTGCGCTCGGTCAAGCCTGAGTCACGCTGGCAGCTTGGCCGCAATGCGGTGATCCTGATCGGCGTGCTGGTGCTGGGGCTGGCCGGGGCGTGGTGGTGGCAACAGCGCAACGCTGCCGCAACGGCCGCGCCTGCGGCACTGCCTGCAAAGCCAGCGGTCGCGTTGGCCGCACCGGTTGCACCGGTTGCGCCGATTGCGGCCTTGCCGGTTGCTGCACCTGCTGCACCCATGGCCAGCGCGGCCGTGCCGGCGCCGCCTACAGTGCTTGCACCGCCCGCCGTGTTGGCCCAACTGGCCGCCGCGCCGCCCAAAGCGTTGCTGACGCCCGTGCCACCAGCGGTGCCGGCGCAAAAGCCTGGCGCGGATGCCGGGCGGCCTGCGGCGGCATCCGCACCACGCTCGGCCGTGGCGGCCGCACTGGCCGCGCCGCCGCCGGCCAACGCGCCTAACGCGGCCGACAAGCCTGCGAACGCGGTGCCGCCGCCAGCCCGGCCCAGCACGAGCGCCAAGCCGCCCGTTGCAGGCAAAACCTACACGCCGGGGCAGCAAGCCGCGAACTGGCTGGCCGAGGCGGTGGCGCTGGATCAACAAGGGCGCCAGGAAGAAGCCAAGGCGCCGCTGCAACGCATCCTGGCGGCCAACCCGCTCGACGTGCCAGCGCGCCAGATGCTGGCCCAGTTGCTGCTGGACACGCACCAGGCCGAGGCCGCGCGCGTGCTGCTGGCAGAAGGCCAACGGCTGCTGCCCGAGCAGCCTGAATTCAGCTTGACGCTGGCGCGCTTGAAGGCCGACGGGGGTGACATCAAGGGCGCCATCCAGGCCATGGAAGCGGGCCGCGCCGCCACCACTGAAGAGCCCCAGACACGCGCCTTTTTGGCCGCCTTGCTGCTGCGTGCCGAGCGCTATGACGAAGCCGTGAAGCACTACCTGGTGGCGTTGCGCTCGAACCCCGCGAACACGAGCTGGCTGGTCGGCGTGGGCGTGGCGCTTGAAGGTGTGGGCAAACCCGTTGATGCCGCTGAAGCCTACCGCCGCGCCAACGACGCCACGAACCTGACCCCCGAGGTGGCCCGTTTCTTAAGCGAACGTTTGGCGCGCCTGGGGCGCTGAAGCCACATTCGCCGGCACAAACGAAAACGCCCAGGCGGTGAAGGCTGGGCGCTGAATCTTGGTGGCCTGGGGCGGAATCGAACCACCGACACGCGGATTTTCAATCCGCTGCTCTACCAACTGAGCTACCAGGCCGGGCAGCCGCGCATTATAGGGGCGCGGCCTGCGCTGCTTATGCGCATCAGGCGCCGCGCTTGTTGCGCGACAGGTCCACACCGAGCTGCTTGAGCTTGCGATAGAGATGGGTGCGTTCCAGGCCGGTCTTGTCGGCCACGCGGGTCATGGAGCCGCCTTCGCGTGCCAGGTGGAATTCGAAGTAGCTTTTCTCGAATGCGTCGCGCGCCTCACGCAGCGGCCGATCGAGTCCGAACAACTGCTCTGCTTGCGGCCCGGTGGCCGGGGCAATGGCCAAGGCGGGCAGGCTGGCAACGGCGTGAGCATCTGGCGCATGGAAGCCATCGTTGCGCACTGGGCCGGGGGCCGGCAGGCGCGCGCCGGGTTTGAGCAAGGCCTGCTCCACGGCACGCAGCAGTTTTTGCAGCGTGATGGGCTTTTCAAGAAACGCCACAGCGCCATGCCGCGTGGCTTCGACCGCCGTGTCGATGGTGCCGTGCCCGCTCATCATGATCACCGGCATGCCCAGCATGCCCATGGCGCCCCACTCCTTGAGCAAGGTGATGCCGTCCACGTCGGGCATCCAGATGTCGAGCAAGACGAGATCCGGGCGCGCGCGTTCACGGTAGGCGCGGGCCTGGGCGGCGTCTTCCGCCAGCTCGACGGTGTGGCCTTCGTCGCCGAGGATGTCTGACAACAGGCCACGGATGCCCAACTCGTCGTCCACCACCAATATGATTGCCATGAGCGCTTTACTGCACCTGCGTTGCTTCCCCGGTGCCGCTGTCTTGGCCAGCCGTGGTGAAGAGGGAAAATGATATCGAAACTCGCGCGCCTGCCGGGCCGCCGTTGCCGTCTTCGCGCGCGGGCCGGTTGGTCACGCGCACCTGGGCCCGGTGCTCATCGGCAATCTTCTTGACCACCGCCAACCCCAGCCCGGTGCCTTTGGCCTTGGTGGTGACGTAGGGCTCGAAGGCCCGCGCCAGCACCTGGTCGGCAAAGCCGGGGCCATTGTCGGCCACGCTGAGGCGCACGGCGCGCAACTCACCTTGATCGCCACGCGCGCTGTGCGTGGTGATTTGCACCAGCCCGTTGGGCCGCGCCGCCACGGCATCGAGCGCGTTTTGCACCAGGTTGTGGATCACCTGGCGCAACTGCGAGGCGTCGCCCATGATTCTGGGCAGCCCCACTTCGTATTCCACCGTCAAGTGGCCTTGCTCGTGGGCCTGGCCATACAGCGCCACCACTTCGCTGACCAAGGCGTTCAGGTCAAGTGGCTCCAGGCGCGCCGCGGGCAGGCGCGCGTAGTCTCGAAACTCGTTCACCAGTTGCTTCATGGCCTGAACCTGGTTGACGATGGTTTCAACCGACTTGATCAGCAGGGCTTGCTCGGCACCTTCCAGGCGCGGCTGAAGCTTCTGGCGCAGCCGCTCGGCAGACAGTTGGATCGGCGTGAGCGGGTTCTTGATCTCGTGCGCCAGGCGGCGCGCCACCTCGGCCCACGCTGCGGCGCGCTGTGCCGAGACGACCTCGGTGATGTCGTCGAACACCATCAACCTGGCGTCGTTGGGCAGGGCCGCGCCGCGCACCAGCAGCGTGAGCGAGTGTTGGTTGTTGATGCGCAGCTCAAAGGCGTCTTGCCACAGGTCGCGCTCAGCGGCTTCCGGGCTCACTGCATGCATCTCGAAGCGCTGCCACACGCTGTGTGCGAAGGCGCCGAGTTCGGGCACCTCATCCAGCCGCCGGCCGCGGTAGGCCGACAAGGGCAGGCGCAGGATGCGCGTGGCGCCGGGGTTGACGGTGTCGATGTGGCCATGCCGGTCAAACACGATCACGCCGGCGGTGAGGTTGTCCAGGATGGTCTGCAGCCCGGTGCGCGCGCCTTCGAGCTGCGCCACGCCGCGCTGCACGTCTTCGCGCGCCTGGGCGAGTTGCTCGGTCATGTCCGCGAAGGAGCGGGTCAATCCGCCAAGCTCGTCGCGCGAGGCGAATACCGGCTTGGCGCTGAGGTCGCCCGCCGCCACGTCGCGCACCCCATCGGCCAGCACCAGCAGCGGGCGCACGAGCTGGTTGCCCAGCAGTGCGGCCAGCAACACGGCGCCGAACACGGCCAGCACCAGCGCCAGGGTCAGGGTGCCCAGGTACATGCGGCGCAGGCTGTCTCGCGCCAGGGCGCGCCGCTGGTACTCGCTGTAGGCCGACTGCACCGCCAAGGCATTGGCGGCCATGCTGGCGGCGATGGGCTGCACGGCCAGCAGATAGCGATCGTCGGCCCCAGCCAACGCCAGCGTGCGGCTGGGCAGCAGGGTCAGCGCGCGCACCCGCGGCGCAGTGCGTGCCATGGTCGCCGCGCCTTCATCATCAAGCCCTTCCAACACCACGGCCACCCGCGCACCGCGGCCCTGCCACAGGGCGGCCGACGGCCGCTCGGGCGACTCCGTGCCGGTGCTGGCACTGAGCAGGGGCTGGCCGCTTGGGCCCAGCAGCACCAGCGCTTGCAGATCGAGCTGTTGGCGCACACGCTCCAGCGCCAATGCACTGGGGCCTTCGTCAGCTTCGCCCAGGCGTTGCGCGGCCAGCCGCGTGCGCGCGGACAACTCGCTCAGCGACTGTTCCAGCGTGCCCTTGCCCAAGGCCAGGCCGGCGTCGAGCGCGCTGGCCACCTTGACGTCAAACCAGGCTTCGATGCTGCGCGAGACGAACTGGTACGACACGGTGTAGATGAGCAGCCCGGGCACGAGCCCGACCAACGCAAAGATGCCGGCCAGCTTGCCCAGCAGCCGGCTGCCGAACTTGCGGCGCCGCAGGCGCACAAACAGGCGAATGGCCGCGGCCCCCACCACCAGCAGCAGCAAGCCTGCGGCGGCGACATTGACCCAAAACAGCCAGACGAAGTGCCGCTCCTCGAAGCCGTAGGCCTGGGTGGTGAGTGAGATCACAAAGGCCAACACCAAGGCCGCGCCGGTGCCGGCCAGTAGCGAGATCGCCCAGGCCCAACGGGTTGACTTGGTCATGGACACCGGCCAAATGCACGCGCGGCCGCGTGTCCGCCAGGTGAGGTCATGGCGGATCCAGACGCAGCGTGCGCTCGATGCCGAGCTGCCAGTCACTCTGGCCGCCCAGGCCGATCTGCATCGGGCTGGGCAGTTGCGTGCTGTCGAGCCGGTAGCTGAACTCCACGTAGTGGCGAGACTCCGGGTCGAGTGCGGCCAGCTCGGCCAGCCGCCAGCGGGTGGCGCGTGTGACCACGGCCAAGGCTTCAGCCAAGGTGGCGTGTGTTTGACTGAAGGCGCCCAGGCTGACACGCCAGGTGGTGGTCAGAGGTAGAAAGGCCACGCGCCAAGAGCGCGTGACGCGGGCCAGGCGCTCGTCGCGCCAATACCAACGGTTGCGGTACAGGGTGGCTTCGGCCACGAAGTAAAGCGGCACGCCGTGCTGCAAAGCGCCTTCCACGGCACGCGGCAGGGTCAGGCGGGCGTCAAAACTGACGGTGAGCAAACCTTCGTCTCGACGCAGATCGAGGCTGGCCAGTTCAACGCCCTGAGCCACAGCAGGTGCCGGGGCGAGCAGCGCCAGGCACACACCAAACGCCAGGCCCAACAGCTTGCGTCGGCGGACCAAAACAGGGCGCTTCACAGTGGCGATGACCGTCAGGGCTTGTGGATGAGGGCGTAGTAGAAACCGTCGTGCACGGCGGGCCCCGGGTGGGGGCTGCCGGCCTGGCAATTGTCGGCCAGCGGCAGCAGGTGCCCCGGTGCCGCGGCGTCCAGCCAAGCACTGGAGCCCGAATGGCGTTGCAAAAATGCGTCGATTTGCTCGACGCCCTCGCGCTTGAAGATGGAGCAGGTGGCGTACAACAGTCGCCCACCGGGTTTGAGCAATGGCCACAGGGCGTCAAGCAGCTGCGCCTGTTCGCGCGCCAGCGCAGCCAGGTCGGCGGCGCGGCGCAACCAGCGGATGTCGGGGTGACGGCGCACGATGCCGGAGGCCGTGCACGGCGCATCCAACAAGATGGCGTCAAAGGGTTGCCCGTCCCACCAAGTTGCTAACTCGCGCGCGTCGGCGGCCACCAGGTGCGCGGCCAACCCCAAGCGGGACAAGGTCTGTTCAACCTTCGCCAGGCGCGAGGCGTCGCGGTCCAGGCACCACAGCGACAGGTTCGCCAACTCCAGCAAATGCGCCGCCTTGCCGCCGGGCGCCGCGCAGGCATCAAGCACCCGTGCACCGGCTGGCAAACCGGCGCCGAGCAGCAACGGCGCCGCACGTTGTGCGCTGGCGTCTTGAACCGAGACGGCACCCTGCGCGAACCCGGGCAACTGGTCGACCGGGCACGGCTGGGCCAGCACCACGGCTTGGCCACCCCACTGCGGCCCTGACAACACTTGCGCGGCCATGCCCACCGCAGCCAACTGCTGAAGATAGTCGCTGCCAGAAAGGTGCCTAGCGTTGACACGAAGCGTCAATGGCGGATGCTCGTTGGCAGCCAGCAGCAATTGCTCCCATTGGGCAGGCCAGTCAGCGCGCAGTTGTGCGATCCACCATTCGGCATGGTTGTAGCGGCCCGCAAGCGCGTTCTGAGCGTCCGCGATAAGCGCCGCGGACTCGCGCAAGAAGCGGCGCAGCACGGCGTTGACGAAGGCGGCAGATTGCGGCTGCAACGCGCGCGCCGCAGCCACCGCTTGATCAACCAACGTGTGCGGTGGATAGGCTTGACGCTCTTGTGGCCACATCAGCGCCACGGCCACCACCAACAGCGCGTCGATCACGGGTGGCGGACGCCGGCTCGCCAGCACCTTGCACACATGCGTGGCTGCACCCATGTGCCGCATGGTCGTGAAACTCAGCGCCTGGGTGCCTGCCCGCAGGGGAGCTGGCACCTGCGCAATCGCGGCACTCAAAGACTGCCCTTGCCGCACCTGCATGACGACAGTTGCGACGGCGCGAAGCAGGTCACTCAGCGGGCAAGACAACACGGCAACGTTGGTGATGGACATGGGGAAGTCTAGGCCTGGTTGATGCGGCGACCCGGGCTGCAACTCGCCCAGATTGCTTTGGATCCGTCGGCACGCAGGAGCGACGCCTGCAAGCGGGCAAGCGGCCAAGCTACGACTGCCCGACGGTGACCCACAAGTCAGCGCGCCGCGCCTCAAAAGCGAAACGGTGCCTGCCTCGCGGTTGAGCGTCGGAGTCGAGATCGATTCGGGTGCTGCAGGTTGCGCGAAGAAAGAGCCGCGGTGAGTGGCGCCATTCCGGAACCCAGACGAAATACAGAGTTTGATTGAAAGAGGCGTCGGCATGGGGCGCTGGACCTGCCACGAAGCCAAGTTGCACCAACGGCGTGGGGAGACTCGCTGATGCATTCCGCGCAGAATCGCCAACACACTTGCCACGTTCAACATGCCTGAAGAATCAAGTCTCCCAACCCCAGCCGCGCTCGTGCCTGTGCTGACCGAAACCGAGTTGGCCCACTTGCCCGTGCATGAGCGGGTGCGGTATCGAGCCATGGCGGCGGGTGGCCGCTATCACGCGAACGACAACATCGCCACCTTCGTGCGCGACGGCGAACTCGAGCAGATCAAGGCAGAGGTTCAGCGTCGCATCCAGGATGTGCTCATCGCGCTGGTGATCGATACGCAGAGTGACCACAACACAAGGGGCACAGCGCAGCGAATGGCCAAGATGTACGTTGATGAGATCTTCCGCGGCCGCTATCAGCCCATGCCGCCCGTGACGGAATTCCCCAATGCCGCCCGACTAAACGAGTTGATGATCGTCGGCCCAATCAGGGTGCGCAGCGTGTGCTCGCATCACTTGTGCCCGATCATTGGACGGGCCTGGATCGGCGTGCTTCCGAACGAGCAGTCCAACCTTATCGGACTGTCGAAGTACACCCGGATCGTCGAGTGGATCATGAGCCGGCCACAGATCCAAGAGGAGGCGGTCATTCAACTCGCCAACGAGTTGCAGCAACGAGTTCAGCCGGATGGGCTGGCCATCGTTATAGAGGCCGATCACTTTTGTATGCAGTGGCGTGGCGTGAAGGACGACGAGTCCGCGATGGTCAACAGCGTCATGCGCGGCGCGTTCCTGAACGATGCAACGTTGCGCCGGGAATTCCTGTCGCTGTTGCCCCGTCATCGACAGTGAAGCCGGCACTAGAAAGGCACTGTCTACAAAAGATCCGTTGGGCACTTGCGGACGCCCGAAATGGTGTGCTATAGTCATGGGCTTCGCTCAGCACAAACCGGCTAAGCGAAAGGCGCCAAAACACAGCGCCTCCGAATGGCCGGCAAGTTGACAAGGAATAGCAAAGTAGGTCAGAATCCCACCTCTTTGCTGCTGATGCCAAAAACAGGCGCAGCACCGCTCTTTAACAACATACAGCCGATAAGCGTGGGCGTTTAGACAAGAGTGCCAAGAGTCGCAAGACTCAGGGTCTTTTGACCTAAACGCTCATAGAAGTGAAGTTCACTTCAATTCTTTGAGTGATGTTTTATCAAGATCGAACTGAAGAGTTTGATCCTGGCTCAGATTGAACGCTGGCGGCATGCCTTACACATGCAAGTCGAACGGTAACGCGGGG
>JANOXU010000253.1:0-17804 GCA_031418595.1 Burkholderiales bacterium
ACGGATGTGTGGTGGGCAACCTGATGCGGCTGCTTGGCAATGAGCTGGTGGGGTCGCCCTGCCGTGCTTTCAGCGAAGCCATGAAAGTCGAGATCGCCGAGGACACTCTTTTCTACCCCGATGTCTTCGTCACCTGCGACAAGGCCGACCTGGCAACCGACCTGTTGTTCCATGCGCCCAAGCTGGTGGTGGAAGTGCTGTCACCCGGCACGCAAGGTTATGACCGCGGGCTGAAGTTCGCCTTGTACCGCCGCCTGGAATCGTTGCAGGAGTACGTGCTGATCGACCCGGATTCGCGCCGCGTGGAAGGCTTTCGCCGTGGCGCCGATGGCCTGTGGGTGCTGCATGACATGAGCGATGGTGATGTGCTGGAAGTGGCCTGCCTGGGCGCGACGCTGAAGCTGGCAGACGTGTTCGACGGCGTCGACCCCGCGGCCTGACGCTGGCCGCGCAGCCACCCCGGCGCATGCTCAAGCGGCTGTTCGACCTGCTTTTCGCCACCGCCGGCCTGCTGTTGCTGGCTCCGCTGCTGGCCGCGCTGGCGCTGTGGGTCAAGCTCGATTCACCGGGCCCCGCGCTCTACCGGCAAGAGCGCGTCGGCCGCCACGGTGTGCCGTTTCACATCCACAAATTGCGCACCATGTTCACCGGCGCGCAAGGCCTGCCGCTCACGGTGGGGGTTGATGCGCGCATCACCCGCGCCGGGCGGGTGCTGCGCCGCACGCGGCTGGATGAATTGCCGCAGTTGTGGGATGTGTTGCGCGGCAACATGAGCCTGGTCGGCCCGCGGCCCGAGGTGCCGCGCTACGTGGCGCATTACCCTGAAGCCTTGCGTGCCCAGGTGCTGGCTGTGCGCCCCGGCATCACCGACCCGGCGGCGCTGGCCTTCATCGACGAGACTGAGCTGCTGGCCGGCGCGGCCGACGCCGAGGCTGAATACATCCGCAACGTGCTGCCGCGCAAGGTGGCGGCGCAGGTGGCCTACGCCAGGCACGCCACGCTGGCATCAGACCTGGGCATCTTGGCGCGCACGCTGTGGGTCTTGGTCACGCGCTGAGGCTGGCGCGTGGGCATGCCGCGCCGCAAGGCGGGTGCGATGTCGAATTCATAGTCTTGCAATTTCTCCACGCCATGGCGAAAATACAGCCATGAAGCAGCGAAATTTAATGATCCGGCTGAACGCCGCGCTGGCTGACACGCGGGTGGTGCTGATCAACGGCGCGCGCCAGGTTGGCAAGAGCACGCTGGCCCAGCAGGTGGCGCAAGCGCGTGGCGGCCAGTACTTCACGCTCGACGACCCGGTGGTGGCCGAGCTGGCCCGCACCGACCCGGCGGCGCTGATCCGCGGCACCCAGGGCCTGACGGTGATTGATGAAGCGCAGGCCGCGCCCGGCCTGTTCCCGGTGATCAAGCGCGAGGTCGACCTGCACCCGGCGCCCGGCCGCTTCTTGCTCACCGGCTCGGCCAATGTGTTCATGCTGCCCAAGGTGGCCGAATCCCTGGCCGGGCGCATGGAAGTGCTGACGCTGGAGCCGCTGGCGCAAGCCGAGCTGGCCGGCTCCACCCACAACCTGGTGGACGCCCTGTTCGATGCCCGGCCCTGGCAGCGGCGCAGCGTGCACACCGAGCGTGCCGATGTGGTGCAAAGGTTGCTGGCCAGTGGCTTTCCTGAAGCGTTAGGCCGCGCCGAGCCGCAACGCCGCAGCGCCTGGTTCAGCGCTTACCTGGCCAGCCTGCTGCAGCGCGACGTGCGCGACATCACCCACATCGAAGGCCTGCACGACCTGCCGCGCCTGCTGGCGCTGCTGGGTGCGCGCAGCGCCACGCTGCTCAACATGGCCGAAGTCTCGCGCGCCACGGGCATTGCCCACTCCACGCTGCGCCGCTACCTCACGCTGCTGGAAGCCTTGTTCATCGTGCAGCCCTTGCCGGCCTGGCATGCCAACCTGGGCAAGCGGCTGGTCAAGGCGCCCAAGCTGCACCTGGTGGACGCGGGCCTGGCCGCGCACCTGCAAGGCCAGGCCGATGCCGCGGGCTTAAGCCTGTCGCCCCAATTGGGCCCCTTGCTGGAGAGCTTTGCCGTGCAGGAAGTTCGCCGCCACCTGGCCTGGGCCCAAACCGCGGCCACGGCCTGGCACTTTCGCACCATGGCCGGGCGCGAGGTTGACTTGGTGCTCGAAACGCCCGACCAGCGTGTGGCGGGCATCGAGGTCAAGGCCAGTGCCAGCGTCGGCCAGGCTGATTTCAACGGTTTGCGTGAACTGGCCGCGGCCGCCGGCCCGCACTTCAGCCGGGGCGTGGTGCTGTACACCGGCGAGCACCTGCTGCCGTTCGGCGAGCAGTTGTGGGCGGTGCCGCTGGGTGTGTTGTGGGCGGCGTGAACATGCCGGCGCGGGCACTGCGGCACGAAGCTGGTTCGTACAATTTCCCCGGTTGGCCAAGGCCCTGAGCCGGCCGGCCTTCAAGCCCATTCGATGACTTCTCCCCCCACGACCCTTTGGCATCGGCTGGACGGCTTCCTGGCGCGCCTGCGCCCACACCGCGAGCCGCTGTCGCTGCTGATCGACGGCCTGGTCATCGCCCTGGCCTGGAACGTGACCTACCTGTTCCGCCTGGGTTTCGAGCGCTGGCTGCGCGACCGGCCCAGCTACGACCATTGGGTGCTGCTGGGCATCGTGGCGGCCTACCTGCTGGTCTTCGCGCTGCTGCGTGTGCCGCGCGCCATGTGGCGCTTCTCGGGCTTTGGCGATGTGCAACGCATTGCCGTGGCCTGTGCCGTGGCCGGTTTGGCCAGCGCTGCGGTGGTGATGGGCCTGCAACTCACCAAAGTGCCACGCGCCGTGCTGGCCCTGCACCCGCTGGTGGCGCTGATGCTGGTGGCGCTGGTGCGCATGGGCTACCGCATGTTGTACGAGCATGCGCGCGCGCGCATCACCGGCAGTGATGCCGAGGTGCGCCGCGTGCTCGTGCTGGGCGCCGGCGAAGCCGCGCGGCTGCTGCTGGCCGGCATCCACCAGCAGGGCTGGATCGTGCTGGGCCTGCTCGACGACGACCCCGCCAAGCAGCGCGCCAGCATCGGCGGCGTGCGCGTGCTCGGGCCTTTGGCGGCGGTGCAAGACAAGGCCGTGCGCGGCGCGGCCACGCATCTCATCGTGGCCCTGCCTTCGGTGAAGGGCGCGCGGCGCAAGCAGGTGTTGGAGATGACCGCGGCCGCCGGCTTGCCGGTGCTCACCGTGCCCGATGCCGAGGAGATCGCCGACGGCTCGCGCGGCGTCGACCGTGTGCGCAACATCGAGCCCACGGACTTGCTTGGCCGCGACAGCGTGGTGCTCGACGAAGCCGGCATCAGCGAGACCTTGCACGGCAAGACCGTGCTCATCACCGGCGCGGGCGGCAGCATCGGCAGCGAACTGTGCCGCCAGGTGGCGCGCTTCAAGCCGGCCCGGCTGGTGCTGTATGAGTTAAGTGAATTCAATCTGTACACGGTCGAGCAAGACCTGGGTGAGCGCTTCCCGGCGCTGCCGCTGGTGAAGTTGATGGGCGACGTGAAGGACCTGGAACACCTGCGCGCCACCTGCCAGCGCTTCAAGCCGCAAGTGGTGTTTCACGCCGCCGCGTTCAAGCATGTGCCGCTGATGGAAAGCGACAACGCCTGGGCCGCGCTGCGCAACAACACCCTGGGCACCTACCACGCCGCGCTGGCCGCTGCCGAGGTGCAATGCGAACGCTTCGTGCTCATCAGCACCGACAAGGCCGTGAACCCCACCAATGTGATGGGTGCGACCAAGCGCGCCGCTGAAATGGTGCTCAGCGCGATGGCGGCCGAACACGCCGGCACGAAGTTCATGGCCGTGCGCTTCGGCAACGTGCTGGGCTCCAGTGGCAGCGTGATCCCCAAGTTCAAGGAACAGATCGCCCAGGGCGGCCCGGTCACCGTGACCCACCCCGACATCATTCGCTACTTCATGACCATTCCCGAAGCGGCGCGCCTGGTGCTGCAAGCCGCGGCCATTGGCGAAAGCGGCCAGGTGCTGGTGCTGGACATGGGCGAGCCGGTGAGGATCGTTGACCTGGCCAAGCAACTCATCCGCCTGGCCGGGCGCAGCGTGGACGAGATCGGGATTGAGTATTCCGGGTTGCGGCCGGGGGAGAAGTTGTTTGAGGAGTTGCTGGCGGATGGGGACAACACCTTGCCTACGCGCGTTGCAGCGCTGCGGGTGGCCAGCTTGCGCGCCGATGGGCCGCGGCTGGCCGATCTGCTGGCGCTGGCCCAAGGGGGGCGTGACACCGGTGCTGCGCAGTCGGTGCAGCAGGCCCTTGCAGCGTTGCTGCCCGAATACCGCGTGGTGGCCGGGCCCGCTACTTGAGCAGCCCCTTGTTGCGCATTTCGGCAATCGAGCCTTCATAGTCGCTCTGCGCCGCGCCCTGGGCCTGGGCCCATTCGCAAAACAGCCTCGTGCCCGCCTCGAAGTCGTAGCGTGGTGCGTAGCCCAGCATCTGCCTGGCCTTGTCCAGACAAGCATAGTTGTGCCGGATGTCGCCGATGCGAAAGTTGCCGCTCACGCTGATGGGCACCTCGCGGCCCAGGTGGCGCACCAGGGTGCGCGCCACGGTGAGCACATCGGTGGCGCAGCCGGCGCCGACGTTGAACACCTGGTTGCGTGCGCCGTCAAGCTCCAGCGCGTTCACCGTGGCGGCCACCACGTCGTCGATGTAGACGAAGTCGCGGCTCTCCAAGCCATCTTCGAAGATGTTGATCGGCTTGCCACTCATGATGAGGTTGGAGAAGATCGACAGGATGCCGGTGTAGGGGTTGGCCAGCGACTGCCCCGGCCCGTACACGTTTTGATAACGCAGGGCCACGCCGTCGATGCCCAGAGTGGGGCACACGGTCATGACGAGTTGTTCCTGCACCTGCTTGGTGATGCCGTACACCGAAGACGGGTGGATGCGCGAGTCTTCATCGGTGGCCACGAGTTGCAGCGCCGAGCTGCCCGTGGGTGGTGCCACCTCAAAGCGGCCGGCCTGCATATCGGCTTGGCTGCGGTGCGTGGGATACACCGGGCCCAGTTCGGGTGAGAGGTACTTGCCTTCACCGTAAATTGAACGCGACGACGCCACCACCATGCGCCGCACGCGGTGCGGCGCGTTGGCCAGGAGGTCGAGCAACAAGGCCGTGCCGCCCACGTTGACATGGCTGTAGCGCTCGATCTGGTACATCGACTGCCCGGTGCCGGTTTCGGCGGCGTAGTGCACCACCGCGTCTTGCTCGATCAGAGCAGCGGCCAGGGCCGCGCGGTCGGTCACGTCGCCATGAATGAAACGCACCTGGCCTTCGATGCTTCGGTACAGCGCCGATGTGCGCGGCTGCGCACCGTGGATTTGCGGCGACAGGTTGTCGAGCACGGTGACCAGGTGGCCGCGGCGCAGCAAGGCCAGCGCCAGGCGCGAGCCGATGAAGCCGGCGCCGCCGGTGATGAGGATGTTGGACATGCTTGCGCTCAGGGTGTGCCGGCGGGCATGCGCGCCGCCGAGTGTTGTTGAATCAGTTTCACGTTCGATTCGATGTTGGCCTGGCGCGAAGACCCGAAGAGGATCGCATCCACGCCCTTGAAGCCGGCCACGTAGGCCACCGCCTGCGCGGCCGGCAGCGCGCCCGAGGCCAGCACCGACATCGCCATGTTCTGGCTGCGGCCGTTGCCGAAGGCGGCTTGCACCTCGGCCGGTGAGGGGTTCATGCGAAACCCGGCGCTGTTGAAGTTGGCGCACAGCCAGGGCGTGGGCAGGCCGATCTCGTCACACAGCATGCGTTGCGCCACCGGGTGGTTCATGGTGATGTAGCCCGGTGTGGCCTTGAAGCGGCTTTCCACCGTGCGGTGAAAGCGTTCGATCAGCCTTTGCCCGCGCAGGCCCATCAGCAAATCGAAAACGATGTTTTGCAGGAACACGCCGCGCACGTTCAAGCCCTTGGTCATGAGCATTTCCACCTCCAGCAGCAACTGCATCACGGCGGCGAAATCGCCCACCGCCACGCGCGCCACGCCGCCCAGCAACTGGCGCTTGGAACAACCCGCCAAGTGCTGCTTGATGACGGCCATGAAGCCGCCTTCGCCCAGGGTGTTGGCGTACTTGTGCGCGTAGGGCAGGCAAGGGATGAACTGCATGCCCGGGAACAGGCGCGAGCGCACGATCTCGTCGATGGCCGGGCCCAGGCGTTCATGGGTGGTGAACATGAAGTCGCGGATGCCGGCGCCGTGCGCGAAGCCTATGACTTCAAGGATGGCATCGGTACGGGAAAACTGATCCAGCAATTGCGAGGCCTTGGCTGGGCTGGCGTGGTTGACGCCCAGGAACTGGTTGTCGCCCAGGATGACGCGGCCGAAGCTCATTGCATACCGCCTTTGCTGGCGATCGCGCTGATCAGCTTGTCGACTTCCAGCCCATCTTGCAGCGTGGCGGCCAGATCGGCAGGCAGGTCGGCGCGCAGCAGCTTGCGGCCCAGCACGCGCTCGAGGAACAGTTCAAGCTGAAGCGTGTATTCCTCGCCGCGCAGGTAGTAATTCACCGGGTAGGGTGTGATGGGTTCAAACAACGTGGCCTGTGCCGCCGCGGCCAAGGCCACGCCGGCGTTCAGGCCGGGTTTGAACTCGGCGTTGTTGACGAACACGCTGCCATGTTCGAACTCGATCTGAAATTCGATGCCCGATTTGCGCTGACTGGTGTCGCACCAATCGAGCAGCAGCGTGCCGGCCAGGCCTGATTCATGGCGCCATTCGATGTTGGCGCTGTCGTCGCCGCGCACCGAATGCACGCGGCCGAATGACGCGGCTTGCAGGGTGCTAACGTTGCCGAACAGGCAGCGGCACAGGTCGAGCAAGTGCGGCCCATATTCATTCAGGCAACCACCGCCACGGCTGAAGTCGGTGCGCCAGCCCTTCGGTTCGGGCCGCGTGACCACGTTGCCGCGCATCGCCGCCCGGTAGTGCAGCGGCCGGCCCAGGGTCTGCTCACGAATCACGCTGCGCAGCTTGACGAACGGGCGCACAAAGCGCAGCACCAGGCCCATCTGCACCGCCACACCACTGGCCGCCTGCAAGGCCACCAGCTCCTGGCTGCGCTGCGGGTTCAGCGTGAGCGGCTTTTCGATGAAGCACGGCAGCGAGCGTTCAAGCAGGGCCTTGGCCACCGCGTGGTGCGACGCCGTGGGCGTGGCCACCACAGCGGCCTGCCAGGTGGTGGGTGATTGAAGGGCTTGATCCAGCGTGGCGAAGGTCTTGAAGCCCAGACTTCCAAACACGTACCGCGTCAGGCGCGATGAATCGCACAGGGCCACATCCACCCCACCAGCCAGCCGGTTCAGCATCGCCAGGTGTGACAGGCCCATCTTGCCGCCACCCACAACGAGGATGCTCATGACTTGCCTTGCATGCCAGCTCGCAGCCCGAGCAGATCGTGCAAGAAGTCTTGCACGCTGCGCTGGCGCGCCTGCGGGGTTTGTTGGCGCAAGGTTTGGTGCCGATTGCGCAGCTCTGCGGCGGGGGCGCCAGGCGGGTGGACGATGACCTGGCTGTTGGTGAAATTAGGGCTGGTCAACACATGCGGATTGTTGGTAATGATTCGGGTACCCACGCCCGCGGCCTCAAAGCAGCGCAGCGTGATGCCGGTTTGCTTGGGGTGGGCGTAGTCGAGCGTGAATTCAGAGTCGGCCAGCGCTTGCACGTACTGGGCGTAAGGCAGCGGCCGGCGCGAAATAAAGCGCCGGTACTTGAAGTAGAGCAAGGGGTGGCGCACCAGGTTGGCCACGAAGGTGAACAGGTTGGCCTCCAGGATGTAGATGAAGGCATCTTGCGTGCCCAGCGCGCGCATCACCGTGTCCAGGTACACCAGCCGCTGCGAGTGGTTGCGCATGATCGCCGAGACGCGGTAGCGGCGCTGCTGCAACGGCGCCTGGGCCGGCAACGCGGTGAACAACTCCACCACCGGCAGGCCGTGCGCCTGCGCGTCGCGGTAATCAAACGTGCACACGCGCGGCAGGCTCTTGCACCAACGCGCGGGGCCGCTGTCGTAGCCGAATGAATCGAAGTGGTAGCCGATCACCGTGCCAGCGTGGGCTCGCAATTGCGTCACCATGTCGTGATCAAGCCCACGGCCCTTGATGATGAGGATCAGCTCATAGGTTTGCCCAGCCAAAAACTCCTGGTTCAATGCGCGGCGCGTGAGCAGGCGCGAAACGCGCAAGCCCAGGCGGCCCAGCACGCGGCCGAACAGGCCATAGGGATACTCGTCGTTGGCCACCACGGTCTCGTAGCCCAGCTCTTGCAGCCCGCGCTCGATGACCGCGGTGAACGAATAAAAGCTCTTGGGCAGGATCAGCAGGCAGCGGCCTGCGGCGGGGGCGCTCATGCGTCGCCTCGCACCAGGTGGCCGACGAAGGTGGCAAGGTGAAACTCTGAAAACCGGGCTGCGGGCTCGCGCAAGTGTGTTTCAAGGAAGGCCTTCACGCCTGAGAAGTCCAGCCCTTCGAAGACATGGATGCGGTCATCAGAAAAGAACGGCTCGCTGCGGATGCCGGCATTGCTGGTGATGATCTTCTTGCCCGCGCACAGGTTTTCAATCGTGCGCATGGTGTAGCCCGATTGCCGGTGGTTGGCGAAGTCGAACACCGCTACCGAGGTTTCGATCATTGCGATGAAGCGCGGCGTGGCAATCGATCGCAGCGCCACATCGAGCGGCAGCACGCCGCGGCGCAGCAGCAGGAACACGACATAGGTGCTGCATGCCAGGAAGCTGTTGAATTCGATGCCCTCTTGCTTGCAGTAGCGCTTGAACGCCTGCACCGCCGCGTAGCGCTGCGGGCTGACGATGTTGCCCACGAAATAGATTGCGCGGCGCTCTTGTTCGCGCGCGCGCAGGTTCTGAAACGCCGGGATGCAGAACAGCGGCAGGTAGCCGATGCCCAGCGCCTGGGCGTCTTGCGGGTCGAAGGTGTAGGCGCGGTGAAAGTGCGGCAAATGTGCGCGGTAGTCGTGGTTGCTGATCGAGTCCCAGTTGTAGAGCACGAACTGCGCGCTTGACTGCTGCTGGCGCAGGGCCGCCAGCGTGGCCAGTTTCATCTGGTGCACCTGGATGAACAGCACCATGTCGTAGCGCGTGGCGCTTGCCGCGGCCACGATGCGTTCATGGTGCCGATCCATCCTGCGGCGGTACCACTGCGGCGCGGTCACGCGCAGCGTCTTCATCAGCAGGTCGCGCGGCTGGATGTCGTGGTACGTGACTTCGTGGCCCTGCGCACCCAGCTCGTTGATGATTTCGCTGGTGTAGTCGTGGTACTGCAGGCCGATGAGCAGGATCTTCATGGCGCGCTGTTCGCCGCTGCCGGGGCAGGCGCCGGCGCGGCCATGCGGTAGTCGACCAGGCGGTGCACGAACTGGCTCAAGTGAAACTCGGCAAAGGTCTTTGCCGGCGCACGCAGCGGTGTGGCCAGAAACGTCTTCACGCCGGAAAAATCCAGGCCCGTGAAGACGTGGATGCGGTCGCTGGAATAGAACGGTTCATGCACGATGCGCGCGTTGTTGGTGATGATCTTCTTGCCGGCGCACAGGTTTTCAATCACGCGCATGGTGTAGCCGGCCTGGTCATGGTTGGCGAAGTCGAACACCGCGGCCGAGGTTTCGATCATGTCGATGAAGCGGGCATCGGGCATGGCGCGCAGCGACACGTCCCACGGCAGTCGGCCGCGGCGCAGCAGCAGCGTCAGCGCATGCGTGCTGCCCGCCAGGAAGTAGCGGAACGCGATGCCCTCGCGCTGGCAGTGCTGCTTGAAGGCGTGGATCGCCTCGTGCCGCCGCGGGTTGACGATGTTGCCCACGTGGTAGACCGTATCGGGGCCGGTCTCGCGCCGGCGCAGCGCTTGAAACGCGCTGATGCAAAACAGCGGCAGGTATTGCAAGCCCAGTCGCTGCGCGTCGTCGGGGTCGAAGGTGTAGGCGCGGTCGAAAGTGGGCAGGTGCGCGCGGTAGTCGTGGTTGCTCACCGCGTCCCAGTTGTACAGCACGAACTGCGCGCCGCTGAAGGCCTGGCGCATGGCCTGCAAGGTCGGCAACGCCATCTGGTGCACCTGGATGAACAGCACGATGTCGAACTGCCGCGCGCGTTCGGCTTGCAGGATGCCAAGGTGATAGCGGCCCAGGCTGGCGGGGTAGCGGCGCGGCGCAAACTTGCGCAGCAGCTTCAGCACCGGCTGGCCGGGCTGGATGTCGTGAAAGCCCACCTCGTGGCCCTGGGCGCGCATTTCGCGCACGATCTCCTGGGTGTAGCGGTGGTAGTTCAGGCCGATGAGCAGGATGCGCTTGCGGCCGGGATCGGGCAGGGGGTCTGCGCGCTGCATCAGAAGCTGCCGTCGGGTTGGGTCTGGCGCCATTGCCCGGCTTGCGCGTCGTAGCGCTTGATGATGCGTGCCGGCGCGCCGACCACGACGCAATGGTCCGGCACGTCATGCGTCACCACCGCGTTGGCGCCAACGACGCAGTGGCGCCCGATGCGCGCGCCCAGCACGCAGGCGTTGTGGCCCAGCCAACTGCCCGCGCCAATTTCGACCACGCCGTTTTGCCGGATCGGCTGCTGCACGATCGGCAACTCGGGGTGCTGGTAGCCGTGCAGGTTGTCGGAGATGTACACGCCGTTGGCCGTGAGCACATGCGCGCCGAGCACGACGCGCTGCGTGGCGTAGATGTGGTTGAAGCGGCCGATGCGGCTTCCCGCGCCGATTTCAAGCGTGCACTGTGGCTGCCCGGTGTGCGGCACCGCGGCCAGAAAGCTCTTGTAGGCCACGTAGACGTCGTCGCCCAGGCTGATGTTGCCCGCGCCTTCAATGCCGGCCGGAAACACCACGCAGGTGCCACGCCCGAACTGCTTGAAGCGGCGTGCAAACATGAGCCTGAACAGGCGCACGTACAGCGAAGTGGGCCAGTGCAGCATCATGCGGCCAGCGCGGGTGCCTGCCCGGTTGACTGCCCTGACACCTGCCCTGGCCGCCGCCGCATGGCCCGCGCCGGGGCGCGGCGAACCAGGTAGGCACTGAGCACGATCATCAGGAAGAACGGCGTGAACAGCACCGATTCGCCGAACATCGACAGCGCCAACCACACCCCGATCAGCCAGCGCTGCGCGAACAGCGTTTGCTTGAACATGCCCCATGCAAAGAGCAGCCCCAGCGGGATGCCCAGGCTGTAGAAGAGGTGGATCAGGCCGTTGGAAGTGGGGCGTTCCTCGGTGGCGGCGCTGTCCAGCAAGGTGTCTTCGAAGGCCACGCGGCCGGTCACTTCAAGGTAGCGGCCAACGTCGAAACCGATGCCCAGCCAGGGGTGCTCAGCGATCACATTCAGCCCGGTGAAAAAGTCGTACTCGCGCGCCCAAGACGAGCCCTGGGCAGTGCCAACAAGCTTTTCTGAAACGTTGTCAACCGTCAGGTAGATCAGCGGCGGTGCCATGGCGACCCCCAGCAACACGGCCAGCGCCCGGTGCCGGAGCGAACCCGAGCCCAGGCGCTGCCACAACGCGCCGCCCAGCAGCACGGCGCAGATCACGATGCCGGTGGTGGACTGCGTGGACAGCACGGCCAGCGTGGCCAGCAAGGCCTGGCCCGGGCGGCGGGCCACGAACAGGGCGAGGTACAGGTACAGGTTGAGGTAGATCTGGAACACGCCCGGCTCGAAGAAAAAACCGTCGGGGCGAATCAAGCCACCCAGCTCTTCGATGGTGACGTGATAGTTGAACAGCAGCAGCAAGGTCTGGTAGCTCTGCTCGCCGATGGTGATGGGCACGAACAGGCCACCCACGGCATGGGCCAGCACCACGGTGGCCAGGGCCTGGATGGCCAGCCACCGCAGCAGCGCGAGCAAGTCACCGGCCAAGGCACCTGGTGGGGCACGCAGGTACATGTTGAGCATGAACACCGCCGCGGCAAAGTTGGTGGCCCGGCTGACCAAGGAGCCCACGCTCAGCGGGCCCGGGCGCAGCAGCGTCACCACGCCAACGGCGGCCAGCAGCAACAACAGCGGCCACATCTGGCGCCGCAAGGGCAGGCGCAGCCCGGTGACGGCCAGGCACAGGGCAACCAGCAGCAGCAAGATGGGCTCGCGCGGAAACAGCAACAGGCCACCGCTGATCAGGAACGCCAGGAACAGGGCGCAGCGGCGCAGCGCCACCCATTGCGGCCGCGCGCGCACGAGCGGTGTTGCGGGCGTAGGGGGCGTGGTGGGCGTGGTGGGCGCGTGCATGTTTGGAGCCAGGCCGGGTCAGGCCGCGATCGGCGCCAGCGTGGCCAGCGCGGTGTCGCGTTTGGCCAGCGCGCCAAGGTGGTTCAGGTAAGCCACCGGAACGCCGTCTTGCAAAGACTTCAACAACCCCTGCACCGTGGCGTCGGCTTGCAACTGGGCCAGGCCGAGCCGGCTCCATTGTTCAAAGTCAGCCGGGTTGAAAGGCGAGAACACCCAGTTGCAGCACTGCGTCATGTAGTAGCACAGGCAGGCGGCGTCGCGCATCGCGGCGCTGACTTTCAATTGCTCGCCGGCGGCCTGGCGCAGCAGGCCTTGATATTCCGCCAGGCTGGTGGCCTGCCAGACGAAGCCCATCCCGGCGTAGTAGGACTTCGACGCGGTGATGACGGGCAGGCCGTGCGCCGCCGCCTCGATGCCGATGGTGGAGGTGTAGACCACCACCGCGGCCACGCGCTTGAACAGCTCGTAGCTGTTCACCGGCTCGGCCGCGGCAATGAAGTGCAGGCGCGGGTGCGCGCCGAAATGCTCGCGCAGCAACGCGGCGTAGTCATCGCTGGTGCGCGCGATTTCAAGGCGCTCGGCCGGGTGCTGGCGCACGATGACCGCAGCCTGTGTGTGGTCGAGCAACTCGCGCGTGGTCTGCACGATCCACTGCGTGTTGTCGCTGAACACCGCATGCAGGCCCAGCGCGGCCGAATCCCACGACGAATTGAGCGCCAGCAGCACCGCCCCGTCGTAGCGGCTGTCGCCGCCGCCACCGCCCTTGACCTGTGACTCGAAGGTGTCGACGCCGGCGCGCCGGCGCGCCATCGCGGCCTGCGCCGCGGCCATGGCAAAAGCCAGCTCGTCGGCGCCGGCGTTGGCCTGCAACAGCGCCACAGCGGCAGGAATGTCTTGCAACTGGCAGGCCACGCCATTGCACGCAATCATCACCGTGCCATAGCCGCCGGTGTCGTAGCTGCCCAGCCGGATGCCGGCTGCGGCGGCGTACCTGGTCCACAGGCCCGAGCTGCCGAACACACCTCCGGGCACGAAGACCATGTCATACGCGCCGCGGCGCATCTGCGCGGCAATGGCGTTGTGCGCCGCGCCGAGCTGACGCACGCATTGCGCGGTGAAGGCCTGGCGGCCACGCTCGTTCATTTCGCCGCGCATTTCCCACACCGCGTTCAGGCGCGCCAGTTCAGCAATCGAAGCGCGGGCGCCGGCATCCAGGTTCGCGCCGCCGCCGTGGCGGCCCAGGTCGATCACGGCAAAGCGTGGCGGCACGCGGCGCAACACCGCGCGCAAGCAGGCCAGCACGAAGCGGTGGCGCAGGCGGTTGGCACCGAAGGGGAAGCTGTCGAGCAAGAAACTGACGGCGTTGCCACGGCCGCCCAACAGCAAACCCACGGCCAGCGAGTACCAGGGGATCCAGGTGCCCAGCCAGGGCGTCACGACGATGGCAAAGCGCGGCGCACCGGGCGGCGGCAGGGGGCCGGCATCAAAGCTGCGCAGCTGTTCGCGCAGGCGCCGCGTGCCCGCCAGCCATTTGAGGGGGTTCAGGCCGAGCTGGCGTTTGAGTGTGGTGAGCATGGCTTGGCTAGACAAGGGCAGGAGGACGCCGTCTTTGCAACGTGTACAAGCCGCCTGCGACGGCGCCCGCTGCCACCCAGCGTACCGCCAGCGCCAGCAGCTCAGGCCAGCCCTGGCGCTGCACCCAGGCTTCGAAGCCGGCCACGGCGCAGACGCACGCCAACGCGGCCGCAAAGGGCAACAGGTACGACAGCCCGCTGACCCGCCGCGCCACCGCGTGGCCGATGAGCGTGAGGCCGAGGAAGGCGAGGGTGATCGTCAACGCCGCGCCCAACAGGCCCAGGCGCGGGATCAGGACCAGGCCCAACGCCACCGACAGTGCTGCACCGGCCACCGACACCGCGGCCGAGGCCTTGGGCCGCCGGTGGTAGAGCAAGGCGGTGTCTGACAGCAGGCTGATCGAATAGATGAAGCTGGCCACCAGCAGCAGGCGCAACACGTCGTGGCCGGCTTGGTAGTGGCTTGGCGCCAGCAGGGTGACGATGTCGGTGGCGAACAGCAACACCAGGCTGGTGACACCGGTCATGAGCAGCAGAAACGAGCGTGTGCTGCGCTTCATCAACGCCGGGAACTGGCCCGCCTCAGCCCGAAACGCGGCCGGCTGCATGGCCTTGGCGAAGGCCGTGCCCGCAATGCCCACCAGCATGGCCAGTTGCTGCGCCAGGCCGAACACCGCGATGTCTTCGAGGCCGACATGGCGTTGCAGGATCAAGGTGCTGATGCGGTTGAGCACGAAATAGGCCAGCAGCCCGGCCACGATGGGCAGGCTGTAGCGCAGGGTGTCGCGCACATGCGGCCAATGAATGCGCCAGTGCAGCGCGCCGCCCAGCAGCCGCGGCAACATCAGCGCGCCCAGCACCGAACTGCTCAGCATGGCCAGCAGCAAGCCTGGCAGGCCGCTGTGCGACACCGCCAGGGCCAGCGTCGTGGCCAGCACCAGCAGAGCGGCCGAGGCCAGTTGCACCAGCGTGAAGGCCCGCACCCGATCTTCCAGCCGCAGCCAGGTGGTGCCCAGCGAAGAGGCGAACGCCAGGACAGAAATGGCCAGCGCCAGCCACATGAAGGGTTGAGCGGGCACGCCGGGTGAGAGCCACGCCCACAGGTGCTCGCCGCCGGCCGCGAACAGGCCCGTGGCCAGCAGCGCGACGAGGCCGAAGAACAGCAACACCGAGTTGATGTACGCGGCCTGCTGCCCCGCGCGGCGGTGGTCGAAGTAGACGCGCGCCACCGCAGATACCAGGCCCATATGCAGCAGGCAACTGATGATTTCGACGTTGGCCTTGACGATGACGAACATGCCGAACTCGGCCTGCGACAGCGTGCGCGTGTACAGGGGCAACAGCAGGAAGCCGCCCACCGCCAGCACCGCCACATCGGCCAGGCCATAGAGCACGCCGGCCGAAACGACGTGGCGTGGATTGCTGGCCAACGCCTGTGCCTGGGTGCTCACGAGCGCAAGAACTCGGCCAGCACCGCCAGGCCGGCTTCGCCGCTCTTTTCAGGGTGGCATTGCAGGCCGGTGACCCGCGCGCGCTGAATGGCCGCCGTGATGGCATGGCCGCCATGGTCACACTGTGCCAACAGGTCGGCCGGCGAGTCAGGCACCACATGAAACGAATGCACCAGGTACATGGGTGTGCCAGGCGCGGTGGTGGCCAGCACCGATTGGCGCCAATCGGCCAATGGGCTTGGGGTCAGCGCGCTCCAGCCGATGTGCGGGCTTTTCAGCGCCTGGCCTTGCGTGCCCAACACCGGCACCGGCACCACGCGCCCAGGGATCAGGCCCAGCCCTTCGTGCTCGCCGAATTCTTCGCTCGTGCTGGCCAGCATCTGCATGCCCAGGCAAATGCCCAGCAGCGGCCGGCCTGAAGCCGCGTAGCGGCGCAGGGGCTCGACCAGGCCGCGCTCGCGCAGGCCTTGCATGCCGTTGGCAAACGCCCCCACACCGGGCAGCACCAGACGCTGCGCGCCTTCAATTTGCGCGGCATCGGTGGCAAAGGACACCTCGGCGCCGCAACGCTCAAGCGCGCGGCTCACGCTCAACAGGTTGCCGATGCCGTAGTCGACGATGGTCACGTGCATCTCAGACCTTCCGCACCGCAATGCCCGCTTGCAGGGCGTGCGCGCGCAATTCAGGCAGCGTGGTGCGGCCGTAGTGCAGGGCATCGGCAAAGGCCACGGCATCGGCCGTGCCCTGTGCCACCACCGCGCTCAAGTGCGCCGGTTCGCCGTAACCGCCGCTGGCGATGACGGGCACGTTCACGGCCGCGGCCACGGCGCGCGTCAAGGCCACATCGAAGCCCTTGCGCGTGCCTTCGCGGTCAATTGAAGTGAGCAAAATTTCACCGGCGCCCAGTTCAACCCCGCGCCGCGCCCAATCCACCACATCCACGCCCGAGCGTTCACGCCCGCAATCGGTGAAGACTTCCCAGCGGCCCGGCGCTTGTTGCTTGGCTTCAATCGACAGCACCATGCACTGCGAACCAAAGCGCTGCGCCACTTCGGTGATGAGTTCCGGCCGGCGCACGGCCGCGGTGTTGATGGCCACTTTGTCAGCGCCCGCACGCAGCAGTTCTTTCACGTCTTCGCTGCTGCGAATGCCGCCACCCACCGTGAGCGGCACGAACACATCGTACGCGGCGCGGCGCACGATCTCGGTGAGCTTGCTGCGGCCGTACAGGCTGGCCACGATGTCGATGTAGATCAGCTCGTCAGCGCCTTGCTCGTAGTAGCGGCGTGCGAATTCCTGCGGGTCGCCCATGACGCGCAGGCCTTCGAGGTGCACGCCCTTGATCAGGTTGGGGCCCTTGATGTCGAGCCGGGCGATCAGGCGCACGTTGGCCATTCAGGCTTCCCCGTGCCACACGCTGTGGCGCAGTTGCCATTGCTCGCCGTTGCGCTGCCACAGGTGCGGCGAACGGAACGAATCGGCCAGGTTGTCGAAGTAGGCGCGATCCATGTCGGGCTGCTCGAACATGGTCGAAGCCTGCGGGAATTCCTTGGCCGGGATGCTGAGGTAGCGAAAGACTTCTTCGGCAAAGCGTTCGGGGAATTCGCCGTCGAAGCGCTTGGCCAGCGCCACGCCTTCTTCGCGCGTGATGTCGCCCGAGCGAATTTCTTGCGCCGCGTCGTACGTGGCGCGGCCGATGCCGAACTTGATGAAGGTGGTGTAGTAGTGGAAGTCGTCGATGCGGTCGTCGATGCTGTTGTACTTGCTGTACGTGCCCGGCGTGCGCTCGGGCGAGGCCTGAAAGCCGCCATGCTCCACCGAGTAGTAGTAGCAGCTCTGCGGGTGCCACTTCAGGTAGTAGCCCAGGTAGTGCACCTCCACCTTCTGGCGCTCAATCTCTTCTGGGTTGGCCGGCAAATAGGGTTGCAGCTCATAAGGCTCGACACCGAAGTGCTGCTGCAAGTCGGCCACCGAGGTGCCGCCCAAATAGATTTTTGATTTGTCGTCGGAGGTGAAGTAAGACCAGTCGCGCTTGGCGCTCTGCGTGTCGGCAATCGGGTTGCCGTATTCGGCCTCGTTCTCGCCGTAAAACACAAGCGGAATCTTGTGCAGCAGCGCCATCTTGGGCGCCAGCGCCTTTTGGCCGAAGATGAACGGCTGGAACGGGTGGAACAGGTTTTCCACCGCCAGGCGCGTCACCAGCCTGTGCACCCTGCCGTTAGGCGTGCACAAGAAGTTGTCGAAGCCGGCGTGCAACCAGGCCTGGAAGTTGCGCCAGCCCCATTCGGTGTAGATGTGCGGCGCCCAGGTGACGGTGAGCGGGTGCATGCCGCACTTGGTGCGCAACATGTGGGCGGCGTAGAAGCTGTCTTTGCCGCCCGAGCCGGGCACCACGCAGTCGTAGCTGCCATCGTGCTTGCGGTGGCGGTCGCAGAGCTCGCGCAGTTGCTCTTCGCGCGCTTGCCAGTTGATGCTGCCGTGCTTTTGCTCGGCCATGCGGC
>JANOXU010000254.1:0-3408 GCA_031418595.1 Burkholderiales bacterium
ACTCGCATGCCGCAGCTCAAACTGATGCCTCGAATCTTGCGCCGCCTGCTGCGCAAGCAAAGCTAACCAAGCGGGTGGGCAGGCAGCGCCGCAATTTCATGGTGTGACGGTGCGCCAAGCACGCACTGCTTTGGCGCCTGGCAGCCTCAACGCGGTGCGATGTCGTCCGCATCACGGCCACTTCGCATGCCGCATATTGGCACGGAGCTTGCGGGTTGATTGCATCCGCCACGCTCGCTCACTGCCCCACCATGCGCCGCACCTTCAGCAGCTTTTTGCAGTCCGGCCACGGCCCCACGCTGTTCGCCGCCTTCCTGTATTTCAGCTTTTCTTGCTGCGTATGGGTGCTCAACGGCGCCATGGCGCCGTTCATCAGCGAGGAGTTCAACCTCTCGCCGCAGCAAAAGGGCTTGATGTTGTCCATTCCCATCATCGCCGGGGCCTTGATGCGGTTTCCGCTCGGCGTGCTGGCGCAATACATGGGCCGCAAACGTGCCACGCTGGTGGAAATGGGCTTGATCATGGTGGCACTGATGTTCGGCGTCTTTTTCGTGCACAGCTTCAACGACCTGTTGGCCATGGGCGTGCTTCTGGGCATTGCCGGGGCCAGCTTTGGTGTGGCCTTGTCACTCGGCTCGGGCTGGTTCCCGCCGCAGCACAAGGGCTTGGCCATGGGGCTGGTGGGGGCGGGCAATGTGGGCACCGCCGTGAGCGTGCTCATCGCCCCGCCGCTGGCGCAGTGGCTGGGCTGGCAGGCGGTGTATGGCGTGGCGGCAGCGGCCATGTTGCTGCCGGTGGCCGTGATGGTGGTGCTGGCCAAGGAGCCGCCCGATGTGGATGCGAAGGCCACGCTGCGCGAGCACACGGCCTGCCTGTTCGAGAAAGACGGCTGGGCCTTCAGCCTGATCTACGGCGTCACCTTCGGCGGCTTCATCGGCCTGACGACCTTCTTGCCCACCTACTACTTCGACCAGTTCCAGGTGAGCAAGGTCGCCGCCGGGCAACTCACCATGCTGGCCGCTTTCATGGCCGCGGCGGTGCGCGTGGCCGGTGGCTGGATCTCCGACCGCTGGGGCGGCGTGAACACGCTCACGCTGGTGTTGGTGGTGGTGGCGGTTTGCCTGTGCACGGTGGGCTTTGCCACCGGCTCGCTGGTGGGCACCACGCTGCTGCTGATGCTGTGCTTTGCCGCCTTGGGCGCGGGCAACGGCGCACTGTTCCAACTGGTGCCACTGCGCTGGCCCACCACCACCGCGGTGGCCGGTTCGATGATCGGCGAAGTCGGCGCCCTGGGCGGGGGCCTGGTGCCCAACGCGATGGGCTGGTCCAAGCAGGTCTTCGGCACTTATGCCTGGGGCTTTGTGCTGTTCGGCGTGCTGGCGGTGTTGATGCTGGGGGTGATGCGCTTGATGCAGATTCGCTGGACGCGCACCTGGGCCAGCAAGGGCGGGCGGGCGCGGCTGGATTCAAACGTTATGGGTTCAAAGCTCAACGCGGCAAGAACAACAGCCAGACGACCAGCAATGCGTTGAGCAGCACACTCAGCACAAAACCCACTCGCCACAAGACGGCGGGGTCGCGCAGCGCCAGCGGCGTGGCATGCGGCGCGGGCAGTGCACGGGCGGCGCCGCGTTCCAGCGCCAGCACCAGCTCCTCGGCGGTCTCGAAGCGCTGCTTGGCATCCAGCGCCACGGCCTTGGCCACCACATGGTCGAGCCAGATCGGCACATCGGGCGCCTGGCGCGAAGGCGGCCGTGGGTCGCGCCGGAAGCGCGCGCGCTGAAAGGGCTCGATCTCGCCATACGGCAGCTTGCCGGTTAACCATTGATACAAGCTGACGCCCAGCGCGTAAAGGTCACTGCCCGCATCGGGCGGCCGGGGCGGGTCGTCCCACTGCTCGGGGTTCATGTAGCTGGGCGTGCCGGCGTGCAGGCTGCGCTGCGCCTTGGGTTCACGGCCCGACACGGCCACGCCCAGGTCGAGGATGCGCCACGTGCCGTCGTCGCCCAGGTGCAGGTTGTCGGGCTTGATGTCGCGGTGCACCACGCCGGCGCGGTGCAACTGGCCCAGCGCGCGCGCGATGGCTGTGGCGGCGCTGACGATTTCGCTCACGCTGCCGCGCTCGCCCTTGGCCAGGCGCTGCGCCAGGGTGCGCCCGCCGTGCCAGTCGAACACCACGTAAAAGGCACTGGGGTTGGGCGGCTCGCGCACGCGCACAAAGCCACTGGCTGTGCCATTGGCCTGGTGCTGGCCCAGGCGCATGCCGAGCCAGGCTTCGTGCGAGAGCATGGCGCGCTCGTCGGCGTCGCCGGCACGGCTTTCATGCAGCATCTTCAGCGCCACGAGTTCGCCGGCGCCGTGCTCGCGCTCGCTCAGGCGCTCGCTCGCACCCACATGCACACGCGCCTGCACGACGCGGTGCACGCCGGTGTCGGCCACCAGCGCGGTGACGGTGTAGCCGTCGAGCCGGCTGCCCAGCCCCAGGCGCGGCGGATTGGGCAGGCGGTGCGCGGCGCCCAGCACATCGTCATAGCGGCCGGCGTCCAGGCCGCGCACGCGCAGCACCAGGGCCGTGGCGTTGTCTTGGCCGCCGGCGCTGTGGCCACCAGCCGCCAGCGCCAGGCGCACCAGCTCATCACAGGCCGTTTGCGCATCCACGGCAGCGGCCAGTACGGCAGCGATCTGCTTGCGCGACAGCGGGCCGTGTACGCCGTCGCTGGTCAGCAGCAGCACATCACTGCTGCGCAGTTCATCCTGGCTGAAGTCAATCTGCACATGCTCGTCCAGGCCCAAAGCGCGGGTCAGCGTGCTGGCCAGGTCGATCTGGCTCAGGGCATGGTCTTGCGTGAGCGGCGCCAATTCGCCGTCGCGCCACAACCAGGCGCGCGAGTCGCCCACATGGGCCAGGGTGTAGCTGTGGCCGCGCAGCACCAAGGCGGTGAGCGTGGTCAGCGCGGTGCTGGCGCCACGCGCCCAGGCGCGGCGGCGGTTGTGTTCGGCCAGCCAAGTGTTCTGCGCACGGATCAAACGCTCCAGCACCACCGTGGTGTGCCAGGTGGGCGGGGCGGAAAAGTAGTCTTGCACCAGGCTCATCACGCTGGTTTGTGCGGCCAACAAACCGCCGCCTCCAGTGGACACGCCATCGGCCAGCGCCGCCACCCAGCCCAATGCCGCATCGGCCGGCGCCGGGCGCTGCACGGCAGCGAAGTCTTCGTTGCTGTTGCGCGAGCCGGCGTGGGTGGCGTGGCCAAAGTCGATGTCGAAACTCACTACTGTCCGGTTTAATGACCTATCCCGAGCCTGAGATCAAGCACTGGAGCGGGCTGTAGGCCGATTTTGTTTGGTGCCGACTTGAACTTCGTTTCCTCAAAACCGCGTACTTTCCCGGGCTTGACTGCCTCGGGGAGC
>JANOXU010000255.1:0-21733 GCA_031418595.1 Burkholderiales bacterium
GCCAAAGCGTGCAGTTGGTGATTGCCGCGGCCCTGCAAGCACAAAGCAGCGTGGAGATTCCACCGCTCACGGGGCTTTCACTGGCCGAGGCGCAGAAGGCGCTGGAAGGCCTGGGCCTGGTGCTGGGCAAGGTGGTCACCAAACAGACCCGGGCTTGAAGACGGGCTCGCCAGTTTCTAACGTTTCATTTAATCAGGAGGCAAGATGGCCACCAATTTCCTCATCAACAAGACCGCGTTCGTGCAGGCCAAGGAAGTGCTCGTCGAGGTGGACGACAAGCCCGCCGTGGCCAAGGTCGTGCGCGACGGCTTCCAGGTGCCGGCGGTGAAGATCAACCAGCAGGCGACTGACTTCTTCCTCGGCAACCTCGACATCCTGCAACCGCGCCAGACGCCGCGCGTGGTGTCGCAGAGCATCAAGGCCGGCACCAAGGTGAATGCCGGCACGGTGGTCGATCTGATCCTGGCCCCACCCACGGCGATTCCGTTTTCGATCTTCGACAACGTCCACCGCGACCTGCGCGCGCGCAGCGTCTCGGTGCTCACTGAAGGCATCTTGCAAGACGCCACCACGCGCCAGTCGCTGCTGAAGTACGAAAAGGCGGCTGATGTGCCCGCGGCCGAAAAAACCGCGCTCACCCTGCAGTTCCGTAGCGCCGACATGGCGGTGGATGAAGCGGCGCCCGAAACCAGCTTCGAGGCGGCGTTCAATTCCGCGCGCGGCGCGCTGGCGTTCAAGTAGGCGGGGCCACGGTCATGGTGCAAGTCGTCGGCGCCGTCGCGCAAACCAGCGTGCAGTCGGTCGTCATCGGCCAGGTGCAGATGATGTACGCCTACGCCTATGCCTTGTTCGACGGCGTCACGTCGGCGTCGGTGGACATCAGCCTGCCGCGCAATGCGCTGGTCGATGAATACAAGTTCCTGGCGCAGGCGCAGCGGGTCGATTCCACCAAGGTGCAGGAAGTGGCGCAGGTGCGCAGCTATTCCGAAGGCAGCAACCACGAGATGGTGATCGACTTCGGCACCCCGCGCACCGTGAGCGGCGTTGACCTGGACGCCGACAGCGGCGCGGCGGCGCTGAACGTGCTGATGATTTTTTCGTGGCTGGGCAGCCAGTTCTCGCCCAGCCCGGCCTACCTGCGCGGCGCGGCGGCCGCCAGCGCCAGCGCGGTGTTCCCCGAGCTGCGCACCGAGCGGCTGCGCGTGGTGGTGTCGCGCGGCCAGACCAACGCCGAGTTGTCCAACGTGCGCCTGCGCCTGCCCGAGCCGCCCTCGGGCCTGGAAATCCGCATCGACGACGCCGCGCCCGTGTGGAGCCACCCCGAACCGGTGCAGCCACGCGCCACGGTCAACGCCCCTGATGCCGACGGCTGGGACAAGAACTCCAAACGCATCATTGACCTCACGCCCGCTGTGGCCGCGCTGGCCGGCGACCCCACAGGTGCGGAAGAGGCCGTGAGCTTCAAGGTCACGCTCACCACCAAGGTGCCCTGCCTGCTGAGCATCAGCGTGCAGGGCACGCCCAGGCAACGCCGCATTCGCCGCGTGCAGGTCGACAACGACACCACCGCCGAGCTTGAATTTGCCAGCGAAGGCCAGTTCGACTTGCGCCTGCCCTTGCCCGCGCCGCTCGCTGGTGCCACCCGGCGAATCGACGAAGTGCGCTGGCTGGCCGTGGCCGACCTGCCGGCGCAGCGCGTGCTGCCGCCGCTGGGGCCACCGCCCGCCGCCACCGCGGCCGAGCCGGTGCTGGCCGAGCTGCTGGTCGATGCACAGCGCGGCGCCATCGTGCGCCTGCCCGCGAACAGCGGGCTGGCCGAACTCCAGGCCATCCGCCTGCCGCTGCGCGCGCTGGGCGACGCCGCTGAAGCGCGCGTGGTGCTGTGGGCCGTGGCCGAAGGCAGCAGCATGCCCGGCCAGCCCCTGCCCCAAGGCAGCAGCGAACCGGTGACGCTGACGGCCAGCGCCGACGAGCAATGGGTGAGCTTCACCTTCAAGCAAGCCGTGCCCCTGGGCGCCGGCCCCATGCCCTGGATGGCGCTGGTGGTGGCGCGCGGCGAGCTGAACTGGGCACTGGCGCAGGCCGCGCCAGCCGGTGGGCTGGTGGACGGGCTGGCGCAGCAGGTCATTCGCCGCGGGCCGCCCAACGGGCCGTGGCGCGCCTTGCCCGCGCCCTTGCAAGACCCGGCGGGCGTGCTCGATGCCCGCGCCCGCCTGCGCCTGGTGGGCTTGGCACCGAAAGACACGCCGTTGGCGCCGCTGACCCTGGCCCTGGCGGCGGGTGCGGGCGCGCCCAGCGGCAGCGCCGCCATCCCCCTCACACCCACCCCCAAGGGCGCACCAGGGTCGTTAGTGCCCACTTCACCGTTTAACGCCGCGCAGCCGGTGCTGCGCCTGGTCAGCCGCACGGCGGGCAGCGTGCAGTTGCGCGAGATCGACGTCATTTCCAGCCTCTGACGCCAGCGCCGCCAGCCCGCACTTCGCAACGCCCCACCACGCACAGGCATCAACAAGGGTTCCACCATGGCCGACGATGCACGCTCCCAATTCGTAGAAGGCCTGCGGGTCACCGCCGAACACTTGCAGCATCTGCAAGACCGGCTGCGCGAGTCGCTGCTCGACCTGCGCCGCACCGTCGGCCTGGGCCACATCGCCTGGGGCCTGGTGGTGCGCCTGGAAGATGGCCAGGTGCGGCTGGAGCCCGGCGTGGCGCTGTCGCCCGGCGGCGTGCGCTTGGCCATCGATTCACCGCTGAGCCTGGGTGCGGCGGCGGTGGGCCAGCGCGTGGTGCTGCGTGCCAGCAACGCTGACCGCGCCGCGCTGCGGGTGGGCAACACGCCCACCGTCATCACCCTGGCATGCACGGCAACGGCCGAGGTGGACGATGGCAGCGATGTCGGTGCCGATGCCTTGGTGGTGGCCCGCATCATCCCCAGCGCTGGCAACCCGGCGGCGCAGCAAGACGCTGCGCTGTTCGTGGCCGCCGGCAGCCACACCCACAGCGGTGAACACCGGCAAGACGCACAAGGGCGCTGGTACTTTGACGGCGCGCCCCTGGCCGCGGATGTAGGCGGCGTCGGGCCAGCGGGGCCACCCGGCCCCATCGGGCCCGATGGCGCGGCCGGGCCAGCGGGACCGGCGGGGCCACCCGGCCCTCCCGGGGCCGATGGCGCGGCCGGCCCGGCAGGTGTCGATGGTGCAGCCGGCCCCCCTGGGGCTGATGGTGCGGCCGGCCCAGCCGGGCCGGTGGGTCCCGAAGGCGCTGCCGGGTTGGCAGGGCCTGCTGGCCCGACTGGCCCCCCAGGGGCAACGGGCGAGGCTGGCCCGGCTGGGCCCGTGGGGCCTGAAGGGCCGGCCGGCCCACCGGGGCGCGACGGTGGGGCGGCTGACGTTGGCCCGCCCGGCCCGGCGGGGCCCGTAGGCGCAGCGGGCGAGCCCGGCCCGGCGGGTGAACCGGGCCCGGCTGGCCCCATCGGCCCCATCGGCCCAGTTGGGCCGGACGGCCCAGTGGGCCCAGCCGGCGAACCCGGGCCGCAAGGTTTGGCCGGCGCGGCCGGGACTGCCGGGCCACAGGGCGAGCCCGGCCCAACCGGGCCGCAGGGCGAAGCGGGGCCCGTGGGTGCGGCGGGTGCGCCGGGCGAAGCCGGGGTCATCGGCGCCACCGGCGCCCAGGGTGAGTCTGGCGTACCGGGGGCACCAGGCCCGGCGGGCGAGTCTGGAGCACCAGGCCCGGCCGGCGAGCCGGGCGCGCCAGGCACACCAGGCGAGCCAGGGCCGGCTGGGGCACCGGGTGCGCCCGGGCCGCAAGGCACGCCAGGTTTACCGGGCACACCGGGCGCCCCCGGCCCGCAAGGCATTCAAGGCCCGGCCGGCGACATCGCCCAGCTCGACTGGCCCTTCATCGCCGAAACCAACTGGCCCCAGGGCGCCAGGCTGCGCGCGGCAGACGCCTTCACGCTGCTGCAAAGTGTCTCGCTCGTCTTGTCCGCCCGCCTGCACGCCAAGACGCAAGAAAGCCAGCCCCAGGTGGTGCAGGTCTGGTTCGAACCGATCCCGCCGCGCAGCGCCACCAATGCCATCGGCCCGCTGCCCATGCTCACACTGCATGGCGACCAGAAGTTGGGCTCGCGTGAAGTGAACTGGTCGATCAGCGACGAAAGAGAACGCACGATCCGGGCGCTGCAAACCCAAGGCCGGGTGATGCTGCGCGTGCACTGCGGCCACCTGGTTGATGACCAGGAGCGCTCGTTCTCATCGTCGGTCGATGCGCTGGTGGGCGTGAAGTCGCCGCACCTGCCGGCCGGCGTGTTCGAGGGCTGGTTCTTCGTCGTCAGCGACAACGTGGTGCCCGTCACCGGCGGCGGCATCATCGATCCGCGCATTGATTCGCGGATCAACACGCGAATCACCCCGGCGGCAAAGAAGGTGTCGGGCAAGAAGGCGAGGTAGCCTTGCAACCGAACCCGGGCCACGGCGGATGACCGCATGGCACCGGGCTCGCCCGCGGCACGCTGCGCGGCGCTTCAGCCGCGCAGCCCCACTTCCACCACCTCGCGCGTCCACCCCAGCGCCTGCTCGCTTAACGTTAGACCCAAGCCAGGCCGCGTGGGCACGAGCATGCGGCCGTTGTTGATCTCAATGCGCTCGTTGAACAGCGGCTCCAGCCACTCGAAGTGCTCCACCCACGGCTCGCGCGGGTAGGCCGCAGCGAGGTGGATATGCAGCTCCATGGCGAAGTGCGGCGCCAGCAGCAGGCCGGCATGGTCAGCCAGGGCGGCGATTTTCAGGAACGGCGTGATGCCGCCCACGCGCGGGGCGTCGGGCATCAGATAGTCGGCGGCGCGGTGGTTGATCAAATCGGCATGCTCGCCGGCGCTGGTGAGCATTTCGCCGGTGGCAATGGGCGTGTCGAACTGCGCCGCCAGCGCGGCATGGCCGGCGTGGTCGTAGGCATCCAGCGGCTCTTCGATCCACACCAGGTTGAACGGCTCGAAGGCGCGGCACATGCGCTGCGCGGTGGGGCGGCTCCACTGCTGGTTGGCGTCCACCATCAGCGGCGCCTGTTCACCAAGATGTTTGCGCACCGCGGCCACGCGCTGCATGTCCAACGCGCCATCGGGCTGGCCCACCTTCAGCTTGATGCCACCGATGCCGCGTGCGCGTGATGCGGCGGCGTTGTCCAGCAACTGATCCAGCGGCGTGTGCAAGAAGCCGCCCGAGGTGTTGTAGCAGCGCACGCTGTCGCGGTGCGCGCCCAGCAGCTTGGCCAGTGACAGCCCGGCGCGGCGCGCCTTCAAGTCCCACAGCGCAACATCGAACGCGCCGATGGCCTGCGTGGCCAGGCCGCTGCGCCCCACCGAGGCGCCGGCCCAGCACAGCTTGTCCCATAGGCGGGCAATGTCGTTGGCGTCTTCGCCGAGCAGCGCCGGGGCGATCTCTTTCGCATGCGCAAACTGGCCCGGCCCACCGGCACGCTTGCTGTAGCTGAAGCCCAGGCCTTCATGGCCGCCGGCCGTTTGCACCTGCGCAAACAGCATGGCGATTTCGGTCATCGGCTTTTGCCGGCCGGTCAGCACCTTGGCGTCGCTGATCGGGTTGGCCAGCGGCAAATAGCACGACGAGACCTTGACCCAAACGATCGAATCGTTCATGCCTTTACTCTGGCTTGATGCCCGCGGTCTTGATGACCTTGGTCCACAGGTCGATCTCGCTCTTCAGGAAGTCGTTGTAGGCCTTGGCGCCGGGCGTTGGCTGCACGAAGCCGACCGTCTCCAGGCGCTGCTTGATCTCGGCTGACGCCAGGACTTTTTTCAACGCCGCGTCGAGCTTGTCGACGATCGGCTGCGGCGTGCCCTTGATGGCCGACACGCCCGACCAGCTCAGCGCCTGGAACCCCGGAAAGCCGCTCTCGGCCACGGCGGGCACGTCGGGATACAGCGGGTTGCGCTGCAGGCTCGACACCGCCAGGGCCCGCAGCTTGCCGGCCTTCACGTGCGGCAACGCCACGTCCTGGTTGATGAACATCAGCGGAATCTGCCCGCCCAAAAGGTCTTGCATCATCGGCCCGCCACCGCGGTAGGGAATGCCGACCATGAAGAAACCCTTGCAATCACCCACGCCCTTGGGGCATTCGGCGGCGCGCTGCTTGAGCAGCTCCATCGCCATGTGGCCTGAGGCCGCGTGGGTGTAGCCGTAGTTCAGCTTGCCCGGGTTCTTGCGCACGTACTCGACCAGCTCCTTGAAGGTCTTGAACGGCGTGGCGGCGTTCACCACCAGCACGTTGGGGCCCGAATTCACTTGGGCCAGATGGATGAAGTCCTTCATCGAGTCGTAGCCCAGCTTCGGGTCCAACCCATGCGCCACCGCGTTCTGGCCCACGCCGGTCTGCATGATGGTGTAGCCGTCAGGCGCGGTCTTGGCGCCGCGCAGGGTGCCGATGGTGCCGCCCGCGCCGCCCACGTTGTCGACGATGAACTGCTGGCCCAGCTCCTTGCTCAGCGCATCGGCCACCATGCGCGCCATGATGTCGCTGGTGCCCCCGGCCGGGAACGGGCTGATCAGCCTGACGGGTTTGGTGGGCCAGGCTTCTTGCGCCTGGGCCGGCAGCCAGGGCAGCGCGGCCAGCGCCGTGATGCCGAGAATTTTTTGCAGCAGTTTCATCGATGTTTTCCTTGGTTCAGGTCAGCGCCTGCGAATGAATCCGGCGCGCACGACCGGGTGTGGCGGATCTGTTCACAGGCTCTCAGATGGCGCCATGCGCTTCCACGTACAGCGCATACAGCGAGTGGCAGCTTGCCATGTACAGCCGATTATTCTTCGGCCCGCCGAAGCACAGGTTGGCGCAGCGCTCGGGCAGCTTGATGAAGCCGATGGCCTTGCCTTGCGGGTTGAAGATCGCCACGCCGTCCAGGTCTTCGGGCTTGCCGCGCAACTGGTAGACCTTGCGCCCGCCCACATCAGCAGGCTCCGCTTGCAGCGCACCGTTGCTGCCATAGCCGCACCACAGGTTGCCGTCGCGGTCGACCTTGAAGCCGTCGAGCGCGCCGAAGTCGGCCGCGTCGATCAGCTTGGTCTTGCCGCCGACCGTGCCGTTGGCGTTGACGTCAAAACTCCAGATGCTGCGGTTGGGCGTGCCGCGCCACTCCACCACGTACAGCTTACCCTCGTCGGGCGAGAAGGCAATGCCGTTGGGGTTGAAGATGTCAGTGATCACAGCCGTTAACTTGCCGTCTGCGCCCAGGCGATAGACGTTGGTAGTGGCCTGCTCGGTCTTGGCGCGCGAGCCTTCCCATTCGCCGTTGATGCCGAACAGCGGGTCGGTGAACCAGATGCTGTCGTCGCTCTTGATGGCGATGTCGTTCGGCGCGTTCAGGCGCTTGCCTTCGAAGCTGTCGGCCAGCACGGTGACCTTGCCGTCTTTCTCGGTGCGCGTGACGCGGCGCGTGACCGAATGCTCAGCCGTGACCAGCCGCCCCTGGCGGTCGCGCGCATTGCCGTTGGCCCAGTTGGCGTTGCTGCGAAACACCGTGAAGCTGCCGTCGCGCTCGCTGAACTTCATGATGCGGTTGTTGGGAATGTCGCTCACCAGCACATAGCCGCCGTCTTCAGGGAAGTACACCGGCCCTTCGGCCCAGCGCATGCCGCTGGCCACCATCTCGACCGTGCTGCTGTAGATGCGGTACTTGGCAAAGCTCGGGTCGAGGATCAGCACCGAAGGGTCGGGGTAGCGCTGGTTGGGCGTGAAGGCAAAGCTTTGCGCCAGGGCGCTGGCGCTGAAGGCCTCCAGGCTGCTGCCGGCAGCGGCCTGGAGAAAGCCACGGCGTGGCAACGCGTTGATGTTCTGCACTTTCAGTCTCCTGTTTGAAACGTTAGTCTTGGCTCAATCGAGCGTGATCTTGCGTTCTTTGATGATCCGGGCGTAGCGCTTGCGGTCGTTTTCGATCAGCTCCGCGAACTGCGCCGGCGTGTTGCCATGCGGCGCCGCGCCAAGTTCGACCAGCTTGTTGCGCACCTCGTCGCCGGCCAGCACCTCGCGCACATCGGCTGAAATTTTCTCGACGATCTCGCGCGGCGTGCCGGCCGGTGCGAGCAGGCCGATCCAACTGATGGAGTTGAAGCCCTGCAGCGCGGCCTCATTCAGCGTGGGCACCTCGGGCAAGGCGCTCACGCGCTGTGCGCTGGTGACCGCCAGCGCGCGCAGCTTGCCGCTCTTGATGTGGCCACTGGCTTCAAGCACGGTCATGAAACTCAATTGCACATGGCCGGCCAGCAGGTCGCTGATGGCCGGGCCGCCGCCGCGGTAAGGCACATGCACGATGAAGCTGCCGGTGGCCTGCTTGAACATCTCGGCGGCCAGGTACGGCGCGCCGCCGGCACCACTTGAGCTGTAGCTCAGCTTGCCGGGCTGGCTCTTGGCCAGGGCGATGAATTCCTTCACCGTCTTCGCCGGTACCTGCGGGTTCACCATCATCGCCAGCGGCAACTCGGCCACCAGCGAAATCGGCACGAATGCCGTGGCCGCGTCGTACGGCATCTTCTTGTACAGCGAAGGGTTGATGGCCTGGGTGCCGATGTTGCCCATCAGCAAGGTATAGCCATCTGGTCGGGCCTTGGCCACCAAGTCAGCGCCGATCTGGCCGGCCGCGCCGCCCTTGTTTTCAACCACCACCGTCTGGCCCCACTTTTGAGTCAGGCGCTGGGCCACGATACGCGCGCCGGTGTCGGTGCCGCCGCCGGGCGGGAACGGCACCACCAGCGTCACGGCATGGTTGGGATAGCTGCCTTGCGCCAGGGCCGCAGCGGCCATGAAGAGCGAAGCCAGCAAGGTGGTGGCGAATGCAGCGTGTCGCATCAAGTTCCTTGTTATCACACCACAGCTCAGGCTTGCGTGTAGGCCGTCTTCACCGTGGTGAAGAACTCCGCCGCATAGCGCCCCTGTTCGCGCGGGCCGTAGCTGGAGCCCTTGCGCCCGCCGAACGGCACGTGATAGTCCACCCCCGCGGTTGGCAGGTTGACCATCACCATGCCGGCCTGCGCATGGCGCTTGAAGTGCGTGGCGTGTTTGAGCGAGGTGGTGGCAATGCCGCTGGCCAGGCCGAACGGCGTGTCGTTGGCCAGCATCAAGGCTTCGTCATAGTCACGGGCCCGCAGCACGCTGACCACCGGGCCGAAGACCTCTTCGCGGTTGATGCGCATGGCCGGCGTGGTGTCGGTGAACAGGGCCGGCGCCATGTAAAAGCCGGGGGCACCGTCGGCATTGCGCTCGCGCGCCTCACCACCGGCCGCCAGCGTGGCGCCTTCGCCCTTGGCGATGCCCAGGTACTCAAGGTTCTGCGCCAGTTGGCTGGCATCCACCACCGGGCCGATGTCGGTGCCGGCCTTGCGCGCATCGTCCACCTTCAGCGCCTTCATGCGCTCGACCATGGCGGCCACGAAACGGTCGTGAATGCCGGCCGTGACGATGACGCGCGAAGACGCCGTGCAGCGCTGGCCGGTGGAAAAGAACCCGCTTTGCAGCGCACAGTTCACGGCCACGTTCAAGTCAGCATCGTCCAGCACCACGAAGGGGTTCTTGCCGCCCATTTCCAACTGAAACTTCGCCATGCGTGCGACAGCCGCCGCGGCCACGCGCTGGCCCGTGGCCACCGAGCCGGTGAAGGTGATGGCGGCCACCCGCGCGTCTTCCAGCAGCGCCGCGCCCACCTGCGTGCCGCGGCCCATCACCAGGTTGAACACGCCTTTGGGCAGGCCGCTGCGCGCCAGGATGTCGGCCAGCGCCCAGGCCGAGCCCGGCACCAGGTCAGCCGGCTTGAAGACCACGCAGTTGCCATGCGCCAGCGCCGGCGCGACCTTCCAGGCCGGTATGGCGATGGGGAAGTTCCACGGCGTGATGATGCCCACCACGCCCATTGGTTCGCGGGTGATTTCCACGCCCACGCCAGGGCGCACCGAAGGCATCACCTCGCCACCCGGGCGCAGCGCCTCGCCGGCGAAGAACTTGAAGATGTTGCCGGCGCGCGCCACTTCGCCCACCGCCTCGGGCAGCGTCTTGCCTTCCTCGCGTGCGAGCAAGTCACCGAGTTCAGCGCGGCGCGCCAGGATTTCGCTGCCCACGGCGTCGAGGATGTCGAAGCGCTGCTGCGGCGTGCTCAGGCTCCAGGCCGGGAAGGCGGCTTGCGCGGCGGCGATGGCCGATTGGGTTTGGGCCGCATCGGCCTGGGCGTATTCGCCGATCAGGTCGCGCGTGTCGGAGGGGTTGACGTTGCGGCTGGCGCCGGGGCCGTCAAGCCATTCGCCGTTGATGAGGTTCTTGAACATGGTGGCTGCTTTGAAACGTTAGTGTTTAGGCGCTACCGCGCGGCGTGGCATGAATCAGCGAACAAAGTTAACGAACGAACGCCGGCCGCTTCGGGTCGAACTTCCAGCCAGGTATCAGGTATTGCATCGCCGTGGCGTCGTCGCGCGCGCCCAGGCCGTGCTGCTGGTAGAGCTGGTGCGCCTTCTCGACTTCCGCCATGTCGAGTTCGATGCCCAGCCCAGGCTTGGCCGGCACCTGGACATGGCCTTTGATGATTTGCAAAGGCTCCTTGGTCAAGCGCTGGCCGTCTTGCCAGATCCAGTGCGTGTCCATCGCCGTCACCTTGCCCGGTGCCGCGGCGCCCACTTGCGTGAACATGGCCAGCGAGACATCGAAATGGTTGTTCGAATGCGAGCCCCAGGTCAGGCCCCAGTCGCGGCAGGTCTGGGCCACGCGAACGCTGCCGGCCATGGTCCAGAAGTGCGGGTCGGCCAGCGGGATGTCCACGCTTTGCAGGGCTAACGCATGGCTTAACTGGCGCCAGTCGGTGGCGACCATGTTGGTGGCCGTGGGCAGGCCGGTGGCGCGGCGGAATTCGGCCATCACCTCGCGGCCCGAGAAGCCCTCTTCGGCGCCGCAAGGGTCTTCGGCGTAGGCCACCACGCCGTGCAGGTTGCGCATCAGGCGCACGGCGTCTTTGAGCAGCCAGCCGCCGTTCGGGTCGAGCGTGACGCGGGCTTGGGGAAAGCGGTCATGCAGGGCGGTGACGGCTTCGATTTCTTCTTCGCCGCGCAACACGCCGCCCTTCAGCTTGAAGTCGTTGAAGCCATAGCGTTCGCGCGCGGCTTCGGCCAGGCGCACCACGGCTTGCGGCGTGAGCGCCGCTTCATGGCGCAGGCGGCACCAGTCGTTGCTGGCGCCGGGGTCGGCCACATAAGGCAGATCGGTCTTGTTGCGCTCACCCACATAGAACAGGTAGCCCAGCATCTCCACCGCGTCACGCTGCTGGCCTTCGCCCAACAGCGCCGCAACGGGTACACCGAGGTGCTGGCCGAGCAAGTCGAGCATCGCCGACTCGATGGCCGTGACCGCATGGATGGTGGTGCGCAAGTCAAACGTTTGTTGCCCGCGCCCGCCGGCATCGCGGCTGGCAAAGGCCTGGTGTACGCGCTGCAACAGGCCAGCGTGCGCGCCGATGGGCTGGCCCACGACCAGTTCGGTGGCATCTTGCAGCGTGGCGCGGATCTTCTCGCCGCCCGGCACCTCGCCCACGCCGGTGTGGCCGGCGCTGTCAGTCAGGATGAGCAGGTTGCGGGTGAAGAACGGGCCGTGCGCGCCGCTCAGGTTGAGCAGCATGCTGTCGCGCCCGGCCACCGGGATCACGCGCAGGGCGGTGATGCGGGGTGTGGTCTGCGGGTTGGGTTGATCAATCATGACTGATGGCTTCGGTTGGGGGCGCCTACTGCGGGCCGAGCTTGGCGATCAACAGTCTGAGTTGTTCCACCTCGGCCGGCAACAGGTCAGACAAGGGCGGGCGCACCGGCCCGGCACTGTGGCCCACCAGCGTGGCGCCGGCCTTGACGATGCTCACCGCATAGCCCTGGCCCTGGTTGCGCAGCGCGATGTAGGGCAGGAAGAATTCGTCGAGCAGCTTGTTTGTGGTGGTCACGTCGCCCGCGTGGTGGGCGTTGTAGAAGGCCATCGCCGTGCGCGGAATGAAGTTGAACACCGCCGACGAATACACCGGGCAACCCATGGCCTGGTAGGCGCCGGCAAACACTTCGGCCGTCGGCAGGCCGCCAAGGTAGGCGAAGCGCTCGCCCAGGGCGCGGCGGATGGCGACAAAGGCTTCGATGTCGCCCACGCCGTCTTTGAAGCCGATGAGGTTGGGGCAGGTGTCGGCCAGCACGTGCAGCGAGGCCGGCGTGAGGCGGCAGGCGCCGCGGTTGTAGACGATCACGCCAAACCGCACGCTCTTGCACACGGCCTGGATGTGCGCAATGAGCCCGGCCTGCGAGGCTTCAGTGAGGTAGTGCGGCAGCAGCAGCACGCCTTGCGCGCCGAGCCTTTGTGCCTCTTGCGCATAGCGAATGGCCAACGTGGTGCCGCCGCCCGCGCCGGCAATGATGGGCATGCGGCCCCGGCAGGTGTCGATGGCCGTCTTGACGACCGCGCTGAATTCCTGCGGCTCCAGCGAAAAGAATTCGCCCGTGCCGCCGGCCGCAAACAACGCCGTCGCGCCGTAGGGCATCAACCATTCCAGGCGCTCGGCATAGGGCTTGGCGGCGAAGCTCAGGTCGGCGGCAAAGTCGGTCAGCGGAAACGACAGCAGGCCGTGGGAGATGGTGGTCTTGAGTTCTTGCGGGGACATGGCGGGTTTCAATCAGAAGCGGGGTGGCAGGTCTTGGGCGAGTGAGCGGATGAGCGACCCAAGCTCACGCTTTAAGCCCGATCTTTAGTTGTATGTCATCGTACAACTAGGTGACATCTCGCCTATTCGGGAAACTACGAATCAGGCGAACCGGCGCGCAGGCGGCAAGGTCAAGCCGGCAGCAGCCTCAAGCCACATCGGGCTGGGCCCGCCGGCGCCGTTCGCGGCTGTTGGCCAGGTGGGTGCGCATGGCCGCACGGGCGGCCTCGGGGTCGCGGTTGGCAATCGCCTCAAAGATGCTTTCATGCTCGCCGTTCACCCGCCGCAGGTACTGGCGCCGCTCTTCGGTGAGCGGCTCGCTGCCGGCCAGGCGGGCGCGCGGAATGATCTGGCTGCCCAGCGTGGCCATCAGCTCGGCGAAGTGGCTGTTCTGGGTGGCGCGCGCCACTTCGAGGTGGAATTCGAAGTCGGCCGCCACGGCGTCGCGCCCGGCCTCCACGCCCTGCGAAACGGCCTTCAGCGCCTTGCGCAGCGCGGCCAGGTTGGCCGGTGTGCGCCGGCTAGCCGCCAGCGCAGCGGCCTCGGTTTCCAGGCCGATGCGCAGTTCAAGCACAGCGATCACGTCACGCAAGGTGCCGAATTGCTCGGGCGCAATCTTGAAGCCCGCGCCGTCGCCCAGGCCGAGCACAAAGGTGCCCACGCCGTGCCGGGTTTCAACCAGGGCCGAGGCCTGGAGCTTGGAGATGGCCTCGCGCACCACGGTGCGGCTGACCGCGAATTCGGCCATGATGGCGGCCTCGGTGGGCAGCTTGTCACCGGTTTGCAGGCGCCCGCTACGAATGCGGTCGCCCAGCGACTCCACCAGTTCCAGGGCCAGGCTGCGGGGCCGGCGGCGCGGCGTAAGGGTCGGGCTCACGGGCGATGGTTTCATCCTGAATTCGAACACCAGACGGTTTGCTACAGTGCGCCTCAATGGTACGACAACTGATGACACGACAACCCCCTTCTTTCACTGACTCCCACAGCGCTGCGTTGCAGCGGCCTGCTGGCCACCCGTGGTGGGTGGCAACCCGAGGTGCCTCCCGATGAACCCCAGCCCCCCCGTCCCAGCCCGCCCGCCCCACACCATCCGCATGCACGAGCGCGACAACGTCGCCATCGTGGCCAACGACGGTGGCTTGCCTGCCGGCACCGAGCTGCCCGGCGGCCTGGTGCTGCGCGAAAAGGTGCCGCAAGGCCACAAGGTGGCGCTGCTGGACATTGCCGCGCACGCGCCGGTGCTGCGCTACGGCATCCCCATCGGCCACGCCCTGGCCGACCTGGCCGCGGGCAGTTGGGTGCATGAGCGCTTGTTGCAGATGCCGCAGGCGCGCGGGCTCGAAGACCTGCCCATCTCGACCGTTAAACCTGCCGCGGTGGAGCCGCTCGAAGGCCACACCTTCGAAGGGTTCCGCAATGCCGATGGCTCGGTGGGCACGCGCAACATCCTGGCCATCACCACCACCGTGCAATGCGTGGCCGGCGTGCTAGACGTTGCCGTGCAGCGCATCAAGGCCGAGTTGCTGCCGCGGTACCCGAATGTCGATGACGTGATCGGCCTGGAACACACCTATGGCTGCGGCGTGGCGATTGACGCGCCGGGCGCCGAAATCCCGATCCGCACGCTGCGAAACATCAGCCTGAACCCGAACTTCGGCGGCGAGGTGATGGTGGTCAGCCTGGGTTGCGAAAAGCTGCAACCGCAGCGCCTGCTGCCGCCGGGCTCGTTTGCGATCCAGGATGAACGCGCTGAAGTGCAGCCTGCTCTGGACGTGGTGTGCCTGCAAGACGAGGCCCACGTGGGCTTCATGTCGATGATCGATTCGGTGCTGCGCCAGGCCGAAAATCACCTCAAACGTTTGAACGCACGCCGCCGCGAGACCGTGCCTGCCAGCGAGCTGGTGGTGGGCGTGCAATGCGGCGGCAGCGATGCCTTCAGCGGCGTCACGGCCAACCCCGCCGTGGGCTTTTGCACCGACTTGCTGGTGCGCGCCGGCGCCAGCGTGATGTTTTCAGAAACCACCGAAGTGCGCGACGGCATTGCCCAGCTCACCGCACGCGCGGCCACGCCCGAGGTGGCGCAAGCCCTGATCCGCGAAATGGCCTGGTACGACGCTTACCTGGGCCGCGGCCAGGTCGACCGCAGCGCCAACACCACGCCGGGCAACAAGGCGGGGGGCCTGTCGAACATCGTTGAAAAGGCGATGGGCTCGATCGTCAAATCAGGTTCCAGCGCCATCAGCAATGTGCTCGCCCCCGGCGACAAGCTCAAGGCCAAGGGCCTGACCTACGCCGCCACGCCGGCCAGCGACTTCATCTGCGGCACGCTGCAGCTCGCCGCCGGCATGAACCTGCACGTCTTCACCACCGGCCGCGGCACGCCTTACGGCCTGGCCGCCGTAACGGTGATCAAGGTGGCCACGCGCACGGATCTGGCGCGGCGCTGGCATGACTTGATGGACGTGAACGCCGGCACGATTGCCGATGGCACGGCCAGCATCGAAATGGTGGGCTGGGAGCTGTTCCACCTGATGCTCGACGTGGCCAGCGGGCGCAAGAAGACCTGGGCCGAGCACTGGAAGCTGCACAACGCGCTGGTGTTGTTCAACCCCGCGCCGGTGACCTAGCTAGTCTAGGCATGCTGGCCGAGACGGCGTCATGGCCCGGCCGCTACATCCACCGCGAAGCTGACCTGGCCCGACGCGCTGGGCAACAGCGCGCCGCTCAGGGTCCACTCGATGGCACCGGTCGCGCCGACCGCCGGGCTGCCTGTGACGCTGCACGCGATGAGCCCCGCTGCCAACGGTGGCAGGCAAGCCGCACTGAAAAAGCGCGTGAATGCGGGCGTGACGTCGGTGATGCGGATCGACGTGATCGCACCGCTGCCCTGGTTGGTGTAGGCGATGGTGTAGACGATGCGGCCACCCGGCAACGGCGTCGCGTTGTCCTGGCTCTTCACCAGCGACAGGCTGGCACCACCACCGCCGCCCGAGGCCGTCAAGTCTTCATTCGTCAGCGTCGTCGATAGCGGTGGGCTCGCATTGGTGTAGCTGAACAGCGCTTGCAGCGTGGTCAGGTTTTGCGCGCCCACGGGCGCGCCTGCTGGCACCGTGACCTTCACGATCAGGCACACCGGCGTGCTGACTGTGGTGGTGATGGCCGTGCTGATGACGCCTTCGCCAGCGTCGAGCACGCCGTTGCAGTTGGCGTCGCGCAGCAGGGTCTGCGGCCAACCCGCGCTGCTGGTCGAACTGAACGCCACGCTGCCGCCGGTGCCGGGAGTGAAGCTGTGCGCGTAGAACACCGCCTCGCCCGGCGCAGTGGTGCGTTGCTGACCACCCACCAGCGTCTCTAACGCCACGTCGGCAAAGTTCAGGCTCGACATGTTGGTGCCCGCCGTGTACGCGAACGCGATGCTGTCGCTGGTGCGGTCGTAGCTGGCCGTGGGGAACCCGCCCACCGAGCGCAGGCCGGCCGGGTTGTCTTCGACCACCCGCAGCGAGCTGCCGTTCAACACGGCGGGAATCCACAGCCGATAGTTGCCTGCGGCGTCGGTGGTGGTGCTGTCGTAGGTCAGCGTGCCCGCCGCGTTGGTCAGGCGCACGGCCACCGCGCCGATGCCGGTCTCGGTGCCGTCCTGCACCGCGTTGTTCGGCATGCCGCCGCCCGCGCCGTTGTCGCGGAACACGCGGCCCGTGGCGAGGTTGCCGTTGAAGAGGCCGAAGTTCAGATAGCGCAGGTCAACGGCTGCGACCACCACGTTGCGCCGCACCTGGTCGCCGGTTTCGGTGCCGGTCCAGGTGGCGGGGATCGTCGGCGTGATGTCGGACAAGGTTGGGTTGTCGTCGATCACGATGAAGTACTCGCCCGGCGCCACGACGCTGAGCAGGTAGGCACCCGTCGCCGGGTCCACCGCAACCGCCTGCGAGGCCGGACCGGCGGGCGCGCCAACTGCCACGAGCTTGGCGTAGAGCGTCAATCCGGTGCCGGCTTCGCCACCGTCCTTTTGCAGGTTGTGGTTCGGGTCGGTGTAGACGAAGCCTTCAAGCTGGACGCCGCTCGGCGCGTTTACCGTCAACACGGCCGTGTTGCTCGCCGCACCGGCCGCGCCGGTCTCGAAGCTGGCTACACCGCCCGAGGTGTTGCTGTAGGCACTCGCCGCTGCGCTGCTAACGTCAACAACGAGCGTGCAACTCTGGGTTGCCGCCAGGTTGCCACCGCTGAGGCTGATGCTGGCGGCGCCCGCCGTGGCGCTGAACGTGCCGCCGCAACCGTTCACCGCCCCAGGCGTCGTCGCCACATTCAATCCGGCCGGGAAGGTGTCGGTGAATGCCAGCGCGCTCAACGGAATCGGGTTCGGGTTGGTGATCACCAGACTCAGGGTCGACGACGCGCCCACCAGCACGGTGCTCGGCGTGAACGACTTCGCAATCGTCGGCCGCACCAGCACTTGCAGGTTTGCTGCGGCGGCATTGCCGTCAGGTACGTTGGCGCTGCTGACGCTGAAGGCCGGGTTCGTCAGCAGCACCGGCACGGCCGAGTTGCTGGTCACGTTGACGTCGATCATGCAGCTCACGCCTGCCGGGATGTTGCCGTTCGTCAGCGCCATCGAGGTCGTGCCGGCGGAGCCGGCGACGGTGCCGGAGCAGCCTGCCAGCGTGCTGGCGGCGTTGATAGCAGCGGTGCCGGTGTTGGACAACGTGGCGGGATAGTTGTCGGTGAACGCCGCGCTGGTGATCGGCACCGCGTTCGGGTTGGTGATCGTCACCCGCAGCAGCGAGTTGTCGCCGGTGAGGATGACTTCGGGCGTGAAGGTCTTCGAGACGCCGGGCGCCTGCGGCGCCACCGTGACGGTCAGCGTGGCACTCGAGGACGTACCCGCACTGGCGTTCGCCGTGCTCACCGCGCCGCTGTTGTTGAGGTAGCTGCCGGCCGCTGCGCTTGTCACGTTGACCGTGATGTCGCAACTGCCACCGGCCGGCACATTGCCCGCGCTCAAGGCCAGCGACGCACCACCGGCTGCGGCCGTGACCGTGCCGCTGCACCCTGCGCCGCTGATCGCACCAGCAGGGCTGCCGGTGTTCACCAGACCACCCGGGTACGCATCGGTGAAGGCCGCGCCGGTGACGGCCACCGCGTTCGGGTTCGTCAGTGTGATCTTCAGCACCGAGGCCGCATTCACCGCGACCGAAGTCGGCGTGAACGACTTCAGCACCGTCAAGCGGCCCAGCACGGTGAGCGTGCCGGAGCCCGCCGTGCCGGCCGGCGCTTCGGCAGTCGTGACCGGCCCGCTGCTGTTCAGATAGGTGCCGGCACTGGCGCTGGTGACGTTGACGCTGATGTCGCAGGTGCCGTTCGGCGGCAGGTTGCCGCCGCTCAATGCCAGCGCACTGCCGTTCGCCGCCGCCGTGACGGTGCCGGCGCAGCCCGCGCTGCCGCCGATCGCCGCGCCCGGCGCGGCGGTGTTGACCAGCGCCCCAGGGTAGTTGTCGGTGAAGGCCACGCTGGTGAGCGCGAAGGCGTTCAGGTTGACCAGGGTGATCGTCAGCACCGTGCTGCCATTGGTGCCGATCGAGTTCGGCGTGAAGGCCTTCGTCACCTGCGGTGCTGGCGGCGCGACGGCGGTGACCGTCAGCGTTGCGCCCGCAGACGCGCCCGCGCCAGCATTGGCGGTCGTCACCGCGCCGCTGTTGTTGACGTAGCTGCCGGCCGCTGCGCTCGTGACGTTAACCGTGATGTCGCAACTGCCACTCGCCGGCACGTTGGCCGCGCTCAAGGCCAGCGACGCACCACCGGCTGCGGCCGTGACCGTGCCGCTGCACCCTGCGCCGCTGATCGCACCGGCAGGGCTGCCGGTGTTCACCAGGCCGCCCGGGTAGGTGTCGGTGAAGGCCGCGCCGGTGATGGCCGCCGCGTTCGGGTTCGTCAGCGTGATCTTCAGCACCGAGGTCGCGTTGGTCGAAACCGAAGCGGGCGTGAAGGCCTTCAGAACCGTGATGCGGCTGAGCACCAACAGCGTGCCGTTGACGGACGAACTGGTGCCGGCGTTCGTCGTCGTCACCGCACCGGTGCTGTTGACATAGGTGTTGGCCGCCGCGCTGCTGACGTTGACGGTGATGTCGCAACTGCCACCGACAGGCACATTGCCTGCGCTCAGTGCCAGCGAGCCGCCGTTCGCCGCTGCCGTGACCGTGCCGCCGCACCCCGCGCCGCTGATCGCGCCCGCCGGTGTGGCGGTGTTCAGCATCGACGCCGGATAGGTGTCGGTGAAGGCCGCACCGGTGACCGCGAATGCGTTCGGGTTGGTCAGGGTGATCTTGAGCTGGGTGCTGTCGCCGGTGCCGATCGAATTGGGCGTGAAAACCTTGACAACGCCGAGCGGGCTCGTCGATGCAGTGACGGTCAAGGTTGCGCCCGCTGCTGCGCCGGCCCCGGCGTTGGCGGTGTTGATAACGCCGCTGGTGTTGGCGTAGCTGCCGACAGCCGCGCTCGTCACGTTGGCGGTGATCTCGCAACTGCTGCTGGCCGGGACCGTGCCGCCAGTCAACACCAGCGAAGTGCCGTTGGCCGCCGCGGTGACGCTGCCGCCGCAACCGCCGCCGCTGATCGCACCAGCCGGGGTGGCGGTGTTGACCAGGCCGCCCGGATAGGTGTCGGTGAAGGCTGCGCCGGTGATTGCCACCGCGTTCGGATTCGTCAGGGTGATCTTCAACACCGACGCACTGCCCGCCACCACCGATGTCGGCGTGAAGGCCTTCAGCGCAGTGATGCGGCTCAGCACCACCAGCGTGCCGTTGACGGATGCGCTGCTGCCGGCGTTGGTGGTGGTGACCGAGCCGGTGCTGTTGACATAGGTGTTGGCCGCTGCACTGGTCACGTTCACCGTGATGTCGCAGCTGCTGCTGGCCGGCACGTTGCCCGCGCCCAGCGCGAGTGAGCTGCCATTGGCGGCCGCCGTGACCGTGCCGCTGCAACCCGCGCCGCTGATGGCCGCACCCGGCGCGGCCGTGTTGAACATCGCAAACGGGTAGGTGTCGGTGAAGGCCGCGCCCGTCACAGCCGTGGCGTTCGGGTTTTGCAGGGTGATCTTCAACAGCGTCGTGTCGTTGCTGCCGATCGAGGCGGGCGTGAACACTTTCACCACCGTCAGCGGCGCCGGCCCGCTGACCACGCTCAAGCTGCCGATCGACGCCGCGCCCGTGCCCGCATTGGTCGTGCTCACCGGGCCGCTGGTGTTGTTGTAGGTGGCAGCGCTGGCGCTTGTCACGTTGACCGTGATGTCGCAACTGCCGCCTGCCGGAACAACACCAGCGCTCAAGGCCAGCGACGTGCCGTTGGCCGCCGCCGTGACGGTGCCACTGCAACCGGCGCCTGTGACGGCACCGGCTGGCGTGGCGGTGTTCACCAGCCCGGCCGGGTAGCTGTCGGTGAACGCGACGCCGGCCAGCGCGGTGCCTGCATTGGCATTCGTCACGGTGATCTTCAGCACCGAGACGCCATTCACCGACACCGCCGACGGCGCAAAACTTTTTGCCACCGTCGGCGGCGACAGCACCACCAGCGTCGCGCTGCTCGACGCGGCCGTGCCGCTGTTGCTGGTGGCCACGCTACCGCTGTGGTTGACATAGCTGCCGGGCACGGCACTCGTGACGTTGGCGGTGACGTCGCAGAAGCTGCTGGCCGGAATGTTGCCCGCCGACAGCGCCACAGACGTGCCGTTGACCGCCGCCGTCACCGACCCGGTGCAACCCGCGCCAGTGATCGTGCCGGCTGGGGTGGCGGTGTTGACCAGGCCGCTCGGGTAGGCATCGGTGAAGGTCGCGCCGGTGATGGCCACCGGGTTCGGGTTCGTCAGGCGGATGCGCAGCACCGAAGCGACACCCGGTGCCACCGCGCTGGCGGTGAACGATTTGGCCACCGTCAGCGGCGAGCCGACCGACACCGTCAGGGTGGCGCTCGACGCATTGCCAGTGCCCACGTTGCCGGTGCTGATCGTGCCGCTGCTGTTCAGGTAGTTCGCAGCGGTGGCACTGCTCACATTGACCGTGATGTCGCAACTGCCGTTGGCCGGAATCACGCCGCCCGACAAACTCAGCGAGCTGCCGTTGGCCGTGCCGGTGACGGTACCGCTGCAACCCGCGCCGCTGATCGCGGCGGCCGGTGTAGCGGTGTTGACCAGCCCGCTCGGGTAGGTGTCGGTGAAAGCCGCGCCGCTGACGGCGGTGCTGGCGTTCGAGTTGAGCAGCGTGATCTTCAACACCGAAACCGCGCCCACCGCCACCGTGGCGGGCGTGAACGACTTGGTGGCCGCGGGCGCAAACGGCACGCTGAAGCTGGCGCTGGCGGGCGCGGCATTGCTGCCTGCGCTGGTGGCCAAGGCACCTGCCGCCAGCGTGTTGGTGAACGTGCCACCGGTGCTGGCAACCACGTTCGCAATCACGGTGCAGCCGCCCGCCGGAATGCTGCTGCCGCTGGCCAGCGTGATCTTGGTGTCGCCCGGAGTGGCGGTCACGCCGACACACGTGCCGCTGCTGTTGGCCGGGCTCGCGACCAGCATGCCGACGGGCAGGTTGTCGACCAGCGCCGCGCTCAGCGTGATGGCGCTGGCGTTGCTGTTGCCCAGGGTCAGCGTCAGTTGGTTCGGCGTGCCCGGCGCAATCGGCCCCGCGCTGGCGAAGCTCTTGCTCAGCGTCGGCACGTTCAAGGCCACTGCGGTCAGCGTGGCGCTGGCCGTGTTGCCGGTGCCGCCGTTGGTTGACGTGATCGTGCTGCTGGTGTTGACATAGCTGCCCACCGTGGGCACCACCACGTCGACGCTGACCCGGCAGGTTGCGCCCGCCGCAACCTGCGCCGTGCTGAAAGCCAGCGATGCGGCCCCCGCGCTGGGCGTGAAGCTGGGCGAGCCGCAGCCGCTGGTGCTGGCGTTCGGCACCGGGGCCACCACCATCGCGCCCGGCGTGCCGGGCAGCAGGTCGGTGAACGACAGGTTAGCCAGCGCCAGGCCGTTCGGGTTGGCGATGTCGAAGC
>JANOXU010000256.1:0-28127 GCA_031418595.1 Burkholderiales bacterium
CACGCGCAGGCCTTGCAGGCCGTGCACGCGCAACTGCGCATCCACCACCGCGCTGGCGTCAGCCGCCGGGCCCATCTTGCAACTGCCCACCGGGTGGTAAGTGGTGGCCACGCGCTCGCGGATGTAACGTTCCAGGTCAGCCTCGCTGGCCACGCCCGTGCCGGGTAGCACCTCGGCACCGGACAGCGCGGCCAGCGCCGGGCTGGTGATGATGCGGCGCGCCTCACCCAAGGCGCGTTTCAGGGTGTCCACATCGTCAAGGTGTTCCAGGAAGTTGGGTTGCAGCACCGGCCTGGCCGCGGGGTCGTTGCTGGCCAGCGCCACGCTGCCGCGGCTGTGCGGGCGCAGCACGGCCATGTGCAGGTAGTAGCCGTGCTGGCGCGGCAGCGTGCGCGGGTTGTCTTTCATGCCCACCATGAAGGTGTACTGCACATCGGGGCGTTGCAAACCGGGCAGCGTGCGGATGAAGCCGCCGGCCTCGGCTGCGTTCGATGCCAGCATGCCGCTGCGGTTGACCGCGTAGCGCAGCGGCGCCAGCGCCACGCGCGGCGCGGTGCGCCAGCTCAAGGCATACGACTGCGCGCCGGGGTTGAGCATGCCGATCGACACGGTGGGGTGGTCTTGCAGGTTCTGGCCCACACCGGGCAGGTCGTGCTGCACGGCAATGTCGTGCTCACGCAAATGCGCCGCCGCACCAATGCCCGACAGCAGCAGCAATTGCGGTGAGTTCACCGTGCCGGCACAGACGATCACTTCGCTGGCCGCATCAAGCTCCACGCGCTGGCCGCCGCGGCGCAAGGTGATGCCCACTGCGCGCGTACCTTGCAGCCGGATGCGTTCCACCAAGGCGCCTGTCAACACGGTGAGGTTGGGCCGGTGCAGCACCGGGTGCAGGAAGGCGCGCGAACTGCTCCAGCGCACGCCCTGGCGCTGGTTCAAATCAAAGATGCCGAAGCCGTCTTGCTGCGCGCCGTTGAAGTCGTCATTGCGCGCATGGCCGGCCTGCACGGCGGCGTTGACGAAGGCATGCGCCAACGGGTTGCTCTGCGCCGGCCGCTGCACCCACAGCTCGCCTTGCGCGCCGTGCCAGGGTGACGCGCCGCGGTCGTAGCGCTCGTGGCGGGTGAAGAAGGGCAGCACGTCGGCATGGCCCCAGCCGGGGTTGCCCATTGCGGCCCAGTCGTCATAGTCGAGCCGGTGGCCGCGCATGTAGACCGTGCCGTTCACCGAGGTGCTGCCGCCCAGCAGCTTGCCGCGCGGGCAAGGGATGCTGCGGTTCAGCACCCCTGGCCCGCCGGTGAATTCGTGCTGCCAGTTGGTAGCGGCATGCGGCAGCAGGAAGATGTTGCCCATGGGCAGCGTGGTCTTGAGGTTCAGTGGGAAGTGCCGATCAGACGGCCCGGCCTCGATCAGTGCCACGCGGCAGTTGGCGTCAGCCGACAAGCGGTTGGCCAGCACGCAACCGGCGGCGCCGGCGCCAACGATGATGAAGTCAAAACCAGTGGGCATGGCAGTCACGGGGGAAGATTCTTCCAGGCTTGGGCACGGCGCATGCACGTACGCCGCCACGCAGCATGGGCCCGCGCAGCCGGCGCGGGCAAGGCAGGTCGCCGCACATCAGGTGTGAATGGCGCGCAGGGCGCAGGGCGGCGGGCGCCAGCCGGTGTTGACGTGTTTCGCAGGTCTTCGGCGAGGCTGCCCGCGGGCTTGACCTGCCAGCGGCCCATTCGAAGGCATCATGTTGCCTTGGTTGGCCGTGGCCACCCCTCACCACACACCAGGAGACTTCGATGACCCGTTCACTCCTTCGCCGCGGCCTGTTGGCGGCCGCTGCCGCACTGGCCGTGGCCTGCGTGGCGCCGGCCTGGGCGCAGACCAAGGTGCTGCTGCGCATTTCAACGCCCGCTGTGCCCGACGACTGGCACGGCAAGATGTGGACGGTGTTCAAGGAGGCGCTGGACAAGTCCGCCCCCAGCGAGTTCGACGTGCAGATCAACCTGAACGCCACGCTGTTCAAGCAGGGTACCGAACCCGCGGCCATGGCGCGCGGCAACCTGGAGCTGTCGTCCATCTCGGCCTTCGACATCGCCAAGCTGGTGCCGGAGTTTTCCATCTTCACTGCAGGCTATGTCATCCGCGACCCGCAGCACCAGCGCAAGGTGTTTGACGGCCCCATCGGCCAGGAGCTGTTCAAGCTGGCCACTGACAAGATGGACGTCACCTTGCTCACGCCCATTTACCTGGGCACGCGCCAGATCAACTTGCGCGACGTGCGCAACGTGCGCACACCGGCTGATCTGAAAGGTGTGAAGCTGCGCATGCCGGGCAGCAAGGAGTGGCTGTTCCTGGGCGAAGCCCTCGGCGCCACCGCCACACCGCTGGCCTTTGGCGAGGTCTACCTGGGCCTGAAGACCGGCACGATTGACGGCCAGGACAACCCGCTGCCCACCGTGCGCGCGGCCAAGTTCTTCGAAGTCACGAAGCAGCTCGTGCTGACCAACCATCTGGTCGATGGCATCTTCATTGCCATTTCAGACAAGGCCTGGAAGGCGATGACGCCGGCGCAGCGGCAGAAGGTGCAGGCGGCGTCGGATGCCGCGGCGGCGTTCAACAACGCGGGCCGCATGCAGGAAGAAGCGCAGATCGTCGACTTCTTCAAGGCGCAGGGCCTGACAGTCACCACGCCGGATGTCGACGCCTTCCGCAAGGCCGTGCAAGCCGCCTACGCGGCCAGTGACATGGCCAAGGCCTGGCCGGCGGGCTTGCTCGAACGCATCAACAACACCAAGTAAATGTTGCGCTGGTTGCAGCGCGGCGCCAACGCCGTTGGCGTGGCCTTGTTTGCCGCCCTGTTCTGCGTCTTCATGGTGCAGATCGTGGCGCGCTTCGGCTTCAACCGGCCGCTGCCCTGGACCGATGAGCTGGCGGTGATGCTGTACGTGTGGGTCATCCTGTGGGCAGCGGCCTTCATCGTGCGTGAGCGCGAGCATGTGATGTTCGACTTGGTCTGGAACGCCGCGGGCCGGCGCACGCGCCTGTGCATGCGCCTGTTAGGCCACACGCTGATCGGTGGCCTGGCCGCGTGGGCGCTGCCGGCAAGCTGGGACTATGTGCACTTCATGCGCCGCGAAGGCACGCCGGTGCTCGGCGTGCCGTTCATGTGGGTCTTCCTGCCTTTCGTGTTGCTGCTGGTGGCACTGGTGGTGCGCAGCGCGCTGGGCATGTCGCGCGCACTGCGTGGCTTGGATCTTGAAGACGCCGGGTTGCCCGTTTCATGACGGCTGGTTTGTGGGCTCTGGGCGCTGTGCTGCTGGCCGGCATGCTGCTGCGCATGCCGATCGGCTTTTCAATGCTCGCCGGCGGTATCGCTTACTTGGTGGTGAAGCAGCAAGACCTCGGCCTGGCCGCCGAGCAGGTGTGCAACGGCCTGTACAACAGCTACGTGCTGCTGGCCGTGCCGATGTTCGTGCTGGCCGCCAACCTGATGAATGCGGGCACGGTGAGCGAGCGGCTGTTCGACTTCTGCCGCATCCTGGTGGGCCGCTTGCGTGGCGGCCTGGCGCAAGTAGACATCCTGGTGAGTGTGATCTTCTCCGGCATGAGCGGCAGCGCGATTGCCGACGCTGCCGGCCCCGGGCTGGTCACCATCAAGCAGATGCTGAAAAAGCCCGAGTACACGCGCGGCTTTGCCGGCGCGGTGGTGGTGGCCAGTGCCACGCTGGGGCCGATCATTCCGCCGTCCATCCCGATGGTTATTTACGGCATGGTGTCGGGCGCCTCGGTGGGCGCCTTGTTCCTGGGTGGCGTGGTGCCCGGTGTGGTGATGGCGCTGTTGATGATGGCGGTGGTTCAGGTCATGGCGGTGCGCCGCAACATGCCGCGCGAAACCCCGGTGCCGCTGCGCGACTGGCCGCGCGTCATCTACCGTGGCGGTCTGCCGCTGTCGATGCCCGTGGTGCTGCTGGGCGGTATTTACTCGGGCGTGTTCACACCCACTGAAGCGGCTGCGGTGGCGGCCTGCCATGCGCTTATCTTGTCCACGCTGGTGTACCGGGCGTTGAGTTGGCAGCGCCTGGCCGGCGTGGTGCTCGAATCAGCGCGCTCGAGTGCGGTGATCACTTTGATTTTGGCCGGCTCGTTCTTGCTCAACTACGCCTTCACAGCCGAAGGCGTGCCGCAGGCCATGGCGCAGTGGGTGGATGCGTTGCACCTCACGCCCGTGCAGTTCTTGCTGCTGGTGAACGTGATGTTCCTGGTGCTGGGCTGCTTTCTCGATGTCTCGGTGCTGCTGCTGGTCTTTGTGCCCATGCTGCTGCCGACGGTGAAGCTGCTGGGCATCGACCTGGTTCACTTCGGCGTGCTGGTGGTGCTGAACATGATGATCGGGTTGATCCACCCGCCATTCGGCATGCTGCTGTTCGTGACCAAGGCGCTGACCGGCATTCCCATTGGTGAAATGGTCAAGGAGGGTTGGCCCTTCTTCGTGATGCTGCTGGCGCTGCTGCTGGCCATGACGCTGTTCCCGCAGATCGTGCTGTGGTTGCCGCAGACGATGGGGTATGGGAAGGGTTGAGTGTGGTTCGCTCGCCTGGGCCGTCTTTCGGCTCGAAACTGCGCGGCGCGGTAGCAGGCGGAGCGGGATCAGGCCGGCAGGGCGCGCTGCTACGCTCGTGTCCCCCGCCAACTGCCGCCTGTCGGCGGCCGGTGGCTCCTCCTTTACCTCGCTACGCAGCACGCCCTGCCGTCCTGATCCTCATGCAGTAGCTCTTCTCGAACGTTACCCACGTCAACATGGGTGCCAGCCGAGGGTGTTGGGTGGCCGGCGTAGCGAAGTAAAGGAGGAGACAGCGGCCCATCGGGTCGCTGTCGGGGGACATGAGCGTAGCCGGCCGCCCGACGGCCTCGGCTTGCTCCAAACGTCAAGCAGCGGGTGTCGAACAAGCTACCAGTGCGCGAACATCGGCACCGACACCCATCCCCCAACAAGCGTCTATCAACTCATCCGTTTGACGAAGACCCAACACCGGGTCAGCCAATGCATGCGCCTTGGCCTGCAACGCAGCGTCGCTCAACGGCCGCTGCATCGAACCGATGGCGTGCTCAACATGAATGTCAACGCGCCGCCCATCCAGCAACACCGCGCTGACATGCGCGGACTCTTCGGCCACGCCGTCGTCCACCACCGCCACCACCTTGCGCCGCAGGGCCACCACGTCGGCGCGCTGCACGATGGCGTCGCTGTATTCCTCCTCGCCGGCGCGGCCGAAGAGCAAGCCGGCGGCGCAGCCGTGGTAGACGCTGAACTTGGCGGCCAGGCCGTTGGCGGGTTCCTTCTTGCCCGTGAGTTCGAGCACCAGCGAATGCACACGCAGCTCGATGCGTTCCACTTGCTCGGGGCGCACACCACGCTCGCGCAGTTGCACGCAGGCGTCGATGCTGGGGTGAACGACGATTCCGCAGGCGAAGGGCTTGTAGGTGTTGAAGCTGATCTCGAAACGCTGGCCCAGTTCATCAGTGGCTTCATGCCACGCCGCTTTTTCAGACACCACCTGCACCAGGCCGCGCGGGGCTTCCAGGGCGCGCGGGCTGGCGGTGAAGCCGGCTTGCGCCATCAAGGCCGCCAGCAAGCCGTTGCGCGCTGCCGCACCCGGGTGCAGCGGCTTGCTCATGGTGCCGAACTGCTCGCGCAGGCCCACCGGCTGCGACGCCGCAATGCCCAGCGCCATGGCGGTTTGCTGCTCGCTCAGGCCGAGCAAGCGCGCGCAGCCGGCCGCCGCGCCGAGCATGCCGGTGGAGCCGGTGATGTGCCAGCCGCGGTCGTAGTGGTCGGGGTACATCAGGTTGCCGATGCGGCACGACACGTCAATGCCCAGCACCAGCGCGTCGATCACCTGGCGCCCACTGCAACCTTTGAGTTCAGCCAGCGCCAACAACGCCGAGGCCACCGGCCCGGCCGGGTGGATGATGGTCTTGAGGTGCGTGTCGTCAAAGTCGAAGGTGTGCGAGCTGATGCCGTTGAGCAGCGCCGCGTTGGCCACGTCAACCCGCTCACGGCGGCCCAGCACGGCGGCCTGTGGCGCGGGTTGCAGCACCTGCACCGCGGCCAGCGCCGCGGTCAACGTTTCATGCTGCGCGGCGCCCACGGCGCAGGCCAGCCAGTTGAGCAAGGTGCGGTGGGCTTCATGGTCCACCGCGTCAGGCCAGCCGCGCGACGGGTGGGTGGCCACGAAGCGGGCGAGCGCCTGCGTGATGGGCGGGGCGTTGCTGTCGGCTTGAACCTGGGTGTTGCGGGCCATGTGGGGTGGGTGTCCTGTGCAAGAAGAAGTTTTACGCGATCAACTGTCGAGGTTGATCTGGCGTTCGCGCGCCACGCGGGTCCAGCGCGCAATGTCTTCGCGGATGAAGCGGCCAAAGGCGTCGGGCGTCATGGGCGTGGGCTCCAGCGCCTCGGCGGCCAGGCGCTCGCGCAGGTCGGGCGCGCCCAGCACCTGGGCCAGGCTGTCGTTCAGTGTCTTCAGCACCGCCGCGGGCAAGCCCGCCGGGCCGACCACGCCGTACCACTGCTGGGCATCGAAACCCTTGAAGCCGGCCTCGATGAGCGTGGGCACATTCGGCAGCAGCGGGTGGCGCGCCGTGCCGGTGACGGCCAGCGCGCGCACGCGGCCCGAGCGGATGTGCGGCAGCGCCGCGGCCAGGCCCGGGAACATGGCTTGGGTTTGGCCACCCAGCAGATCGGTGAACGCCGGGGCGATGCCGCGGTAGGGCAGGTGCACGGCAAAGGTGCCGGTGGCCAGCTTGAACAGCTCCATCGTCAGGTGCGTGAGCGAGCCCTGGCCGGCCGAGCCGTAGCTCATGGCGCCGGGTTGGCGGCGCAACACGTCGATGAACGCCTTGAGGTCTTGCGCCGGCACGCCGGCATGCACCACCAAGACGTTGGGCGTGGTGCCGATCATGCCCACCGGGGTGAAGTCTTTGATGGCGTCGTACGGCAGGTTGCTGCGTGTGGCCGGGCTGGTGCCGTGCGTGGCCACATAGCCTTGCATCAGCGTGTAGCCGTCGGGCGCGGCGCGGGCCGTGGCTTGCGCCGCGATGGCACCGCCGCCGCCGCCGATGTTTTCAACCACGATGGTCTGGCCCAGCAGCTTGGCCCAGCGCTCGGTGACGGTGCGACCCACCAGATCACTGCCACCACCCGCGGCCACGGGAACGATGTAGCGCAGGGTACGCGATGGGAAGGCGGTTTGGGACTGGGCAGTTAACCCCGTTGCACAAAGCAGGGCGGGCGCGCGCTGCAAAAGAGTTCGGCGTTTCATGGCGGCTCAGCGAGCGGATGTAGATCGGGGGACGCGAGCATAAGGCGGCTGCGCGCGTGCAGCGCAGCCGCTCAGATGATGCAGTGCTCAGCGGCCGGCTTCGAGCCCGAAAGGCGCTGTGGCGACAGTGGCTCCAGCGCCGGCGCGGTGCTGGAGCCCCCCGCCACCAGCGCGGCCAGCGCGCTGCCCACGGCCGGGGCCTGCTGCATGCCGTGGCCCGAAAAACCGCAGGCCGTGTAGGCATTGGCCCAGCCGGGCAAGGCACCGGCCAGGCCGTTGTGGTCGAAGTCGTTCATCTCGTAGTAGCCGGCCCAGGCCGAGCGCACGCGCAGCGCCTCGAAGGCCGGTACACGATGCGCCAACACGGGCCAGATGACGCTGTCAAACAGGCCATGGTCGATGTCTTGCAGCGGCGGTTCGGCCGGGTCGCCATGGCGCGGCGGCGCGCCGGTGATGAAGCCGCGGCCTTCGGGGCGGAACCACACGCCTGAAGCGTCAACCACCAGCGGGCAGTGCGGCAGGTGCGCGGGGGAATCGAACACGAACACGTCGCGCTTGCGCGCGCTTACCGGCAAGGCAACGCCAAGCGGGTGCGCCAGCGCGGCCGTCCAGGCGCCGCCGCACAGCAGCACGGCGTCGGCCGCCACGCGCTCGCCGCTGAGCGTGTGCACAGCACTGACATGCTGGCCGCGGTGGTCGTAGCCGATCGCCTCTCCTCGCATGAAGCGTGCGCCGCTGGCCCGTGCCTTGCGCTGGAACGCCTGCCACAACGCCGGGCCGTCGAACCAGCCTTCACCTTGCAAGCCCAGGCTGGCCAGGGCCAGGTCTGCGCTGTTGAGCCAGGCAAAGCGCTGCTGCAGCGCAGCCGGGCTGAGCAGCGCCACCTGCGCGCCGGCAGCGGTTTGCACGGCATGGTGCGCTTGCAGGGTGGCGGCACCTGTGGCGTCGGCCAGGAACAAGTAGCCCGGCAACACCAGCCCCAGCGCAACTTCGTGGCCGGGCACGGCCAGTTCAGTGTGCACGCGCTGCATGAAGGCCAGGCTCCACTGCGACAGCGCGATGTTGATCGGCAGCGAAAACTGCTGGCGAATCGAGCTGGCCGACAGGGCGCTGGAGGCGCGCGCACCGCCGGGCTCGCGTTCGATCACCGTGACCTGCACGCCGTGGTCGCGCGCCAGGAAGCAGGCTGTGGCGCAACCCATCACCCCGGCGCCAATGATGACGACGTGCTGCTTCAAGTGAATGCGAGCAAGGTGCGGGTAAGGGCCCACAGCACGGCCAGGCTGGCCAGGCTGGCCAGCAGCATGCGGGCCCAGATGTCGCGCAGCCGCAGGGCCGGCAACTCGGGGCGTTGGGTGCGCGCCATCTGGTAGATGGCCACCACCAATGCGATGTGCACGTACAGGATGACGACGTAGCTGCGGCTGAGGAAGAACGCCGCGACCAGCCCGCCGACGTAGCCGATCCACAGCGCGCGCGAGACGCGGTGGATCTCGGCCCAGGCCAGTCCGGCACTGGACAGGTCTTGCGGGTCGGGTTTGAGCAGGCCGATGCGCCGCAGCATCATCCAGGTGAGCACCAGATTGGCGAACCAGAAGAAGTAGCCGAAGGTGCCCAGCTCCGCGGCCACCAGGATGAAGCTGTTGTGCGCGGTGAGGTTGTGGTGTTCCAGGAACAGCCCCTTGCCGACGCCGAAGACGGGGCGCGACTGGATCATCAGCATGCCCTCGTACCAGGCCTCGATGCGGCCCTCGGCCGACTCTTCATCGGCCGACATCTCGGCCATGCGGCTGGGTGCCAGCAGCAGCAGCGGCACCAGCAACGCGGGCACCACGAACAGGCTGCGCCACACGCCGTAGCGCCACAGCCCGTGCATGAACAACATGGCTCCCAGGGCGAGCGTGGCGCCGCGTGAATTGCACAGGTAGATGTTGAACACCGCCGCGACGGCCACGGCGCGCAAGGCCCAGCGCTTGATGAAGCCGGCGCCGCCGGCCAGGAACAGCACCAGCGGCACGAGCATCAACAGGGCCATGGACAGATCGTTGGGGTCGTTGAGGAAGCCCAGGTAGGCAATGCGCCGTTCGATCATCTTCACGTCGGTCCAAAGCTCGCCGCCGCTCCACAGCACCACACCGTGGGCCGACATTGCCGCCACGGCCAGGGCCAGCACGAACAGCACCTGACGCAAGCGCGCCATCGAATCGACCGTGGTGGCCACGATGAAGAAGAGCACCACGATCGGCGTGAAATCCTTGAACGACAGCCAAACGCCGCCCAGCCAGCCGGCGCGCACGAGCGACACCAAACAGGCCAACAGAATCATTGGCATCAACACGAACTGCGGCGCTTCGAAGTTCTTGGGCTGGCGCGCCAGCCAGAGCAAGAACGCCAGGCCCAACAGCACCGACAGCACCGGCAGGGTGGCCGTTTCGGCGCTGAACTCGTGCGGGCGGGCGTACAGCACGGCCAGGTAGCCCAGCAGGTACGGCATCGCGCTGAGCGGGCTCAGGCTCGACAGGCCAGCGGCCTGCGGCGCCGGGCTCACATTCGCGTGCTTGCTTAGCACATCAGTTTTCCATGGCGCCAGCCGCCACCCGCGAGCAAGTCGAACCAAGCGAACGCCGCGGAACCGGCTTTAGCTGCGGCCTCACATCGCTGGCGCGATATGAGCCTTCGCTGAAGCGCAAGCGCTTTGCCGGGCCGCTGGCGTTGCCCCCGTGAGGGGGCTGAGCCCGGACGAGAAACAGTCCCTGCGGACTGTTTCTCGCCTGCGAAGGCCTTCCGGCATGCTTGCCGGAAGGCGCGCGAAGCGCGTAGGGGGGGGTCATTCCAGCGCGGCCAGGCTCAGGCCACGGCTGCGCCAGGCCGGCAGGAGTTGCGCCAGGGCTTCGGTGGCCACCGGGCCGTCATCGTGGAACAGCAGGATGTCGCCGCCGCGCAGCGGCCAGTCGTGCAGGCGCTGCACCACGGCAGCGGCCTCCAGACAGTAGTCCAGGCTGTCCACGCTCCACAGCACCAGCCGCTGGTGGCCCCACAGCGCGCGCCACAACATGCTGAGCGTGGCCTCACCGTGGGGCGGGCGAAACGGGTGTTGGGGCCGTCCGCTGAAGCCTTGCAACACGGCGTCGGCAGCTTTCACTTCGGCCAGTTGCCGTGCCGGTGCCAGGCTCTTCAGGCGGGCATGCGTCATGGAATGGTTGCCCAGGGTGTGGCCCTCGGCGAGCAGCCGGCGCACCAGTTCCGGGTGTGCTTGGGCGTCGCGCCCGATGGTGAAGAACGTGGCCTTGGCGCCGTGCGCCTTGAGCAGGTCGAGCAAGGCCGGCGTGTGCTGCGCGTTCGGGCCGTCATCAAACGTGAGGTGGATGGCGCCACCTTGCCCAGTCCCGTGCACCCACACCTTGTTGTTCGACAGGTGGGCAACGAGGGTCCAAATCCAATGCATGCTGCGTTCCGTTTGATTCAGGTGTTAACACTGGGTGCGGCGGCGTGGCACAGGCGCTGCACCTGCGCCAACGTGTCGTGCACGCGCTGCTCCCAACTCATGCTTGCCACAGCGGCCATGCGCTGCCCGGCCAGTGCCGGCGAGTCGCTGGCCAAGGCCAGCTCGGTGGCGGCCAGGAAGGCGTTGCGGTCGGGCGCCACATGCACCAGCGCGCCGAAGTTGCCCACCTCGGGTGCCGGCACTGAAACCACCGGCTTGCCCGTGGCCAGGTATTCGCGCAGCTTCAGCGGGTTGGCGTTGCGCACCTGCTGGTTCTGGCGGTAGGGAATGATGGCCACGTCGAACGCGCGCGCCCAGCCGGGCAGGCTCTGATACGGCTGCGCGCCCACCAGGTGGACGTTGGCGCAGCGGCGCAGCGCACTCACGTCGCAATGCGCATGGCCAACCAGCAAGAACTGCCACTGCGGGCGTTGCCGGGCCAGCCATTCGATGAGTTCCACATCGGTCCAGGCCGCAATCAAGCCAAAGTAGCCGATCACCGGGTGCGCGAGCTGCGCCGCGGCGGCGGGCACGGGCGTGGCCGGGTCTTGGGCTTTGGCAAACAGTTGCACATCAACGCCGTGCGGGGCGTAGCTGGTGGCGGGGTTGAGCGCGCGCTTGGGCGCCAACAGCGCCGGCGGCACCACGAAAACATGCGCGCAGCGCTGCGTGAGGGTGGCGTCGCACGCGCTGATCCACGCCGCGTCAACCCCCGGGTGGGCGGCATAGTCGTCGGTGCAGTAGTACACCGCCATGCGGTGCGGCAGCAGGTCGAGAAAGTACGCCGGATGCGGCACCACAAACCACAGCACCGGCTGGCTGATGCCGGCCTGGCGCATGGCACGCTTCACGGCCCAGGCGCCGAAGCGGCGGTTCAGCCATTCGATGCCCGGCCCCTTGAACGGCAGGCGCGGCACGGTGCAATGCCACAGCCCGGGCTCGACGCGCTGGGCGCCGCGCCAAGCCTGGCGCAACTTGCGCCACAAGCGGCCCAGGTCGCGCCCGGTGGCGTTGGGCGCGCGCATGCCGGGGGAGTCAACGTACATCAGGTTGACACTGCCGGCCAGGCCGCGCGCGACATGGTGGCTGCTGGTGCGGTTCTCGGCAAACCAATCGTTGCCGAAGTACACGACGGACATGCGCGGCTCGTTCATCAGCAGTCCAACGCCGGGCGCGGCGGGCCGCCATGCGCCGCCGTCATGAACAGTGGCGGCGTCACGACTCCTTGCACTTCGGCGGCCTGGCGCGGGGTGGCGGCGAAGTCGATCGAGGTGCAGCACAGCTCTTCGTTGGGCAGGTGGCGAAAGGGTTCAGCCACCGTGATCTCGTTCATGCGCGCCAACAGATCGGCGCGGGCGCGGTGATGGTCCATCACGATGTGCAAGCCGGCTGCCTGCGCCGCCTGTGTGAAGTCGATCGCGCGCAACCGGTTTTGGTACAGCAGGTCGTTGTTCCAGCGCCGCCATTCACGTTCGCTGAAGCGCAGGTAGTCCACCGCGGTGATGCTGCGGTCGAAGTAGGCATAGTGGTCACCGCAATTGACGTTGTGCAACGCCAACCCGTCGGGGCGCAGGATGCGCGCGGTTTCACGCATCAGCGCGCCCAGCACGGCGGCGGGCACATGCTCCAGCACGCTGTTGGAGAACACCAGGTCGACGCTGGCCGCGCCCAGGCCAGTGGCCGCGGCGTCACCCGGCGCGCGGTACTCGATGCCCGCCGCTTGCAACAGGGTCGCGCCATCTTCGATGGTGGCCAAGGACTGCCAACGCTGGCGCAGTGACGCGACGGGTTGGCCGCAGGCTTGCGCCATGGCGTCCAGGTGTTCGCCCAGCCGGGCCAGCACGGCCGGCACCTGGCGCAGTTGCAGGTGGCGGTTCAGATCGATGGTGATGCAGCGGCCCACGCCGGCCAGAGCAAAGCACAGCGGCATCACCGGCAGCCAACCGGTGCCCACTTCCAGCATCACGCGCTGACTCAAGTCGAAGTTCAGCTCGCGCAGGTGCCGCGCATGAACCAGCCAGTCTGCCGTGACTTTCACGTCGATGTGCTGGTCCAGGTTGCGCCGGCCACCGAGCAGCACTTGCAAGGCGCTGTTCACGTGCACGCCTGCGGGCAATTTGGACAAAGCGCCTTGAATCAATGCCTTCACGCGCCAATCCATGGCGACCTCCTTTGTGGCGTGGTTGCGGCCAAGGTGCTTGACCCTCAGACGAAGGCCAGGGGTGCGGCCAGCATGGCGCGAAACCGACTGCGGCTGACGTAGCGCTCGATGGCCCAGCGGTTCAGGCGCAGCAGATCCCAGGTGGCCGGGGTGTTCAGGCCCGGCGTGTAAGTGAAGGCAAAGCGGTAACCGGCCTCACGCACCGCGCGCACCACGCGCTCGTCGTACGCACGCGGCCCGCCCACCGGGTAGGCCAGCGCCAGCACCGGCCGCCCAGTGCGTGCCTCGATGACCTGGCGTGAGCCGCGCAGCTCATGCATCAATTGCGCATCGCTGGCCACCGACGACAGCACCGGGTGGGTGACCGTGTGCGAGCCGATTTCAATGCCGCTGGCCGCCAGGTTGCGCACATGCGCCCAGCTCATGGGGGCGTGCAGGCTGTCTTCGGTGCGCGGGGCGGGCACGTCCAGCGCGTCCATCCAGCGCTGTACCGCGGCCAGGCGGTGCTCGTCGCTGAGCAGCTTGAGGTGGCGCAGCAATACTTCGCTGACGGCCTGGCGCTGGCTCATCGTGTGGCCGAGTTCCAGCACTTGGCCGGGCTCAATTTCAATCTGCTTCACGCGCGACAGCTTGGTGCTGTGCACCAGGCGGTCGAACCAGTAGATCTCTTGCCGGTCGGCGTAGCCGGTGGTGACGAACACCGTGGCGGCCACGCCGTGGCGGCGCAAGATGGGCAGCGCGATGTCGTGGTTGTCGCGGTAGCCATCGTCGAAGGTGATCAGCAGCGCATTGCGCGGCACCGGCTTGCCGGCATCCAGCAGCGCGGCCAATTGGCTGGGTGTCAAGGGCTCGTAGTGACGCGCCATGTAACCCACCTGCCAGTCGAACTCGTCTTCCCAGGCGCTGACCAGTTCGATGTCATAGGGGAACTGTTCAGGGTCGCTGCGTGGCAGCACGCGGTGGTAGGCCAGCACACGCAAGTCGTGCCACAGCGCCGAGTGCAGGGCCGACGCCACCCGCACCAGCCCGCTGCGGTGGATGACGTGCGCAAAGAACTCCTTCTTGCCCTTCATGATGTACCGGCACTCACTTCAACGCCGCCCCGCCGGCTGGCGCGCGGCGGCGGCAGCACATGGTCGCGGTAGTCGTTCGGGTTGCCGCTGCACCCGGCCTCGGCCGCTTTGACGATGTTGAACATCTCGCGCGCACTCACGTAATGCAGGACATGGTCATGGCCGGTGTTGTAGCGGCGTTCGAGATCAGCGTACATGGCTTCAGCCGCAGGCCCCAGCAAGGCCGGCATGTCGCGCTCTTGCGCGCCATGCGTGTGAACTTTGATGAACAACCACTCGGGCCGGCCTTGAACATGGATGTGCTGGCGCAGCCACAGGTCGGTGCGCTGCGGGCTGGGTGGGCTGCTGGCACGCACGTCTGAGTTTTCGGTGCGCGGCATCAAGCCCCATTTGCGGTTCCGCCAGTTCAGCGCCAGGGGGCCTTGCAGGATCAGCAGGTCGCCGCTGGGCGCACCGCCCACCCGAACGTCAATGCCCTGGTCGTGCGAACGCGGCGCCAGCGGGTCGTCAGTGGCGTAGTACAGGCTGTTGACCTTGGGGGTCTGGGTTTCGCTGGGGGCTGAAGGCAAGGTGAAATCAGCATAGCAGCCCAGCTCGGCCAGCACCTGCAGCTCGTTGTTCACGCCGCACCAGCGGCCGTCGGCGCGGGAATTGTCCAGCGCCCAGTTGCCATGAATGAAACCAAACGTTAGCTCGCCGCTTTGCGGGTGACGGCTTAAAGCGCCGTGGCGCTCATGCAGCACGCGGGTGAAGCGCTTGATCTTCTCGCGCAGGCCGTCGGCGGTGTCGTGGTCGTGGTGCAGGTGGACTTCGATCTCGCCGTAGCCGGCGCGGCACAGGGCGGCCAGGGCGTCCAGATGTTCGGGCTCGTATTCTTCTTCGGGGTAGAAGAAGCTGTGCTGGGGCGGCACGCCATCGGCATCAACGTGGCGGTTGGCCAGGGCCTGGTAGCTGGCGCACCAGCGCTGCACGCGCTCGTCTTCCACACTGCGCGCCGGGCGGCCCCACTTGGGCTCGAAATGGTCGACAAAGCAGAACATCACATGCACCGGCCCGGGGCTCGGCGCCGGGCGGCGTTGGCGCAGCCAGGCCGGCAGCCAGATGTGCAGCGCCTTGCGGCGTATTTCGAACGTTAGCAAGGCCAGCGCACCCAACAAGGCGAGCAGCAGCACGATGACAAGGGTCTTGAGCATGATGGTGCCGGCCGGTCAGCGTGCGCTGCGCGCCCACGTGCCGCTGAACCCGCCGCGCAGGTAGCGAACATGGCCCACCAGCAGCGCCAGGTTCATGCTGGTGAAGAACACCGGCAGGCGCGCCAGGCGCGGCACCGCGCCGTGCCGCCCGGCCAGCCAGCCCCACAGCGCGCCGGCATAGAAGGCCGCTTGCGCGCCGGCAAGCGCCACGTAGGCCGGCCCTTGGCCGAGCAAGAACAGGTTGGCCACGAAGGCCAGCACCAGCGCATGCGGCACGAACCAGCGCATGAGCTTGTGCGACACGAAGGCCAGCGCCACGTAGCCGCGCCCCGGGTGCATCAACCCGCCAAAGCGGCGCAGCGCCTGGTAGTTGCCCATGCCGATGCGCACCCGCCGGCCAAACTCATCAGCCAGGCGCGGCGGCGTTTCCTCGCTGGCGCGGGCCTGCGGGTCGTAGTGGCAGCGCAGGCCCTTCAACATCAAACCGGCGGCGATGCAGAAGTCGTCGACGATGGTGTCGGCGGCAATCGGCTCGTACTGCGCGCGGCGCAGGGCGTACACGCCACCGTTGGCGCCAAGCAGGGCGCCCAGGCGGTTTTCAAAGAACTTGAGCATGCGTTCGTAACGCCAGTAGAGGTGGTCGGGGTTGTCGCTGCCGTCGGCGGCCACCAGGCGCAATTCACCGCTGACGCAGCCGATAGTCGGGTCGGCGAAGTGCCGCACCAGGGATTGGATGGTGCCGGGCTCGAACGAGGTGTTGGCATCGGTGAAGACCAGGATCTCTGCGCTGGCCACGGCCGCCAAGTCATTGATGACCGAGGGCTTGCCGCGGCGCTCGGTGAACGCCATGAGCTGCACGCGCGGCCCCGCCTGTTCCTGCACCAGCGCGTTGGTGGCATCGCTGGAGCCGTCGGAGCCCACGATCACGCCCAGCCTGTCGGCCGGGTAGTCGCTGGCCAGCAGGTTGTGCAGGCGCGCGGCGATGTGGCGCTCCTCGTTGTGGGCCGCCACCAGCACGGCCACGCTGGGCAGTGTGGCCGGGTCGGCCGGGCCGGTGCGGCGGGCGTGGTGTGCCTGGTGTGCGGGGCCGGTGCCGCCCGTGGCATGCCGGATATCGCTGCACAACTGCCGCCCCGCGGCCAGCAGCAGCAGCAGCAGCGGGTACAGCACGTAGGTGTACGCGGCCACGAACAGGCTGGCGAACAGCACCGCCTTGGCCGCCTGAACGGGCGTCATGCAGCGGCCTCTTCGATCAGCGCCTGGAGTTGGCGCACGTTGTCGGCCCAGTCGAAGCGCCGGGCGTGGGCGACGATGCGCTCGCGGTCCCACGTTGTGCCCAGTGCGCGCTGCAACGCCGCTTGCAGCGCCGCGGCGTCCTGCGCCGGCACCATGAGGCCGGCAAATTCGGGCAGCACTTCGGCCACGCCTCCCACCCGCGTGGCCACCACCGGCGTGCCGCAGGCCATGGCCTCGAGCACGACGTTGGGCGTGCCCTCGTTGTGGCTGGGCAGGCACAGCAATTCGGCCGCGGCGTACCAGTGGCACAACTGTTCATGCGGCACGCGCCCGGCAAAGCGCACCCGCTCGCCCAGGCCCAGGGCCACGCCGCGCAGCTGCAGGCCGGCGCGTTGCTCGCCGTCGCCGATGAACACCAGGCGCAGCGCGGGGTGCTGGGTGAGCAGCCCGGCGTAGGCCTGCAGGGTTTCAAGGCAGCCCTTGTCGACTTTCAGATTGCCCACGAACAGCAGCACGCGCTCGCCGCTGCGGTAGCCCAGCGCCGCGCGCGCTGCGCTGCGGTCTTGGGGATGGAAGCGCAGCAGATCCACACCGTTGTAGAGCACGCTGGTGCGATGCACGCACACGCCGATCTCGGCCATGCGCTGGGCCAGGGCCTGGCTCACGGCCACCACGCGGCGCGCCTGGTTCAGCGCCCAGCGCAGTTGCCAGCGCCGGCCGCGGTCGTGGCTGTAGACGTTGATGTCGCTGCCATGCACTTTGGCCACAAAAGGCGTGCCGCGCAGGCGCGCCAGGGCGGCCACGGCCACGGCATCGGGGTAGCCCCAGCTGGCCAGCACGCAGCGATGGCGCGGCCACATGAACAGGCTGAAGCGTTGCACCAGCAGCGACAGGAACAGACACGCCGCGTGGCAACTGCGCAGCACGCCCGGGGGGTACCAGAACAGCACGTAATCGACATGCGGCATGCGCAGCATGGCCGCGCGGCGGCGGCGCACATAGTCGAGCGGGTGGCGCAGCGCGCTGGTCCACGGCACGGGCACGAGGATGGTCAGCGGCATGCTCAGGCCCAGGCGCTGGAACTGCTGCTGGTTGAAAGTGCCGCGCGTGGCATCCCACGGGTCGGCGTACAGGTTGGTCACCACCAACAGCCCGCCGTCCATCACGCGGCCCCTTGCAGCGCGGGCATGTGGCCGTGCTGGTACAGCGCCAGGTAGCGCTCGGCCATGGTGTCCAGCGAGCCTTCGCGCAGCGCCCAGGCGCGCGCGGCCTGGCCGAGCAACAGGCGCAGCGGCGGGTTGCCGGCCAGGCGCGCCATGGCCTGGGTGAGGGCGTCGAGGTCGTCGCGCGGCACCAGCAGACCGGTGAGGTCGTGCGCCACGATCTCGGCGTTGCCGCCCACCTGGGTGGCGATGATCGGCAGCGCGCTGGCGCAGGCCTCCACCAAGGCCAGCGAATAGCCTTCGGTGCGCGACGGCAGCACGAACACATCCATGCCCGACAGCAACTCGTGCACGTCGCGCCGCGCGCCCAGCAGCCGGGCGTGGCGCTGCAGGCCCAGTTCGTTGATCTCGTTTTCGAGTGCGGCGCGTTGATCGCCTTCGCCCACGATCACCATGGCCGCGCTGACGCCGGCATCGAGCAGCCGGCGCAAGCCTTGCAGCAGCAACCGCTGCCGCTTGGCTTCATGCAGCCGGCCGACGCTGCCGAACAGCACGGCTTGCGCCGGCAGGCCGAGTTCACTGCGCAGTTGCGCGGTACGTTGATCACTGCGCGGCACAAAGCGCGACAGCTCGATGCCGTTGGGCACCACCACCGCCTTGGCTTGCGGCATGACGCCGTGCCGGACATAGCGCGCGCGCGCCGCACTGCACACCGACACGGCCGCGTCGGTGCGGTGCAAGGCCAGGCGGTACAGGCGCTCGCGGCGCGCGCCGAGCTGGCGCGAGCCCATGCCGTGGCGGGTGCTGACCAGGCGCGCCAGGCCCAGGCCCAATGCGGCCAAGGCGGTGTAGTAGTGCGCCATGGCGTTGTGTGTGTGTGCCACATTGGGCGCGGCCTGGCGCAACATGCCGCGCAAGGCCTTGAGCGCTTTCAGGTCCAAGCCGGCTTGCTTGTCGCAACACTGCACGGCCAAGCCGGCGGCCACGGCTTGCGCCGCCAGCGCCCCGCGCCGCCACAGGCAGATGATGACCACGCTGTGGCCACGCGCGTGCTGGGCCTGGGCCAGGGCGAGCACGGTGTGCTCCAGCCCGCCGACATCCAGGCTTTCAACGATGTGAACGATCTTCATGCGCGGTGCCCGCTTATGCCGGCCAACCAGGCCTGGAGTTGTTCTGCGATGTGGCGGGCCGCGCCGGGGCCCACGCCTTGGCGGGGGGATTCTGTCGCGCCCGCACGGCGCGGCTGCAGGGCCATGAAGGCGCGCAGCGTCTCTTCGGCATCTTCCACCACGGCGGCGCCGCCTGACTCCACTTGCGCCGGCCCCAGAACAGCTTGGCTGTCGTACAACAGCACCGGGGTGCCCAGGGCCTGGGCTTCATCGGCCAGCACGCGCGCGGTGTCTGCCAACACGACGCTGGCATGGCGCACCAGGCAGAGTTGTTCGATCACCGTGGCGTCGTTGACCAGGCACACGCCGTCGCGTTGCAGGCGCGGCGCAAAGCCGCTGCCGGCCATGGCCTGGCGTGAGGCCTCGTCCACCAGCCACAGCACCGGCGCCTGCGGGCGCAGCGCGCGCAGCGTGTCGGCCACGTCGGCGGGCCAGGGGTCGTCGGCCGGCACCTTCAGCGTGGCCAGCACATAGCCGCGCCCGAGTTCCACGCCCTGCGCCCGGGCCTCGGCGCGTTGCAGCAGCGCCGGCAGCGGCCCACCCTGGCGCTCGGCATGGGCCACCAGATCCAGCAACACGCTGCCGGTGAGCGCCGCGGCGTTGTCGCCCAGGCCTTCATGGCGCAGGTTTTGCTGCGCCGCCGGGTGGGCGGCGAACACCAGGTTGGCTGTGCGGTCGATCAGGGCGGCATTGAGCGCCTGCGGGTCGCGTTCATTGCCGCCGCGCAGGCCGGCGTCCAGTCGGGTCACGGCCAGGCCGCGCTGGCGTGCCACCAGCGCGCAAGCCAGGCTGGCGGCGGTGTCGCCCAGCACCAGCACGGCGCGCGGCAGCAGCACATCGAGCAGGGCATCGAAGCGGCGCAACACCTCAGCCATGCACTGTGCATAGCCCGTGGGGTTGACGGCCAGGTGCATTTCCATGTGCGCGGGTTTCAACCCCAGCAGGCCGGCCTGGGCCAGCGGCGTGTCGGCCTGTGCCTGGGGCGACACGATCACCATGTCCAAGGCGCCGGGCGGGGCTTGCAGGTAGTGGTTCAGCACGCGGGCCTTGAGCATGTCGACCAGCGTGCCCGCCACGCAAACCAGGGGCGCACCGGCCAGGCTGCCGTGCAGGGCGGGCAATTGCCACGGTGTACCGGCCAGGGCCGCCGTGGCGCCGGCCGGAACGCTGTGGGGCGGGCTCAGGGGCACATCGGATGACCCATGGGGCGGGGTGACGGCGGCGAGCGCGGAGTGGGTTTTGAGCACCGCGCCCGGGCCAGGCGGCGCGCTGGCGTGCAGCTGTTCGACCTGCCGCACCAGTTCGGGCGTGACGCGCTGCAGCGCTGCGGCGCCGGCGGCGTCGAACACCCGTTCACACAGCAGGTTGATCTGGCGCGGCACGCCGGCGCTGGCCTGGTGCAGGGCGGCGTGGGCCGCCGGCTCGATGGCCGGCTGGCCGCGCCAGCCGCGCGCGCGCAGGCGGTGCTCGATGTAGGCCGCGGTCTCGTGGCTCGGCAACGGGTGCAAGCGGCTCGAGCTGAGCACGCGCCGGCGCACCGCTGCCATCGACGCCGCATTGAGCATGCGTGCCAACCCGGGCTGTCCGAGCAGAAACACTTGCAGCAGCGCCAGGGTGCCCAGTTGCAGGGTTGACAGATGGCGCAGTTCGTCCAAAGCCTGGTTGGACAGGTCATGTGCCTGGTCGATCAGCAGCAGGCCGCGCCGGCCCTGGGTGACGAGTTTGAGCAAGTGGTCTTCGAGCGCGGCCAGGCTGTGCGAGCGCGTGCCCGCGGCAACGTTCAAGCCAAAGGCGTGCAGGATGGCGGGAACCAATTCGCCGTCACCCGGCGGCACGCCCGGCAGTTGGGCGGCAACCACCCTGTCGGGCTTGATGTCGGCGAGCAGCATGTGGGCCAGCATGCTCTTGCCGATGCCGGCGTCACCGATGACGACAACGAAGCCTTCGCCGCGGTAAACGCCATAGCGCATCTCGGCCAGCACGTCGGCATGGTTGCGGCTGGCGAAGTACAGGCTGGGGTCGGCCTGGGCCGCGAAGGCCGGCGCAGTCAGGCCGAAGTGCTGCTCGTACATGGAGCCGGCGCGACCTCAGTACTCCGCCCCGCAGATTTCGAGACATGCGAACGCGCCCTCGACCCGATGCCGTCGTTGCAAATGCGCGCCATGCCGCCGGGCATGGCTGCGCTTTGCGCCTAGGAGCCTGTCGGACTTGGGGAACGTCGGCTGCAATTTGGCCGCAGCGGTCCATTTATCACCGGCTTTTTGTCCCATAGCTACGGCTATTGGCCTGCAAACCCGGCAAAAACTGTCCTCGCTGGGGCCAAATTTCGCTTCGACGCCCCAGGTCCGACAGGCTCCTAGGGATTGATGCCGCCTGGGTAAACCCGGCTTTCGCGTGGTTTGGGCAGCGTTGGCCTGCCCGGTCGACGCCTGTCATTCGCGCTGAACGACGCCGCCCGGTGCTTACCAGCCGTTACCCGGCATGCCCCTGGCGCGGCAACACTGTCTTCGGAGCAAGGCGAAAGCCTGCTACCCGCTGCGGCCAACCCTTGAGGTGGCCGCGCAAGACAAGCGTTCGGCCAGCCGGCCCGAACACACAGACAGCCGTTCAGTCCCGAGGTTTTCGCGATGACGCATGCATTCCCTTCGAAGGCGCGACTTTTCCGCGCCTTGCCCCTTTGCCTGGCCCTGGGCCTGGGTGCCGGCTGGTTGCCGGCCCATGCCACCCACGTGGGTGAAGACCTCACCGTGGACCAGCAGGTGGTGGCGTCGAACGACCAGTTGCTCAGCGGCCTGCGCCAGTGGGAAAACGCCCCGGCCGCCGTGCGCGAAGCGCGCCTGAGGCAACTGGTGCTGTTGACGGCGCAGCGCAAGGAACGCTTGCTGCGCCTGCTCGACCGCAACCCCAAGTTGGCGGCGTTGCGCCTGTTGCCCGATGAGCTGCGCGCCAAATTGCCGGCCGCGGCCCAGGTGCACATGGAGCAGGAAGTGCAAGTCCAGGGTGCCGCGTTTGCCGCGGTGGGCGATGACTTCGCCCGTGGCATCACACAGCAGAAGTTCTTCTTGCAGATCGCAAATGGTGCTCGCCTTGAGCTGCACATGGCCGACGCCAACGGCAGCACGCGCGACATGCTGGGCTGGGCCGGCAAGCAACTCAGCGTGGGCGCGACGCAGCTCGACGGCCGCCTGATCGTGCGCGACAAGCGCCGCGCGCAAGTCATGGCCGCAGGCGGCACCACCACCGCCACCGGCGGCACGGTGGCTGCCACCACCGTGGTGCAAGGCAGCCAGAAGACCTTGGCCATCCTGGTCAACTTCAGCGACAGGGCCGTCAGTTGCACCGCGGCCGATGTGTCCAACCGCGTGTTCGGCACCACCGGCGCCACGGTCAACACCAACTACCAGCAGTCCAGCCGCGGCCTGGTCAGCTTCACGGGGCAGGCGGTGGGGCCGGTGACCATTCCCTACACCAGCGGCGGTGCTTGCGACTACCTGGCCTGGGGCGCCGCGGCCGAGAGCGCGGCGCGCGCCGCCGGCGTCGACCCTTCAACCTATTCGCGCGTGAGTTATGTGCTGCCGGGCGGCACCACTTGCGGCTGGTCGGGCCTGGCCTACATGCCGGGGCGGCAATCGTGGATCGCGGCGTGCAGCGCCACTGGCATCTATTCGCATGAGCTGGGCCATAACTTGTCGCTGCACCACGCCGCAACGCCCACGTCTGAGTATGGCGACGGCTCAGACCCGATGGGCGGCGCGGCCATGGTCAACCACAACGGCGCCAACCTGGCCATGGCCGGCTGGCTGCCCGCCGGCGGTGTGGTGGACGTTTCCACCGGCGGCTCGTATGCACTCACCGCCCTGGAATACGCCAGCGCCAGCACGCCGCAGGTGCTGCGTATCAACAAGCCCGACACGGCCGAAAAGTACTACATCAGCCTGCGCCAGGCGGTGGGCCAGGATGCGACTTCGCTGTCGACCGAATTCGTCAACAAGCTCAGCGTGCACCGCGCCACGGGCAGCTTGCCGGCCAAGACCTACCTGCTGCAAACCGTGGCAGCGGGCCAGAGCTTCACCGATGCCGGCAACGGCATCACCGTCAGCCTGCAAGGCATTTCCGGCAGCCTGGCCACGGTGAGCGTGGGCATCGGCGGCAGCAGCGGCGGCGGTGGCAGTGCCTGCGCGCCCGCCACGCCAGTCGTGGCCTTGGCGCCGGCCTCCAAGAACGGCTCGGCGGGCAGCAGCGTGGCCTACACGGTGAACGTGACGAACCAGAATTCCAGCGGCTGCGGCACGTCCTCGTTCAACCTGAGCCACGTCATGCCAGGTGGCTTCAGCGCTGGCCTGTCAGCCAGCAGCCTGGCCATTGCAGCCGGTGCCACGGCCAGTGCCACCTTGCAGGTCTACACCCCTGGCGCGGTGGCAGATGGCAGCTATGACTTCAGCGTCACCGCGGCCGACACCGGAGCGGGCGGCGCCAACAGCATGAGCCACGGCGCAGTGTTGATCTACAGCGACCAGACAGCGCCCACACTGGCCATCACCAGCCCGGGCAACGGCGCGGCGGTGGGCGGGCGCATGGTGAGCATCAGCGCCTCGGCCAGCGACGCCTCGGGCATCCAGGCGGTGGAGTTCTATGTTGACGGCGCGCTGCTGGCGCGCGACACGTCGGCGCCCTACAGCGCAAACTGGAATTTGCGCAAGGTGGCTGCAGGCCCGCATAACATCAAGGTGCGTGCAATCGACAATGCGGGCAATGCAACCGAATCCACCGTCACCATCACCAAGTAGTAACCCGCTTTCGCTGCAGCGGGGGGGCCAGGCCCTGGCGGCCGCGCTGCTGTGTGGTTGGTGCAACGCGCTCAGCGCCGCCGGCGTGGTGCTGCCGGTGGAGTGGGGCGCGCAGGGCCAGTTCGAGCAGGTCGTGGCCATGCCGCCGGGCCACCATGCTGAAGCCTGCGTGGTGCTCAATGCCGGCATGACCGTGGCCTGGCAGTTCAGCGGCTCGGCAGCACTGGCCTTCAACATCCACCACCATGTGGGCAAGGAAGTGATCTACGCCAACCGCCTGGCCGCCGCCGTGGTGGCCAGCGGCAGCTTCGTGCCCAAGAGTGCGCAGGAATACTGCTGGATGTGGACCAACCCGAGCCGCGAGGCGGTGACGCTTAACCTGAGGCTGAACCGCAAACCTGACTGAGCGTGTCGATCAGTCGGCCTGTGCGCCCGACTTGTGCACGATGCTGCGCCAACGCGGCACCTCAGCGGCCAGAAAGGCCGCCATCTGCTCCACGCTGGTTTCGCGCGCCGCTTCAAAGCCCTGCGCGAGCAGCCAGGCTTTCAGCTCAGGTGTGGCCAGCACATCGACCAAAGCCTTGTTGAGCCTGTCGACCGCCTCGCGCGGCGTGCCCGCAGGCGCCACCATGCCGAAGAAGGCCGAGACATCGAACCCTGCCAGGCCCTGCTCGGCCACGGTGGGCAACTCGGGCAAGGCCGATGAACGTTGCTTGCTGGTGACGCCCAGCGCACGCAGCTTGCCGCTCTTGATGTGGGGCAGGGCGGTCAGCACATCGGTGAAGGTCATGGCGATCTGGCCGCCCAGCAGATCGGTCAGCGCCGGGCCGGTGCCCTTGTACGGAATGTGCGCAAAGTCGGTGCCGGCCAGGTTGTTGAACAGCACGCCGGCCAGGTGCGACGACGCGCCGTTGCCCGATGACGCATAGCTCAGCTTGCCCGGGTTGGCGCGGCCATGGTTGATGAGTTCTTGCACCGTGCGCGCCGGCACCTCGGGGTTGACGACCAGGATGTTGGGCACTTGCCCCACCATGGCCACCGGGGCAAAGCTCTTCAGCGGGTCGTAGCCGATCTTGCGGTAAAGGCTCACATTGATGGCCAGTGGCCCGGGCGTGCCGAGCATGACGGTGTAGCCGTCGGGCGCGGCGCGCAGCAAGGCTTCGGCGCCGATGTTGCCGCCGGCGCCGCCGCGGTTTTCAACCACCACCTGCTGGCCCAGCACGGGGCGCAGCGCTTCGGCGAACTTGCGCCCCAGCACATCGGTGGGGCCGCCGGGCGGGAAGGGGATGATCAGGGTGACGGCGCGGCTGGGAAAGTCTGCCGCATGAAGCGGCGCCGCCGCGGCGGCGGCCAGGAGCAGGGCGAGGGCTTGGCGGCGGTTCATGGGCGCTCTCTATTCACTGAAGAGGTTGATCAGATCCAGCGCTTGCGGCGCTTGTGGCGTATCGGGTCGCAGCAGCACCTGTGCCAGCCAAGGCGGCGCCGTTTCGGCCTGCAAGGGGTCGCGCGGCAAGGCGCGGTACTTCATCACCGCCTGGGCCAGCAACATGCGCGGCGCCGAGCCGATCTGCCCGGCTTCCCAGGCCAGCACGCAGCCGGTGGTGACGTGGTACAGGGCGCTGGCCAGTTGCCGTGCGGCCGGGTCGCTGGCACCGGGCAGGGCGGCCAGTTGTTCAGCGACTTGAACACAACGCTGCACCAGGCCTGCAAACACCTCGCGCGCGCCGGCGGCCAGAGGCGTTTGCGCCAACAGGCCTTGCACATGCGCGTGCCACGCAGGCAGCGCTGCGTCGCGGCGAATGGCGCGCAGCACGTCGAGCGCCACGATGTTGCTGGTGCCTTCCCAGATGGAACCCAGGTGGGCGTCGCGCAGCAGCCGCGCATCGGCCCATTCCTCGATGTAGCCACAGCCGCCGCGCACCTCCATCGCGTCGCCCGTGACCTTGCGCGCATCGCGGCAGGCGCGGAACTTGATCAGCGGCGTGAGCAAACGGGTCAGTGCATAGGCGCTGGCTGCGTCGTCATCGCCCGCGTCGCTGCGGCGCAAGGCTTCGCCCGCCTGGAACAGCATCGTGCGCGCCTGTTCCGTGGGCAGCATGATCTTGAGCAACTGGCGTTGCATCAGCGGCATGCTGATCAGCCGCTGGCCGAAGGCCTGGCGTTGGCGCGCCACGAACAGGGCCTCGGTGCACGCCCGGCGCATCAAGCCGGCGGCGCGCATGCCGTTGGACAGGCGCGAGTGGTTGACCATGTCGGCCATCTGCTGGAAACCCCGGCCCGGCTCGCCGACCAGGTAGGCCAGCGCGCCTTCGAGGCGAATTTCGCCGCTGGCCATGGAGCGGCTGCCGAGCTTGTTCTTCAGCCGCAGGATGCGATAGTGGTTGGCCGCACCATCATCAAGCACGCGCGGCAACAGGAACAGCGACACGCCGCCCAGCCCCGCCGCGGCGCCATCAATGCGCGCCAGCACCATGGCCAGCGCGGCGTCGGGGTTGGAGCAGAACCACTTGTCGCCATGCAGGTGAAACGCACCGTTCGATGCGGCCACGGCGCGGGTGGTGGTGGCGCCCACGTCAGACCCGCCGGCTTGCTCGGTCATGAACATGGCGCCCTGGGCCAGGGCGTCGAGGTCTTGCGTGGTTAACGCATCAAAATACCTTTTCACCAATGCCGGCGCGCCGAACTTGCGCAGCGTGCGGGTGAGTGAATCGGTCATCGACAGCGGGCAGCACAACCCGAACTCGGCCTGCACGAAGAGGTAACTCAGCGCGTACTTGGCCGCCGGTGGCATCGGCGCCGGCCAGCCCAGCACGCCGCCGCGGTGCGACAGCGCGGCCAGGCCGAACTCGCCGAACGCCAGGCGTTCCATCTCAAGGTAAGCCGGGTGCTTGGTGATGCGCTGCGTGTCCACGCCGGCGCGGCTGCGGTGTTCCAGGGTGGGCGGGTGCTGGTCAGCGCTGTGGGCCAGCTCATCGAGCGCGCCGCCGGCCAAGGCGCCCAGCCGGTGCAGGTGCGGCTGTAAATGCGCATGCAGATCGGCCGGCAGATACAGACTCAACAGCGCGTTGAACTCAGCGTCGTCGCTGAACAGATTGCTGCCGTGGCGGTCGGGCACCGGATGAGTCTGCACCGCTGTCATGCCGCCGCCTCCAGCCCGCTTTCAAAATGCGCCCGCATCAAGGCGGTGGCCACCTTGGCGTTGCCGGCTTCCAGCGCCGCCATCAGCGCGCGGTGCTCGGCCAACGACTCGGCCAGGCGGCCTTGCTTGAACAAGGAATGGTGGCGGTTGAGTTTCATCATCTTGCGCAAATCGGCCACCACCTGCGTGCGCCAGCGGTTGCCGGCCATGCGCAGCAAGGCGAAGTGGAACTCCTCGTTGGCGGCGAAAAAGGCCTCGCGCTGGCGGGCGCGTTTTTCCAGCTTGTCATGCAGCTCGCGCAGCTCGGCGCGCTGCGCCGGCGTGGCCGTGCGCGCCACCACACCAGCGGCGTCGCTTTCCAGCAAAGCCAGCAGGTGATAGACCTGGGCCACGTCGTCGGCCGACATTTCGGTGACGTAAGCGCCGCGCCGCACCTTCATGGTCACCAGGCCTTCGGCGGCCAGCACCTTCAGCGCCTCGCGCAGCGGCGTGCGGCTGATGCCGAATTCGGCGCACAACGCCAGCTCGTCGATCCAGACGCCGGGCTCCAGCGTGCGGTTGAAGATGAGCTGGCGCACCCGCTCGGCGACCTCTTGATACAGGGCGCGCGGGGCCAATGGGTTGGCGGCGGTGGCGGGCTTTGCGGGGGCCAAGGCGAACAACAGGGCTTGTACGAGTGCAGGGGGGCTTGGTTTTGAATTTATAATTATGCATAATCTTTCGCCTTCAACAAGCGCGCCCGTTAACGAGGCGTTCTATTCAACAAGCGTCCACCTTGGCCATGAGCAACGACTCTGAATTCACCGCCGCCACGCTCGATCAATGGCGCCAGGCCGCGGCGAAGTCCGCCCCGAAGGGCGATGTGGCAGCGCTGAACTGGCGCACGCCAGAAGGCCTGACCGTCAAGCCGCTGTACACCGCGGCTGATGTGGTTGGCCTGCCGCACACCGACACCTTGCCCGGCTTCGAGCCCTACGTGCGCGGCCCGCAGGCCACCATGTATGCAGTGCGGCCGTGGACGATTCGCCAGTACGCCGGCTTCTCCACGGCCGAAGACAGCAACGCCTTTTATCGCCAGGCTCTGGCCGCCGGTGGCCAGGGGGTGAGCGTGGCGTTTGACCTGGCCACCCACCGCGGCTACGACAGCGACCACCCGCGCGTCACAGGTGACGTGGGCAAGGCCGGCGTGGCCATCGACAGCGTTGAAGACATGAAGATCCTGTTCGACGGCATCGCGCTCAATGAGGTGAGCGTGAGCATGACCATGAACGGCGCCGTGTTGCCGGTGCTGGCCGGCTACGTCGTGGCGGCCGAGGAACAGGGCGTGGCGCAGGGCCAGTTGAGCGGAACGATCCAGAACGACATCCTCAAGGAGTTCATGGTCCGCAACACCTACATCTACCCGCCCG
>JANOXU010000257.1:0-6602 GCA_031418595.1 Burkholderiales bacterium
CGCCTCATGCTGCGGGGCGGGCTTTACCGCCATTTCAAGCGGACAGCAGCCACCGCGGTCACGCGGCGATTTTTTCCAGGCAATAGCCCAGGCCACGCACCGTGGCGATGCGGATCGGCCCTTGCTCGATCTTCTTGCGCAAGCGGTGGATGTAGACCTCGATGGCGTTGTTGCTGACTTCCTCGCCCCATTCGCACAAGCGTTCGACCAACTGGTCTTTGCTCACCAGCCGCCCAGCGCGCTGCAGCAGCACCTCAAGCAACGATATTTCGCGCGCGGAAAGCTCCACCATCTGCTCGTTGATGTAGGCCACGCGCCCGGTGGCATCAAAGCTCAGCGGCCCATGCTTGATGATGGTGGCCGCGCTGCCCAGCCCGCGGCGCGTGAGGGCACGCACACGGGCTTCAAGCTCTTGCAGCGAGAACGGCTTGGCCATGTAGTCGTCGGCGCCCAGATCGAGGCCCTTGACGCGCTGCTCGACACTGTCGGCCGCGGTGAGGATGAGCACGGGCACTGATGCGCCGCGCGCGCGCAGCCGGCGCAGCACTTCAAGCCCATGCACCTTGGGCAAGCCCAGGTCGAGGATGACACAGTCGAATTCATGATCGGCCAACGCCGCGTCGGCTTCGCTGCCACTGCTGACCTGGTCGCAGGCGTAACCCGCGGCGCGCAGGGAACGCAGCAAGCCGTCGGCCAGAATCTGGTCGTCTTCGGCGATCAGAATGCGCATCGGTTTCTCCTTCGCCGCTGCCAGGCGGGCAGCCGATACTAGGTCAGCGCAGCATGACATGGCGCGCGCTGAAAAGACTGTACAAACATCCAGCTATGGGCATAATGCGCCAAAACTGGAGACCCACATGGACGCACCCGTGAAAGCCCTGAACACCGAAAAAGCCAAGGCCTTGCAGGCCGCGCTGGCACAGATCGAAAAGCAGTTCGGCAAAGGTTCCATCATGCGCCTGGGCGACGGCGAAGTGGCGCCCGACATCCAGGTGGTTTCCACCGGCTCGCTGGGCCTGGACATTGCCTTGGGCGTGGGTGGCCTGCCGCGCGGGCGCGTGATTGAGATCTACGGCCCTGAATCGTCGGGCAAGACCACGCTCACGCTGCAAGTCATTGCCGAAATGCAAAAGCTGGCCGGCGTGTGCGCCTTCATCGACGCCGAACACGCGCTCGATGCGCAGTACGCGCAAAAGCTCGGCGTCAATTTGCAAGAGCTGCTGATCAGCCAGCCCGATACGGGCGAGCAGGCGCTTGAAATCGTCGATGCCCTTGTTCGTTCGGGTTCGGTGGATTTGATCGTCATCGACTCCGTGGCCGCGCTCACGCCCAAGGCCGAGCTTGAAGGCGAAATGGGCGACTCCCTGCCCGGCCTACATGCCCGGCTCATGAGCCAGGCGCTGCGCAAGCTCACCGCCACCATCAACAAGACCAACACCATGGTCATCTTCATCAACCAAATTCGCATGAAGATCGGCGTGATGTTCGGCAACCCCGAAACCACCACCGGCGGCAACGCGCTGAAGTTCTACGCCTCGGTGCGCATCGACATCCGCCGCACCGGCAGCATCAAGAAGGGCGACGAAGTCATCGGCAGCGAAACCAAGTGCAAGATCGTGAAGAACAAGGTGGCGCCGCCGTTCAAGACCGCCGAGTTCGACATCCTCTATGGCGAGGGCATCAGCCGCGAAGGCGAACTGGTCGATTTGGGCGTGGCCGCCGAGGTGGTTGAAAAGTCCGGCTCCTGGTATGCCTACAAGGGCGAAAAAATCGGCCAGGGCAAAGACAACGCGCGCGAGTTCTTACGCGAGAACGAAGCCCTCGCACTGGAAATTGAGAACCGGGTGCGCCAAGCCAATGGCGTACCTGTGCGTGGTGAAGACGCCGCGGCCTGAGCCCGCTTGAGCTTGTTTCCCGGCGGCCGCGTGTCCACCGCCACACTTCGAGGCAGTGCACTGAAATGGCTGGCCCAGCGCGAACACAGCCGCACTGAGTTGCGACGCAAGTTGCTGTGGCAGGCGGCGCGCCTGGCCACGGGCGCGGCTGCCGCGCATGCCGAGCCGCCCAGCATGGGCGAGCCAGGGTTCGACGATGAGCCGGCCACTGCGGCCGTCAACCACAGTGACGCCGAGGCCGCCAGCAGCCGTGCTAGCGAAGTTGACGCCCTGCTCGAGGCCTTGGCCGAGAAGGGCTTGCTCAGCGATGTGCGCTTCATCGAAAGCCGCATTCAGGCCCGGGCACAGCGCTATGGCAACCGGCGCATCGAAGGCGAACTGGCGCAGCACAAGCTGGTGCTCGACGCCACAGACAAGCAGTTGCTCGCAGCGTCTGAACTTCAGCGCGCCCAGGCGGTGTGGGCGCGCAAGTTCCGCGCACCCGCCGCAGACGCCGGCGCGCGCGCCAAACAGATGCGCTTCCTGGCTGCACGCGGCTTCAGCATGGATGTGATCCGCAAGGTGTTGGCGGGCGAGGGCGATGCTGACGCAGGCTGATACTCAGCGCTGAACGGCCGCTGAGCGGCCGCTGCATGCGCTCGGCCGGTGCGCTGCCTAAGTGTTGTCAGCCGCTCGCCATCTCGCGGCCCTTAACATCGCCGGGTTTGCCCGCCACGCTGCGTGTGGGGTGGCCGCCCGCAAGGCGGGCATCGTGCGCAGGGCGGCGCAGCTGCCATCCACTCCCTCCTAGACCCAGCCCCATGAAAATCCACGAATACCAAGGCAAGGAACTTCTGCGCCGGTTTGGCGTGCCCGTGCCGCGCGGCTACCCGGCGTTCACGGTGCGTGAAGCGGTGGAAGCCGCACAGAAGCTGGGCGGCGCGGTCTGGGTCGTCAAGGCGCAGATCCACGCCGGCGGGCGCGGCAAGGGTGGCGGCGTGAAGTTGGCGCGCAGCCTGGCCGAGGTGGAACAACATGCCGGCCAGATTCTGGGCATGCAGCTCAAGACCCACCAAACCGGCCCACAGGGGCAAAAGGTGCGCCGCTTGCTGGTCGAGGAAGGCGCCGACATTCAGCACGAGTACTACGTCGCTGCCCTGACCGACCGCGCCACGCAGAAGGTGGTGATGATGGCCAGCTCCGAAGGCGGCATGGACATCGAGGCGGTGGCCCACGCCACGCCCGAAAAGATCATCAAGGTCTTCATTGACCCGCTGCTGGGCTTGCTCGACGAGCAGGCACTGACGCTGGCGCGCGGCATCGGTCTGCCCGAAGCATCGCAGGCGAAGACGGTGGACCTGCTGAAGAAGCTGTACACCTGCTACATGGACACCGACGCCAGCCTGGCCGAGATCAACCCGCTCATCCTCGAAGGCAACGGCAACGTCAAGGCGCTGGATGCGAAGTTCAATTTCGACGCCAACGCGTTGTTCCGCCAGCCTGATGTTGTGACCTATCGCGATCTCGATGAAGAAGACGCGCTGGAAGTGGAGGCCAGCAAGTTCGACCTGAGCTACATCAGCCTCGACGGCAACATCGGCTGCCTGGTCAACGGTGCCGGCCTGGCCATGGCCACCATGGACACCATCAAGCTGTTTGGTGGCGAGCCGGCCAACTTCCTTGACGTTGGCGGCGGCGCCACGGCCGAGAAGGTGACTGAGGCCTTCAAGATCATGCTGGCCAACCCGCGGGTCAAGGGGATCCTGGTCAACATCTTCGGCGGCATCATGCGCTGCGACACCATCGCCGAAGGCGTGATCGCCGCGTGCAAAGCGGTCAACCTCACCGTGCCGCTGGTGGTGCGCATGAAGGGCACGAACGAAGAGATCGGCAAGAAGTTGCTGGCCGACAGCGGCCTGCCCATCATCGCGGCCGACACCATGGCCGAAGCGGCCACGCGCATCGTCGCGGCTGTCAACTAAAGAGAGCGCCGCCATGTCCATCTTCATCGACAAGAACACCCGCGTCATCACGCAAGGCATCACCGGCAAGACCGGCCAGTTCCACACCAAGGGCTGCCAGGCCTATGCCAACGGCAAAGCCTGCTTCGTGGCCGGCGTGAACCCCAAAAAGGCCGGCGAAAGCCTCGAAGGCATTCCGATCTTTGCCAGCGTCAAGGAAGCCGCCGGCCAGACTGGCGCCACTGTCAGCGTGATCTATGTGCCGCCCGCCGGCGCGGCCGAGGCCATCTGGGAAGCGGTGCAGGCCGAGCTTGACCTGGTCATCTGCATCACCGAAGGCATTCCGGTCAAGGACATGCTGATCGTGAAGAACCGCATGGCGCTGAAGGAAGCGCAGGGCGGCAAGAAGACCCTGCTGCTGGGCCCCAACTGCCCGGGCTTGATCACGCCCGAAGAAATCAAGATCGGCATCATGCCCGGCCACATCCACCGCAAGGGCCGCATCGGCGTGGTCAGCCGCTCGGGCACGCTCACCTATGAGGCCGTGGCCCAACACACCGAGTTGGGCCTGGGCCAGAGCAGTGCGGTGGGCATCGGCGGCGACCCGATCAACGGCTTGAAGCACATCGACGTGATGAAGGCCTTCAACGCCGACCCCGACACCGACGCGGTGATCATGATCGGCGAGATCGGCGGCCCCGACGAAGCCGAGGCCGCACGCTGGTGCAAGGCCAACATGCGCAAGCCCATCGTGGGCTTCATTGCCGGCGTCACGGCGCCCGCGGGCAAGCGCATGGGTCACGCCGGTGCGCTCATCTCGGGTGGGGCCGACACCGCCGAAGCCAAGTTGGCCATCATGGAAGAGTGCGGCTTCACCGTCACGCGCAATCCCAGCGAAATGGCGCAACTGCTCAAGGCGCTGCTGTAGCACGCCACGGCGCCCGCAGCTCGGGTGCCGTGCGTAGTTTTACGCTGCGATGCGGGCCAGGTGCACGCCTACACTGGCGCCCCTTTCAAGCGGCCACGCCTGCGCCGCTTGCTTCTCTCGGAGACCGACATGGAAATGACCTCCGCCGCCTTCTGGGCCGCGCTGGGTTCGATCATCCTGGCCAACATCTTGCTGTCTGGCGACAACGCCGTGGTCATCGCGCTGGCTGCGCGTTCACTGCCGACGCATCAGCAGAAGAAGGCCATCTTCTGGGGCAGCGCTGCGGCCATCGTGATGCGCATCGTGCTCACGCTGATCGCGGTGGAGATGCTCAAGTGGCCGTGGTTGAAGATCGTCGGCGGCGTGCTGCTGATCTACATCGGCGTGTCGTTGCTGGTTCAAGAAGGTGACGATCATCACTCTGACAGCAGCGAAGCGCGCGGCATGGCGTATGCCATCCGCACCATCTTGGTGGCCGACCTGGTGATGAGCCTGGACAACGTATTGGCGGTGGCGGCGGCGGCCAAAGGCGACACCTTGCTGCTGGTGATCGGCCTGGCCATCAGCATCCCGCTCATCATTTTCGGCAGCACCATGCTCATCAAAGTGATGGAGCGCTTTCCGATCATCATCACCCTGGGCGCGGCGCTGCTGGGCTGGCTGGCCGGCGAAATGGTCATCACCGACCCGGCGGTCATCGAACGCTTCGGCGTGCAGCCGGATTGGAGCCACCTGCTGGCTGGCGCCTTCGGCGCAGGCCTGGTGGTGTTGCTCGGCTGGTACCGCAATCGCCAAGCCAGGGTCACCGCCAAGGCCAGGCCCGCCTGAACGCCAGGCATGGCCACAGTGACGCGCCGGCTGTGAGCACCGCGGCGCCCGTGCGCACCAGCGCACTGGCCGCTGGCCGCAGCCTGGGGCGGTATCGCATCGTGCGCTTGATTGGCCGGGGCGCAACGGGTGCGGTGTACCTAGCCGCCGATGACGCCCGGCAGCTCGCCGTGGCGCTCAAGGTCGTGCCCGCAACACATGGCGCGCAAGGCGACTCGGCCATGCTGGCCAGTGCGCGTTTCCTGCAAGGCGCCGCGGCAGCACGGCAACTGGTGCATTCCGACATTGCCCAGGTGTATGAAGGCGGCGAGCAAGGGGGCTGGTTGTGGCTGGCCATGGAACTGCTGCCCGGCTGTGAGCTGGGGCGCTATACCCAGGCAGCGCGCCTGTTGCCCGAGCTGTTGTGCCTGGACATTGTTGAACGCCTGGCGCTGGCCTTGGCCCACGCGCATGAGTGTGGGGTGGTGCACCGCGACGTCAAGCCCGGCAACGTGATGGTCGACCTGCCTAACGGCGGAGTCAAACTCACCGACTTCGGCCTGGCCGTTGGTCAAGACCCGGTGCGCACCCGAACGGGCGTGGTGTTGGGCAGCCCGGCCTACATGGCGCCGGAGCAGCTCGCCGGTGCGCCGCCCGATGCGAGCGGCGACCTCTACGCCCTGGGCGTGGTGCTGTTTCAGCTGTTGTGTGGGCGCCTGCCGCACGACCACCCCTCATTGGGCGAACTGCTGCGCCAGGTGGCCAGCGTGCCGGCGCCCGACCTGCGCCAGTACCGCCCGGATCTGCCGGCGGCGCTGGCCGCGGTGGTGGCACGCACCTTGAGCAAGCAGGCCGCGCCACGCCCGACCAGCGGGCGCGAATTGGCCGCCGCATTGGCGCAGATACGTGCAACGCTGGTGCCGGCCGGCGCCCAGGAGCCTGTCGGGCTTTGGGTCGGGCCCGCGCCGAGGTGAGTTGCCGTGCCAGGCTAGGCGCCAGCGAGGCGTGTGGCGGGGCCACACAACGAGCTGG
>JANOXU010000258.1:0-3822 GCA_031418595.1 Burkholderiales bacterium
TCAAGATCGCGATTGCTTTTTTCGCGGAACTTGACGGCGGTCAAGCGCAGGAGCGGGGCGGCGGCGCGACGATCGCTCGGCGCAAAAGAGTCGTTGGCGCAGCCGGCTTGCGAGCGAATGCGTGCACCCCGCCAGGCACCACTTCCTCCATTTGGAGACCACATGTTCAAGCCCAAGACATTCAGCACCCAGCGCCTTTGCCGCGGTGCCAGGTTCATTCCCGTGGCGCTGGCCGCTGCCGCCGCGCTGCTGGCCGGCCCGGCACAGGCATGGGAGCCGAGCAAGCCGGTCGAATTCGTCGTGCCCGCGGGCACCGGCGGCGGTGCCGACCAGATGGCTCGGCTGATCCAGGGCATCATCGTCAAGCACAAGCTGATGAAGGAGACGATGATCGTCGTCAACAAGGCTGGCGGCGCTGGCGCTGAAGGCTTTCTGGCGGTGAAAGAGGCCAAGGCCGACCCGCACAAGGTCATCATCACGCTGTCCAACCTGTTCACCACGCCCATGGCCACCGGCGTGCCATTCAACTGGAAAGACATGACGCCGGTGTCGATGATGGCGCTCGACCAGTTCGTGCTGTGGGTCAACGCCGAAACGTCCTACAAGACGGCCAAGGAATACATCGCCGCCGTGAAGGCTGCGGGCCCGAACAAGTTCAAGATGGGCGGCACGGGCTCCAAGCAAGAAGACCAGATTCTCACTGCGGGCCTTGAAAAAGCCACCGGCACCAAGTTCATCTACATCCCCTACAAGGGCGGCGGTGAAGTGGCCGTGCAACTGGTGGGCAAACATGTGGATTCAACGGTCAACAACCCGATCGAGGCCGTGGCGCAATGGCGTGCCGGCCAGTTGCGCCCGCTGTGCGTGTTCGACGACACGCGCATGCCCTACAAGGAAAAGGTCACGACCACGATGTCGTGGAACGACATTCCCACCTGCCAGGAAGCGGGCGTGCCCACTGACTACGTGATGCTGCGCGGCATTTTCATGGCGCCGGGTGTGGCGCCCGATCAGGTGACGTATTACGTCGACCTGTTGAAGAAGGTGCGCGACACGGCTGATTGGAAAGAGTTCATGGAAAAGGGCGCGTTCAACACCACCGCCGTGTCGGGCGCCGAGTACCGCAAGTGGCTGGAAGGCGCGGAAGGGTTGCACAAGCAGCTCATGACCGAAGCCGGCTTCATGGCCAAGTAAAACCCCGCCCCAGGCGCGCCAACCCGGCTTGGGCTTGGCCAGCGCCTGGCCCTGGTGGCCGCCGAGCGCGGCGCACCTTGGGTGCGAGCCAAACCACAACCGCCTGCCTGTGCAGGCGCCTCTCTTTCTTGGAGCCTTCATGAGCACGGAACAGCCAGACGCTGAAGATGCGGGCCCGACCCTGGCGCGCAACCACACGGTCGATGCGGTCGTAGCGGCACTGATCTTCGCCTTCGGCTTGTTGGTTGCCACGGCGGCCTGGAAGCTCGGCGCGCGTTGGGCCAGTGACGGCCCCGGCGCCGGCTACTTCCCGTTCTACATCGGCTTGATCCTGTGCCTGTCCAGCCTGGGCATCTTCGTGCAGGCGCTGGTCGGCAAGGCCCGCGACGACGGCGCCTTCGTCAACAAGCTGCAACTCAAGCGCGTCATGCAGGTGTTGATTCCGGCCGCGGTGTACGTGCTGGCCGCCCAGTTCCTGGGCCTGTACGTGGCCTCGGCCATCTACATCGCCGCGTTCATGATCATCTTGGGCAAGTACACGCGGCTCAAGAGCGTGCTCACCGGGGTGATTGTCTGCACGCTGTTCTTCCTGATGTTCGAAGTCTGGTTCAAGGTGCCGCTGTTCAAAGGCAGCCTGGAACCCCTGCGTTTCCTCGGCTACTGAATGCCCCAAGGCCGGCCACGGCCGGCCGCCCCCCGCGGGGTTCAAGCAACGTGGCGGCGCCACATGTGCTTGTGAGTCCTGCCACGCATTGCGGAGTTAGATGTCATGCAAGAGTTGAATTCGTTGATGCAGGGCTTTGCCGTCGTGCTCACGCCGATGAACCTGGGCCTGATGTTCGTGGGCATCATCCTGGGCGTGATCATCGGCGTGCTGCCCGGCTTGGGCGGCGCCAATGGCGTGGCCATCTTGCTGCCGCTCACCTTCACCATGTCGCCCACCTCGGCCATCGTGATGCTGTCGTGCATCTACTGGGGTGCGCTGTTCGGCGGCGCCATCACCTCGATCCTGTTCAACATCCCGGGTGAGCCGTGGTCGGTGGCCACCACGTTCGATGGCTACCCCATGGCGCAACAAGGCAAGGCCGGGCAGGCTTTGACGGCAGCCTTCACCTCGTCATTCGTGGGCGCGCTGATCGCGGTGTTGATGATCACCTTCCTGGCCCCCATGGTGGCCAAGTTCGCATTGAAGTTCGGCGCACCCGAATTCTTTGCGGTGTACCTGCTCACCTTCTGTAGTTTCGTGGGCATGGGCAAGGGCTCGCCATTCAAGATTTTGGTGGCCATGGGCATCGGTTTTGCCATGGCCGCGGTGGGCATGGACACGGTCACCGGCCAGTTACGTCTAACGTTTGGCATTCCTGATTTGATGCGCGGGTTCGATTTCCTCATCGCCGTGATCGGCCTGTTCGGCATTGGTGAAATCCTGTTGTCGATGGAAGAGGGCTTGAAGTTCTCGGGCAAGTCCGCCGCCATCAACCGCAAGGTGGTGTGGGAAACCTGGAAGCAACTGCCCAAGTACTGGGTCACCTCGCTGCGCAGTTCGTTGGTGGGCATCTGGATGGGCATCACCCCCGGCGGCGCCACGCCGGCTTCGTTCATGAGCTATGGCCTGGCCAAGAAGATGAGCAAGAACGGCCCGAACTTCGGCAAGGGCGAGATCGAAGGCGTGATCGCGCCTGAAACCGCGGCCCATGCCGCCGGCACGGCCGCACTGCTGCCCATGTTGGCGCTGGGCATTCCGGGCTCACCTACCGCGGCGGTGCTGCTGGGCGGCTTGTTGATCTGGGGCCTGCAACCCGGCCCGCTGCTGTTCGTGGAGCAGAAAGACTTTGTCTGGGGCCTGATCGCCAGCATGTACCTGGGCAACCTGGTCGGGCTGATCGTGGTGCTGACCACGGTGCCGTTCTTTGCCGCCATTCTGCGCATTCCGTTCTCGATCATCGCGCCGGTGATCGTGGTCATCTGCGCCATTGGCGCCTACACCGTGCACAGCGCCATGTTGGATGTCTGGTTCATGCTCGGCTTCGGCGTCATCGGCTATGTGTTCAAGAAGCTCGATTACCCGCTTGCACCTTTGGTGCTGGCATTGGTGTTGGGCGATAAGGCAGAAGACTCGTTCCGCCAGGCCATGCTGGTGTCGCAGGGCGAGGTCTCGATCATGTGGTCGAACCCGCTGGTGGGCTCGATCACCACCCTGGCGCTGCTGATGCTGTGCTGGCCGTTGATTTCCAAGGCGCTGGCCAAGGTGCGCAAGCCGAAGGTGGATGCGCTGCGCGCGCAGCAGCCGATCGATTGACGTCGCGCTGTTCTAAATCTTGCCGCTCTGTTTCAGCCGGCTCAAGGTTTCGGCGGCCATGTTCAGGTAGGTCGCCAGTTCCTTCTTCGGCAGCCGCTCGGCCAGCGCCGCATGCTTGCGCTCGAAGCGGCGCACCCGGCCCGGTGCGTCGAGCAAGTGCAGGGTGATGGTGTGGGCCATGATCTCGCTCATCAAGCCCATCACCTGGTATTCGAAGTCGGCCTTGACCTGCGGGTGGCGGTCGATGAACTGCACCCAGGCCGGCAGCGGCAGCTTGGCCACGCGCGCCTTGGTCAGGCACACGATGCTGTACGGCGTGGGCGTGTTCA
>JANOXU010000259.1:0-18704 GCA_031418595.1 Burkholderiales bacterium
GATCGTCGTCATCATCATCCTGGGCGTGCTCAGCGCCGTGGCGCTGCCGCGCTTCACCAACCTGCAAAAAGACGGGCGCATCGCCAAGCTGAACGCCGCGCGCGGCTCGGTGGCGGCGGGCTCGGCCCTGGTGCACGGCACGGCCATGGCCCGCGTGGGCCAGCCCGCGGCGGCCTGCCCGGCCGGTGGCACGGCCAACCTGCCGGCCGCCGGCACGGGCACCCTGTGTACTGAAAACGGCTTGGTCAACGTGACGCTGCTGTACCCCGCGGCCACGCTGGCCGGTGTGGTGGCAGCCGCTGGCCTGACGCAAGGTGCGCCCACCGCGGCCACGCTGGCGGCCGATGGCTATGCCGTCACCATTGCCGGCACCACGGCCACGGTGCAGGTCACCGGCGGGCCGGTGGCAGCCACCTGCTCGTTCGGCTACACCGCGCCCGCCGCCATTGGCGTGGCGCCGGTGCTGTCGGCCATCAACACCGCCGGCTGCTGAAGCACGCCGTGTGGCCGCACCGACAGCGCGGCTACACCATGGTCGAGCTGATCGTGGTGATGTCCATCATGGGCATCCTGGCTGCCGTGGCGATGCCGCGGCTGACCGACCGCAACGCCCTGCGCGAACGTGGCTTTCGTGATCAGTTAAAGGGCATGCTCGACCATGCGCGCAAGCTGGCCATCGCACAGCAGCGCGACGTGTGCGTGCTCATCACCCCGGCCCAGGCCAGTGCCGTGTACACCACGCCCGCCGGCTGCGCGCCGGCGCTGCCGGTGCAAGAGCCTTCGGCCAGCAACGCGTTCGTGATCCCCGTGCCCAACGCTGTGCCGGTGGCCGGGGTGGCGCAAGTGCGCTTCAACGCCCGCGGCCAACCCGTGCCCAATGCGAACCAGGTTGTGCTGGTGGGTGTGTTTGCGCTCAACATCAGTCGTGAAACCGGCATCGTGCAATAGCCGCTGGGGCCGGGCGCGCCGGGCGCGTGGCTTCACGCTGATCGACGTGCTGGTGCTGATCGTGCTGCTGGGCAGCACCGCCGGCTCGTTCATGCTGCTGTTCGGCCGCTTCTCGGCGCAAAGCGCGCAGGCCTTGCGCGACCGCCAGGCCTTGAGCGTGGCGCAAGCCCTGCTGGCCGAAGTGCGCAGCATGCCCTTCACCTATTGCGAACCCAACAGTGCCAACGCCACCACCGCCGCCAATGCCGGCGCCTGCGCCGTGGTGGACGCGCTGGGGCCTGAGGCCGGCGAGACGCGCACCAACGCGGCCAACCGGTTTGATGGCGTGAGCGACTACCAGGCCTACGCCATGCCCGGCCCCGGCTGCGCCGGTATTTGTGATGCGGCGGGCACGCTGCTGAATCCGCCCGGCAGCGCGCTGGCGGGCTGCACGGCCAGCGTGGCCATGGCCGCGCAGGCGCTGACCGGCATCGCCGCCACCGATGCGTTCGGGCGGCCGCAGGTGCTGCGCGTGGTGGTCACTGTGCTGTGCCCGGCTTCAGGCGGCATCGTGCTTGAAGGCCTGAAGGTGCGGCATGCGCCGAATCGAATCTAACGGTTCATTCAAGCGGGTTCTTGGCTTCACGCTGGTGGAGATGATCGTCTCCATCACCCTGCTCAGCCTGATGGCCATGGCCGCCGTGCCCATGTTGCGCATGCCGGTGGGCGCCTACCTGGAAGCGCAGGCCCGGGTGGAAGTGAGCCGCGAGCTGGACACCGTGCAAACCCGCCTGAACGCCGACCTGGCCCGCGCCTTGCCCAACAGCGTGCGCCTGCGCAGCGTGGGTGCGCGACAGTTTCTTGAATTTCTGGAGGTGCGCGCCGAGGGCCGCCACCGTGCCGGTGCTTCAGGCGCGGCGCAAGTGTGCCCGGCGGTGTGCGCCGCAGCGGGCAACAACGATTCACTTGAGCCGGCCTGCACCGAACGCTGCTTCACCACGCTGGGGCCGCTGGTGGGCGACCCGCCGCTGGTGGGCGCCGACTGGGTGGTGGTGAACCCACTCACCGCCACCGGGGCGGTGGGCAACCCCTACACCGGCGGCGCGGCGGTGGTGGCCGCGGGCATCAAGAGCAGGCTCACGGCGCTGGCCACGGTGGCAGGCGGGCGGCGGCTGGACATCACGGCCAAGAACTTTCCCAGCGTGGCGACAAGTGGTCATGTCTACATCGTCTCCGGCCCCGTCACCTACGAATGCAACCCGGCCACACGCCTGCTGACCCGCTATGACGGCTATGCCATCAGCGCGGTGCAGCCAGTGGCGTTTGGTGGCGCGCAAAGTGCACCGCTGGCCACTGGGGTGCTGGGTTGCCGTTTTGCGTTCACGCCGCTGGGTGCCGGCAACCGCGGCGGTCTGGTTCAACTCAGCCTGCGCTTCCTGCGCATGGCTTCTGGTGGCGTGGTGCCGGAGCTGACGGATCTGGTGCTCACCGCGCCGGTGCTGGAACCTTGATGCGCCGCGCCACCCACCAAGGTGCCCGAGCCCGCCAGCGCGGGGTCTCAGGCGTGCTGGTGATTGCTGCGCTGGTGTTGCTGGGCAGCCTGAGCGCCTTTGGCGTGAGCCTGGTCGGCGGCATTCACAGCAGCCTGGCGCAAGAGATTTCACTGGCCCGCGCCGACCAGGCCGCCCAGGCCGGCATGGAGTGGGCGCGTTTTCAGATCACGCGCACGCCGGTGGCGGTGTGCCCCGCAGTGCAAACGCTGGTGCTGCCGGCCACCTTGGCGACCTACCGAGCCACGGTGCGTTGCACCTTGAGTGGCACGCACACCGAGGCCGCCGCCACGCGGCGTACCTATCAAGTCACGGTGAACGCCTGCAATGCCGCCGTTTGCCCGGGCGTGGCGAATGGCGACTATGTGGAACGCCAGCTCGTGGCTTGGGTGATTCGTTAACCCGGCAGCTCAGGTCCCGATCACGCCGCCATCGCGCCGCCGAATGGCCACCGTGGCCGAGCGTGGCCGCCCGCCGGGTTTGAAGTCGGGCCAGCGCGAAAACTTGCCCGGCTCCGCCGGGTCACTGCGGTCGCTGGGCGTTTCGCCGGGGTGCTGCACGTTGATGAACACGCTGCGCATATCGGGCGTGAAGGTGGCGCCGGTGATCTCGCAGTTGGTGGGGCCGGTGAGGAAGCGGCGGATCTCGCCCGTGGCCAGGTCGCAGGCCAGCATCTGGTTGTTGCCGATGCTGCGCAGCTCGCCCTTGTACATCTGGCTGGCATGGGCGTCGGTCTGCAGCCACAGCACGCCGCGCGCATCAAACACCACGCCGTCGGGGCAGGCGAAGATGTCGCCCTTCACATTGCCTTTTGCCTCTTGTCGTTCGTTAGCCGGGTCGCCGGCGAGCACCAGGTGGTTCCAGTCGAAGGCCAGGGCGTCGAAGTCGTTGCGCTCTTTCCAGCGGATCACCCCACCCATCACGTTGTTGGCGCGCGGGTTGGCGGCGTCCACCCCCGGCATGTCTTTGGCGCCGCGCGAGCTGTTGTTGGTGAGGGTGCAGAACACGGTCAGGCTGGCCTGGTCGATGGCCAGCCACTCAGGCCGGTCCATCTTGGTGGCACCCAGCAGGTCGCTGGCCTGCCGGCTCTTGATCACCACATCGCCCTGGTCGGCAAAGCCGTTGTGGCCGGTGAGCGGGCCCTGGCCTTGCACCAGGGGCAACCAGCGGCCGCTGCCGTCGGCATCGAAGCGCGCCACGTACAGCGTGCCGTGGTCGAGCAATTCGCGGTTGGCGGCGGCGCCGCCCGGCGCAATGCGGTCGCGGCTGATGAACTTGTAGATGTATTCGAAGCGCGCGTCTTCACCGGAATAGACCACGGCGCGGTGGTCGCGCGTGGTCGCCACCCAGGCACCTTCATGCGCGGCGCGGCCGAGCGCCGTGCGCTTCACGGGTGTGCTGGCCGGGTCCATCGGGTCGATCTCGACCACCCAGCCGAAGCGGTTCAACTCGTTCGGGTTTTTTGTCGCATCGAAGCGCGCGTCATATTCGGGCCAGCGAAAGAAGGCGGTCTTGCGCGCGCCCCAGCGGCGCTGGTGAGCGTCAGGCGTGTCACCGCAACTGAAGTAGTTGATGAAGTTCTCTTCGCCGGAAAGATAGGTGCCCCAGGGCGTCATGCCGCTGGCGCAGTTGTTCAGCGTGCCCAGCACGGTGCGCCCGGCCGGGTCGGCCGCGGTGCGCATGAGCGCATGGCCAGCGGCCGGGCCTTGCACCGCGAACGGCGAGTTGGCGGTGAAGCGGCGGGCGTAGCGGCTGGGCCGGGCCATTTGCCAGCGGCCGTCTTTCAGCTCCACTTCAATCACCGCCACGCCATGCGCGTTCTGGCACTTCAGCACTTTTTGCGCGGTCCATGTCGCCATGCCATCGGGGTGCAGCAGGCCGTCGTCGGGGTACTCATGGTTCATCACCAGCAGGCCGCGCGAACTGCTGCCGCTCAAGGGGTAGAAGTGCAGGCCGTCGTGGTGCATGCCCATCTGCACGGCCTGGTCGGCGGCGCTGTTGCTGCCGTCGTCGCGCCAGGCCGGCATGGCGCCGGCGATGCCCACCGGCTCACCCCAGGCGGCCAGGGCTTCGGCCACATAGCCTTCGGGCACCACGAGTGCATCGCCAAAGCCGGGCGCGATGGCCTTGAAGCCGAGCTTGGGGCCGGCCATGCCTTGCGCCGTGGCACAGCCGCCCAGGCCGGCCAGCAGCGGCGCGAACAACGCACCGGCCAGCACGCCCACGCTGCCTTGCAGCAGTTGCCGGCGCTCGGGCAAGGACACCTCATGAATGCTCGCGCTGGCGCTCGCGTTGGAGTCTTCCATTTCGCTGAAGTCTTTGGCCATGTCGTCTCCTCGTTATGGTGTGGGGCGCGGTAGTTAACGTTTCAGCCCAGGCGCGCGCGGTGCCGCGCCACTTGCGCCAGCACCTGCGCTGGTGCCGTGCCGCCCAGGGTGTTGCGCGCATTCAGCGAGCCGCGCGGCGTGAGCACGGTGTAAACGTCGTCGTCAATCGCGGCATGAAAGCCGCGCAGCGTGGCCAGGGGCAGGGCGCTCAAATCCACTTGCTGTTGCGAGGCTACGCGCACCGCATGGGCCACGGTTTCATGCGCATCCCGAAACGGCAGGCCCTTTTTCACCAGGTAGTCAGCCAGGTCGGTGGCGGTGGCGTGGCCCTTCATCACCGCGCGTTCCATGGCCTCGGGTTTGACGATGATGCCGGCCACCATTTCGGCCATGATGCGCAGCGTGTCGCGCAGCGTGTCCACGGTGTCGAACAGCGGCTCCTTGTCTTCCTGGTTGTCTTTGTTGTAGGTGAGCGGCTGGCCCTTCATCAAGGTGATGAGGCCCATCAGGTGGCCCACCACGCGGCCGGTCTTGCCACGCGCCAGTTCGGCCACGTCGGGGTTGCGCTTCTGCGGCATGATCGACGAGCCGGTGCAGTAACGATCTGCCAGGTCGATGAAGCCGAAGTTCTGGCTCATCCACAGCACCAGCTCTTCGGCCAGGCGCGAGACATGCACCATGCTGATGGCGGCGAAGCTGGTGAATTCGATGGCGAAGTCCCGGTCGCTCACGGCGTCGAGGCTGTTCTGGCACAGGCCTTCAAACTTCAAGCTGCGTGCGACGCGCTCACGGTCGAGCGGGTAGCTGGTGCCGGCCAGCGCCGCCGCGCCCAACGGCAGTTGATTGGTGCGCGCGCGCACCTGGCTCAAACGTTCAGCGTCGCGCGCGAACATTTCCACATAGGCCAGCAGGTGGTGCGCAAAGCTCACCGGCTGCGCCACCTGCAAATGCGTGAAGCCCGGCATCACCGTGTCGGCATGTTGCGCCGCCAACTCCACCAAGGCGCGCTGCATGGCGCTGAGCAGAGGCGCCAGGGCGTCGATCTCGTCGCGCAGCCACAGCCGCACATCGGTGGCCACCTGGTCGTTGCGCGAGCGGCCGGTGTGCAGCCGCTTGCCCGCGTCGCCCACCAGTTGCGTCAGCCGCGCTTCGATGTTCAGGTGCACGTCTTCAAGATCGAGCTTCCACTCGAAGCGGCCGGCTTCGATGTCGGCGCTGATCTGGCCCAGGCCACGCTGAATGTCGGCCAGGTCTTGCGCGGCAATGATGCCTTGGTGCGCCAGCATCTCGGCATGTGCCAGGCTACCGGCAATGTCGGCGCGCCATAACCGCTGGTCGAAGCTGACACTGGCGGTGTAGCGCTTCACCAGTTCACTCATCGGTTCGCTGAACAGGGCAGACCAGGCTTGGGCTTTGTTCTCTAAAGGGTTGTCAGACATGGGCACGGGCGCGCAAGCGCGCGGCGTCACGGGGCAAGGGGGCACGTATTATCGACACGCCCCTTGCTGCACAGGCGCCTGCTTGAGCCCACGCCCCGACCCGCTGGACCCCGACTTCGCGCCCAGCGACATGGCCGGTACGCGCGCGCCCAGCCTGTGGCCGAACAGCACGCGCGCGGCCGATGGCTTGTCCACCACCTTCGCCGCAACCGCCTTCGACCCCCTGCACGGCCAGCGCGAGCAACAGGCCGCATTGGCGCTGACCGCGCTCGATGTGTGCAGCAGCGCCCTGGCCCTGCGCGTGCTGCTGGCGGTGCAGGCGGTGTTGGCGGTGGGCGTGCTGCTGGTGGCGCGCAGTGCGTCGGATTGGTTGGCCCTGGCTGCCGCGGCCGGGTTCACCGGCCTGTGCGCCACGCTGCTGTGGCTGGCCGCGGTGTGCACCTTCAAAAAACAACTGGCTGCACAGGATGGCCCGGCCCGCGGCGGCGTGCTGCTGGCCCTGGGCGCTGCGGCCGCGCTGCTGGCCTGGGCGCCGCTGTGGGCCATGGGCCTGGTGCAGGCGCCCGGGCCGTGGCAGTGGGCGGGCGTGCCGCTGGCCGGTGCCGGCCTGGCCGGCCTGGCCGGCGGCTGGCTCGAATTGCGCGCGCGGCTGTGGCAGCCCAGCGATGCCCGGGTGCGCCTGGCTGAATTGCAATCGCGCATCCGCCCGCACTTCCTGTTCAACGCGCTGAACACCGCCATCGCGCTGGTGCGCATCAACCCGGCGCAGGCTGAAAGCTTGCTCGAAGACTTGGCTGAACTGTTCCGGGTCGCCTTGAGTGAAGGCGGCGCGTCGGTGTCGCTCGATGAAGAAATCGCCCTGGCGCAGCGCTACCTGGCGATCGAGCAACTGCGCTACGGCGCGCGCCTGAAGATCAGTTGGGACATCGACGCCAAAGCCGGCGCCGCGCGCTTGCCGCCATTGGTGTTGCAGCCGCTGGTTGAAAACGCGGTGCGCCACGGCGTGGAGCCCTCGGCCAGCGGCGCGCAGTTGTGGGTACAGGCCAGCGCGCGCCGCGGCCAGGCGGTGCTGCTGGTGACCAACACCGTGCCGGCCGAGAGCGCCAACCCCGGCATGGGTTTGGCCCTGGCTAACGTGGCTGAGCGGCTGCGCCTGCTGCACGACGTGGCCGGGCAGCTCGATGTGTGGCGCGAGGGCGAGCTTTACCGGGCGCGCATCGTGGTGCCGCTGTGAACGCGCCGAAGCCCGCTGCCTTGAGCGTGCTGGTGGTGGATGACGAGCCCTTGGCGCGTCTGCGCCTGTGCAGTTTGCTGTCAGGCTGCCGCGAGCCCGCGGCGTGGGTGGTGGGCCAGGCGGCCGATGCACCCAGCGCGCTGGCCGCGGCGCGTGAGCTGAAGCCTGAAGTGATGCTGCTCGACATCGCCTTGCCCGGCGCCAGTGGCCTGCAACTGGCGCAAGGCCTGCGCACGCTGGTGCCCGCGCCGGCCATCGTTTTCGTCACCGCCCATGCCCAGCATGCGCTGCAGGCCTTCGAGCTGGACGCGGTGGACTACCTCACCAAGCCGGTGCGCGCCGAACGCCTGCAAGCCGCCTTGCAGCGCGTGGCGCAGCGCGCACTGGCCTTGCAGCCAGCGCTGTGGCCAGCCGCTGCGCAGCAAGCCCTGGTAGTGAGCGACCGCGGCCGTGTGCTGCGCATTGCGCTGCACGAGGTGCTGTACCTCAAGGCCGAGGCCAAGTACGTCACCCTGCGCACGGCGCAGCACCGCTATGTGCTGGACGATGCGTTGAGCGATCTGGAACAGCGCCTGGGCCCGGGGTTCATTCGCATCCACCGCAATGCCCTGGTCGCACGCAGCGCCGTGCGAGCACTAGAACGCCGCGTGCTGGCCGATGAGCCGGGCAACGAGGGCTGGGCCGTGCAGGTGGCGCCGGTTGGGGAGTGGTTGGCCGTCTCAAGGCGGCTGGCCGGGCCGGTGCGCGAAGCCTTGCTGCAGCATGCAGGGTAGGGCGGTGCGACGGCCCCGTGGTCCGGCTGAAGGCCGCCGCTGCGCGTCAGTGCCGCTGCCAGCGCCCAGGCGCCGCGCGCCAGCCGCCGCCTTCGCGCTGCCACCGATGCGGCACCCAGTGGTGGCCGTGCCGCTGCGGCGCCCAATGTCCGCCGACCCAGGCGTGGCGGGCGCCCACCCAGTTCCAGAAGCCGCCGATCCAGATATAGGCCGGCCCGGGCGCCACCGTCACCACTTCGGCCTGCATGGGTGGCGGCGCCACGGCCACCGGGCCACCGCTGTAGTAGCCACCGCCATCAGGCGAGGTGCCGCCGTAATAGCCACGCGCGGGCACCATGACGCAAGCGCTGCTCAATGCCGCAGCCGCCAGCGCAAGGGCGGCAAGGAGGGGCCGTGGTTGATGCATGGTGCTGCTCCGGTCGATTGGGTGGGTCAGCAACGGCTTGGCCGCTGGCGGCGATGACCGCGAACCATCGGCTTTACACAGTTTCGGGTGGCCGCTGCAATGCGCGACGGGAGCGCCACGAGCCCGCGTGCCCGAGCGCCTGATCCTGGTGATAGCGTTGGTTGGCGCGCCCAGCACGACATTGCGCAGCGCTTGAACGCGCGCGCGACCCACCGATGAATACTGACTTCGACACCGCCAAGGCCCGCTTCCTGGACGGCTTGCGCTGCCACCAGGACGGGCAGTTCGTGCAGGCCGAGCAGCACTACCGCGACTCGCTGCGCCTGCTGCCGGGCCGGCCCTCGACGCTGACGAACCTGGGCGCCACGCTGCTGGCGCTGGCCCGCCCGCAGGATGCGCTGGCGCTGCTGGAGCAGGCCACGCAGGCCGAACCCGGGCACGCCGAGGGCTGGCTGCAGCGCGCGCTGGCGCTGGCGCAGCTGGGCCGCCTGCCCGAAGCGCTGCAATGCGCCGAGCGGCTGCTGGCGCTGCACGACACGCTGGCCGAGGGCTGGGCGTTGCGCGGGGGCTTGTTGAAGGACCTGGGCCAGCCACAGGCGGCGGCGCAGGCGCTGCAGCGGGCCATCGAGCTGGGCGCCGACCCGGCCGTCAACGGCTACCTGCTGGCCTCGCTCACCGGTGCCGCTGCGCCGGCGCGACCGCCGCGCGGCTACGTCGAGCGGCTGTTCGACGGCTACGCCGACAGCTTCGACACGCAGTTGCTCGGGCCGTTGCAGTACCGCGCTCCGGCGGTGCTGGCACGCCTGCTGTGCGCGCGGCTGGCACAGCCAGTGGTGTCGGCGCTTGACTTGGGCTGCGGCACCGGGCTGTGTGGCCCGCACCTGCGGGGGCTGGCACAGCACCTGCTCGGCGTCGACCTGTCGGCGCGCATGCTGGCGCAGGCGCGCTCGCGCGGTCTCTACGACGATCTGGTGCAGGCCGACATCGCCGAGCACCTGCAGCACACGACTGCGCGGCACGGGCTGCTGGTGGCCGCCGACGTCTTCATCTATCTGGGCGACCTGGAGCCGGTGTTCGAAGGCGCGGCGCGCGTGCTGCAGCCCGGCGGCCTGTTCGCCTTTTCGGTGGAGGAGGCAAGCGACGCCTTGGACTACGAACTGCGCAGCAGCTCGCGCTACGCGCAGTCGGCGCGCTACTTGCGCGCGCTTTCGCAGGCACATGCTTTCGAGGTGCTCGACATCGTGCACGAGCCGCTGCGCACCGACCAGCGCGTGCCTGTGGCCGGGCTGTACCTGCTGCTGCGCGCCGTGGGCTGAACGCCAACCTAACGCCCAACGCCTGACCCCAAACGCCTCAGTCACACCACCCTTCCATGCCTAAGAGTCCGCACCCCAACCTGGCGCGCACGCACCAGTACAGCGCCCTGTTCTACCGTTACCAGCGTGAAGGCTCGGCGCGCTCGGCCGGCGCGACGTTGCCGCACCTGCTGCAAGCTCTGAGCGTGCGCAGCGTGCTCGACGTGGGCTGCGGCGCGGGAGCCTGGCTGTCGGTGCACCAACGCCTGGGCGTGGCCGACGTGGTGGGCATCGACGGCGACTATGTGGACCGCAGCCTGTTGCTGGTCGCGCCCGAATGCTTCAAGCCCGGCGACATCGCCGAGCCGTTCGACCTGGGCCGCCGCTTTGACCTGGTGCAGTGCCTGGAAGTGGCCGAGCACGTGAGCGCCGCGCGCAGCGACGCGCTGATCGACAACCTGGTGCGCCACGGCCCCATCGTGTTGTTCTCGGCCGCCGTGCCCGGGCAGGGCGGTGAAGACCACATCAACGAGAAACCCTGTGCCCATTGGCGCGACCGCTTCGCGCAGCGCGGCTACCACCTGTTCGATTTCCTGCGCAGCAAGGTGTTAGACGACCCGGCCGTCGAGCCCTGGTACCGCTACAACTTGATGCTGTTCGTGCATGACAGCGCCGTGGCCGGGCTGCCCGCCGCTGTGGCCGCCACGCGCGTGGCCGATCGCGCTGCGATCAAAGACTTCTCGCCCTGGCCATATCGCTTGCGCAAGGCCGTGCTGCGGCTGCTTGCGGCCAGGGTGGTCACAGAGCTGGCGCGCTGGAAGCACCGGCGGGTGGCGCGTGGACTTGGGCCGAGGTGAACCATGGCGGCCGCCTTCAACCCGTATTCCTCAACCCCGCCGCAATCCCGTTGATCGAAATGTGGATCCCGCGCTTCATGCGCGCATCGGCATCGTCATCGCCCAGCCCGCCCTTCTTGGCGCGGTAGCGGCGCATCAGCTCCACTTGCAAGTGGTGCAGCGGGTCGATGTAGGGGAAGCGGTGCTCGATGGAACGCGCCAGCGCGGCGTTGCTTTGCAGGCGCTGCGCTTCACCGGTGATGAGGGTGAGCGCCGCGTCGGTGCGCTGCCACTCGGCGCGCAGCAAGGCGAAGATGCGCTTGGCCGCGCGCTGGTCTTCGGCCAGGCTTACATAGCGCGCGGCGATGCGCAAATCGCTCTTGGCCAGCACCATGTCCAGGTTCGACAGCAAGGTGCGAAAGAACGGCCAGGCCTGGTGCATCTTGCGCAGCAACGCCAGGCGGGGCTCGCGCGTGGCGGCGTCGCTCAAGTAGCCGTCGATGGCCGAGCCGAAGCCGCACCAGCCGGGCAGCGCCAGGCGGCACTGACCCCATGAAAAGCCCCAGGGGATGGCGCGCAGGTCTTCAATGGCGCGATGCAGCTTGCCGTCTTTGGGCCGCATGGCCGGGCGCGAACCGATGTGCAGTTCGGCAATCTCGCGGATCGGCGTGGTGGCGAAGAAATACTCTGTGAAACCTGGCGTGCCGTACACCAGCTTGCGATAGGCCTGGAAGCTGAGTTCACTGATCTCGGCGGCCGCTTGCAGTTGCGCCTTGGTGGCACTTTGCGTGGGGTGCAGCAAGGTGGCTTCGAGCGTGGCCGCCACCAGGGTTTCGAGGTTGCGCCGGCCGATTTCGGGGTGTGAATACTTCGAGCTGATGACCTCGCCTTGTTCGGTGAGGCGAATTTGGCCGCGCACCGTGCCCGGTGGCTGCGCCAAGATCGCCTGGTAGCTGGGCCCGCCGCCGCGGCCCACGGTGCCGCCGCGGCCGTGGAACAGGCGCAAGCGCAGGCCGTGCTCGGGCTCTAACGAATCAAATAACTCGACCAAAGCCGTCTCGGCGCGGTACAGCTCCCAGTTGCTGGTGAAGAAGCCGCCGTCCTTGTTGCTGTCGCTGTAGCCCAGCATGATGTCTTGCACCGGCGCAGCCTCCACCGCGCTGCGCTTGAGCAGCGGCAAGATGCCGGGCAGCGCGTAGTACGCCGCCATGATCTGCGGTGCGCGGCGCAAGTCATCGATCGTTTCAAACAGCGGCACCACGATCAAGGCGCTGTGCGCCGCGGCGTCAAGCGTGCCGGTAAGCAGGCCGCACTCCTTGTGCAGCAGCAGGGCTTCGAGCAAATCGCTCACGCTTTCGGTGTGCGAAATGATGGCGTGGCGAATGCTGTGCGGGCCGTGCGCGGCGCGCAACGTGGCCGCGGCTTCGAACACAACGAGTTCACTTTGCGCCAGCTCGGAGTACGCCGCACCTTGCACGCGCAGCGGCCGCGCATCGTTCAGCAGCGCCAGCAGCCGTTCAGTGCGCTGGGCCTCGTTCAGGCTTGAATAGTCGGGCTCGATGCGCGCCACGCGCAGCAACTCGGCCACCACGGCTTCATGCTTGTCGGAGCTTTGCCGCAGATCCAGCGTGGCCAGGTGAAAGCCGAACACCGCCACCGCGCGCTGCAGCGGCGCCAGGCGTGGCGCCACCAGCGCACCGGCGGCGTGGCCGCGCAGCGAGGTTTCAATCACGCCCAGGTCTTGCGCCAACTCATCGGGGTGGGTGTAGGCCTGGCTGGGCGCCACGGCGTGGCGCAGTGCTTCGGTGCCGGTTAACGTTTGAAGTGTGGCGGCCAGGCGCGCGTACATGCCGATCAGGGCGCGGCGGTAAGGCTCGTCGCTGCGGTGTTCGCTGTGGTCGGGCGACTGGTCTGCCAGCGCTTGCATCGCTGTTGACACGGGCGCGAGCAACGAGGACATCGACAACTCAGCACCCAGTTCATGCACTTCGGTGAGGTAAAAGCGCAGCGCCGTTTCAGCTTGGCGCGCCAGCGCGCGGCGCAAGGCGGGCGCGGCCACGTTGGGGTTGCCGTCGCGGTCGCCGCCGATCCAGTGGCCCATGCGCAAGAAGGTGGGCACGCGGCGGCCGGGCAGGGCATCTTCCACCTCGCGGTACAGGCGCGGAATCTGGCGCAGGAATGTGGCTGGGTAGTAGCTCAGCACGTTCTCTATCTCGTCGGCCACGCTCAGTTTGGCGGTGCGCAGCATGCGCGTTTGCCACAGTTGGGTCACCCGCGCGCGAATGAGCGAGGTGTTCTCGGCCAGCGCACGCTCGGTGTGCAGGCCGTCACGCTGGCCCACCAGTTCGGCGATGGCGCGCTCGGCGTCTAGGATGCTCTTGCGCTGCACTTCGGTGGGGTGGGCGGTGAGCACCGGGGCGATGTAGGCCTGGCCCAGCGCCTCGGCGATGTCGGTGGCGTGCAGGTTGGCGCGGTGCAGGCGCTCGAAGCACACGCCCAGGCTGCCTTCCTGCAGGTGGCCCTGCGCTTCATGGTGCAGACGGCGGCGCACGTGGTGGCGGTCTTCGGCGATGTTGGCCAGGTGCGAAAAGTAGCTGAAGGCGCGCACCACGCTCACCGTTTGGTCGAGCGACAGGTTCTTCAGCACGCGGTCGAGCACGCGCCCGGCGCTGGCGTCTTGCTTCAGGCGGTAGGCCACCGAGAGCTTGCGCACGCGCTCGATCAGCTCAAATGCGGGTGCGCCTTCTTGCTCGCGGATCACGTCGCCGATGATGCGGCCGAGTAACCGAATATCCTCGACCAAGGGCTGGTTTTTGTCGGACGCATCGCCCGCCACCCTCTTGGTCGGGCGCGCAGAAGGTGCACGCAGGGCTGGTTTCGTGGCGGGTGTTTTCGGCATGAATTGGGCTCCGGGCGATGTAACCATGTTACCCAACGTGCGCAAGCGCAGACAGCAAAGTCGGGGCGACGTGGGCGTTCTGGATAATCGCCGGCCATGAGTGAAGACGTGATCATCGCCACCCGTGAAAGCCGCCTGGCGCTGTGGCAGGCCGAGCATGTGCGCGGGCTGCTGAGCCAGCGCCTGGGCCTGCGCAGCAGCCTGCTGGGCATGACCACGCGCGGCGACCAGATCCTGGATCAGCCGCTGTCGAAGATCGGCGGCAAGGGTTTGTTCGTGAAGGAACTCGAATGGGCGATGGAGCAGGGCCGTGCGCGCATGGCCGTGCATTCGCTCAAAGACATGCCCATGGAGCTGCCCGCAGGCTTTGTGCTGGCCGCCGTGCTGGAACGCGAAGACCCACGCGACGCCTTTGTGAGCCCGCGCCACGCCAACCTGGCCGCGCTGCCGCAAGGGGCGTGCGTGGGCACCAGCAGCCTGCGCCGCGCGGCGCAGTTGCTGGCGCTGCGGCCAGACCTGCGCATCGAGCCGTTAAGGGGCAACCTCGACACGCGGCTGCGCAAGCTCGATGCAGGGCAGTTCGATGCCATCGTGCTGGCCGCCGCGGGCCTGCTGCGGCTGGGCCTGCATGCGCGCATTCAAAGCCACTTCGAACCCGATGCCATGCTGCCCGCCGCCGGCCAGGGTGCGCTGGGCTTGGAGATCCGTGCCGACGACGAAGCCTTGCGCACAGGCCTGGCCACGCTGGCGCACCCGGCCACGCTGCTGGCCGTGGCCGCCGAGCGGCAAGTCTCGCGCAGCCTGGGCGGCAGTTGCAGCGTGCCGCTGGCCGCGCATGGCACCTGGCGCGGCGCGGTGCTGCACTTGCAGGCCCGGCTGGGGGACGCCAAAGACATCCGCCGGCCACTGCTGGCTTGCGGCGCCGAGGCCCCGGTGAGCAGCGTGCTGCAAGCCGAGGCGCTGGGCCGCCAGGTGGCCGAAGGCCTGCACGCCGCAGGTGCAGCCGGCTACCTGCAAATGCCGGTGGCCTGAGTGCCTGATAACTGGCCATAGACCTTGGCCGACACCCGTTTGATCGTCACCCGCCCGGCAGCGCAGGCGCAGGAATGGGTGCAGCGGCTGGCCGCACAAGGCGTGCCGGCCGTGGCCTTGCCTTTGATCGAGATCGAACCGCTGCGCGCCACGGCTGAAGTGGCGCAGGCCTGGGCCGGCCTGGCGCAGCAAGCGCTGGCGGTGTTCGTGAGCAGCAACGCCGCACAGTGCTTCTTTGCCGCGCGGCCTGCCGGCATGGCCTGGCCGGCGCACACCAGCGCGGCGGCAGTGGGGCCGGGTACTGCCGCGGCACTTTGCGCGTTGGGTGTGCCGGCGGCGCAGGTTGTGGCGCCGGCGGCGCCGCCATTCGATTCCGAAGCCCTGTGGGCCGTGCTTCAGCACCAGGCCTGGCAGGGGCGGGGCGTGCTGTGGGTGCGCGGCGAAGGCGGGCGCGACTGGCTGGCGCAGCACCTGGCGGCGCAGCGCGCGGCTGTCACCAGCGTGTGCACTTACCGGCGCCGCCTGCCGCGTTGGGGCGATAGTGAGCTGGCCTTGCTGCGCAGCGCCTTGGCCCGCCCCGAAGCGCAGGTGTGGTGGTTCAGCAGCAGCCAGGCGATCGACCATCTGCAAGCCCTGGCCACCAAACATCAGCTTGCAGCCCACTGGCCGGCGAGCCAGGCGCTGGCCAGCCACGCACGCATCGCACAGCGTGCGCGCGAGCTGGGTTTTGGCCGGGTTGACGAGGTGCCGCCGCTGCTGCACGAGCTGCTGGCCTGGTGGAGCCGCTCGATACAATCGCCGCGCTGAACAGCGCCCCGGCCGGGGCCGCGCAGTCTGCATCGAGCCCGCACCGAGCCCGCATTGAGCGACACCCCCACTGCCACCGCCACCGCACCCATGCCCCTTGGCATGGACGCAACGCGGCCCGTGCCGCGTGGCGCCGCAGGGGCCTGGCTGGCGGCCGGCGCCGCGCTGCTGGCATTGCTGTGCGGCGCGGCGGTGTTCTTTGCCTGGACCACGCAGCAACAGGTGCGCACGCTGGAGCAAGAACTGGTGCGCCGCCAGCAAGACAGCACCAACCAGGCCGCCGCGGCGCAAGCCGTGGCCAAGCAGGCACAAGACACCACGCGCGACGCCACCGCCAAGCTGGCGCTGCTCGAAGCGCGGGTGAGTGAAAGCGCAATGCAGCGCACCCAACTTGAAGAGCTGATTCAAGCCTTGTCGCGTTCGCGCGATGAGAACGTGGTGGCCGATCTCGAGGCCGCGGTGCGCGTGGCGCAGCAACTCAGCGCGCTCACCGGCAGCGTTGAGCCCTTGCTGGCCGCGCTCAAGCAAAGCGAAGAGCGGTTGGCCCGCCACAGCCAGCCGCGGCTGGATCGCGTGCGCCGCGCGTTGGCGCATGACATTGAGCGTGCCAAGGCCGCAGGCGTGGTCGACCTGGCCGCGCTCACCATCCGGCTGGACGAAGCCATCCGCCTGGTCGATGAGTTGCCGCTGCTGTCGGTGCCGCAGCCGCGCGCTGCTGCGCGCGAAGCCGCTGCGGCGAGCGTGTCGGGCACCGGCGTGGCGCCAGACGCGCCATGGTTGGCGCAACTGCAGCACGCCTGGCAGACCATTGCCGCGCAAGTTTGGGCCGAAGCGCGCGAGCTGGTGCGGGTGACCCGCATCGACCAACCCGAAGGCATGCTGATCGCGCCCGAGCAGGCCTTCTTTCTGCGCGAGAACCTCAAACTGCGCTTGCTCAATGCGCGCCTGGCCTTGCTCAGCCGCCAGTTCGACATCGTGCAGTCTGATCTGCGCGCGGCCCAGGCGGCGCTCGACAAATACTTCGACCGCAGTGCGCGGCGCGTGGCCAGCACCAGCGAGCTGGTGCGCCAGGTGGCCGCGCAGGCGCGCAGCATCAGCATTCCCAAGCCCGACGAAACACTGGCCGCCATTGTCGCGGCCGGGCGCTAGCGCGAACGCTCGGCCATGCGCGGCGTGATCTGGCTCGTGCTGCTGTTTGCCGTGGCGGTGGTGGCGGCCATCACGCTGGGCAGCAACGACGGGCTGGTCAGCCTGTACTGGAGCGGCTGGCGCACCGACCTGTCGTTGAACCTGTTCATCGTGCTGTGGTTGTTGGCGTTCTTGCTGCTCAGCGCTGCCGGGCAGGCGCTGATCAGCCTGGTCGGCCTGCCGCGGCGCGCGCGCCAATGGCGCGAACTGCGGCGTGAACGCACGGCGCATGCCCATTTGCACAACGCGTTGGCTGAACACTTCGCGGCGCGCTTCAGCCGTGCCCACAAAGCAGCACAGTGGGCGCTGCAAGCCAGCGCCGACGTGCCCACGCTGCGCACTGACGCCGAGTTTCAGACCCTGGCCCACATGCTGGCGGCCAGCAGCCTGCACCAGATGCAAGACCGCGGCGGGCGCGACGCCGCGTTGGCCCGGCTGCCCCCTGCACCCGCCACACCCGCAGCGCGCACCGCCGCTGACGGCGCTGCCTTGCTGGCCGTGCAATGGGCGCTGGACGACCGCGACGCTGAACGCGCCCTGGCCAGGCTGGCCGAGATGCCGGCCGGTGTGGCGCGCCGCACCCACGCGCTGCGCTTGCGTTTGCAGGCCCAGCGCATGGCGCGCCAGCCGGTGGCGGCGCTGCACACGGCGCGGCAATTGGCCAAGCACCAAGCGTTCACCGCCACGGTGGCCAGCAGCCTGATGCGCGCCCTGGCCTATGAAGCCCTGGAAGGTGCCCACGACAGCGAACAACTGCGCCGCGTGTGGGCGCAGTTCGAAGCCAGCGAACAACGTGACGCCCTCATCGTGGCGCGTGCTGCATTGCGCGCCAGCGCGCTGGGCGCGCCCGAAGATGCGCGCACCTGGCTGCGCCCGCTGTGGGATGCGTTGGCAGAGCAAGCCCCTGCCGAACGTGCGCAGTTGGCGCTGGCGCTGATGGAATCCACCGCCGGCCTGGGCATCGAGTGGCTGCCTCGCCTTGAGGCCACCTTGGCCCGCCATGCTGACGAACCCGCCGTGGTGGCAGCCGTGGGCGTGGCCTTTGCCGAACGCCAGCTCTGGGGCAAGGCCCGCCGCGCACTTGAAGCCGCCGCGTCGTCATCTGACCTGGCTGGCGGCGCACGCCGGCGCATCACCCGCATGCTGGCCAGCCTGGCGCGCGATGAAGGCGACGAGTTGCGCGCGCAGCAGTTCGAGCAAAGAGCCGCGGCCATCGACTGATATACTGTGCGGCTGCGCGGCTGTAGCTCAGTTGGATAGAGTACTTGGCTACGAACCAAGGGGTCGTGGGTTCGATTCCTGCCAGCCGCACCAGTAATGACGGGGCCTAGAAAGTGAGCAAAAGCTAACTTTCTAGGCCCTTAGTCTTTCTGGAGTCCTCAGGAAGCCTACAAAAAGCCTACAACGCTTTTGCTGGGATCTGGCAATGCGTGGGGCTAACCTCAGCAGCCAGCGAGTCCTGTCGCGGTCAGCCGTCGGGACGCGGAAAACAGAACGCCGCCAGCGGCCCGTGGACCGGTGGCGGCGATTCGGCGAGCGTCGGCTTCTGGCGAGGCTCAGTGCGCGCGCACGCGCGACGACACCCAGGTCTCGATCTCAGACTGCAGCCAGGCGACCGCTCGCCTGGACAGCTTGATCGGCACCGGGAACTGGTTCTGCGAAATGAGCTTGTAGATCGTTGACCTGGCCAGGCCAGTGATCCGCATGACCATCGCCAGGCGCAGCAAGATGGGCTGCGCAACCATGAGATGGTCGCCTGCGTGTGCGGCCTGCGGATGGCCGCCTGGCACCAGGTTGGCGGCAGAAGGGACGGTTGGAGCTGCTGCCCATCACGACGAATCGGCGTCGCTGTCAGGCCGAGCACGAACTTGGCTCTGGCTCGCTTGAGGATGGCATCGAAAGACACCGCACCGACATGGTGGCACTCGTCGACGATGACATGCCCGTAGTTCTCGACCAGCGCATTGACCTGCCCCTGGCGAGACAGTGAC